>NZ_AP026945.1:2882045-3202272 GCF_026000695.1 Limnospira platensis NIES-39
CTAAGCCTGGGTGTAAAATACCTACAGAAATTCCCCGGGGTTTTAAGTCATGGGAGAGAGATTTTCCCGCCATACTTACCGCGACTTTAGACATTCGATAACCATAGGAACTCCCGGAGGTATTATCACCAATAGAACCCATGCGACTGGTGATTATAGCAATTTTTGACCCAGACTGGAGGTGAGGGAGTAAAGCCTAAGTGACTCTCAAGGGTCCCAAGGCGTTGACTTCAAACTGTTGGCGGATACTATCAAAATCCAGGTTTTCCAGGGTGTTACGCTTTAAAATACCCGCGTTGTTAATCAGTACATCAATAGTGCTACCTTTTAAATTGGAGGCTAACTTACTGACGGCTTCTGGGGAGGTGATATCACACCCAGACTCGACTCGCACCCCTAATTATTCTAATTCGGCGCTAGAATGGCGACAGACTGCAATCACAGTTTCTTGGCGATCGCATAATTGACGACAAAATTCTAAGCCAATTCCTCCGGTAGCACCCGTAACTAAATAAGTTGCCATTAGGATTCAATTATCAAACTATTAGGGGTCGAGATAGACCTCACGGTCTACCCCTCCCATTCAGCAGCAGAACCGTACATGAGACTTTCACCTCATACGGCTCCTAGTTTGACCGTCTCCTTGTTAAGAGTACAGCATCATCTCTTCATCAAGAGCTGTTTTATCATCGTGACAATGGCGATGTAATAGTTGAAGATTCTTGTATTCATCCTTTCCGCCTTGGCTTCTAGGTACAATATGGTCTACTTCAATAAAGTCTGACGGGGTAAAGAATTGCCCACACCAGGTACATCTACCTTTTTATTTCTTGAGTAGTTTTGCAACTCTATTTGGCGTATCGATTGCTTGTCCTTTCCTGTTTGCCCAGTAAGTCCAATTTCCGTCATAAAGTGTTGCTTCCGGGCGTATTAGGGTGTGTCTGACAATTGGAGTCCACTTATGTTTCCATAATTGGATTCCATCTTTGGTCTGGAATAACCAAGATTCATGCCTTTCTTTCCCATTGCTAAGTTTAACCATTCCATGTCTGAAATAGTTTCCTAGCTTTTCGTAACTTGCCTTTTGGCATCTTGATTTTGTCCATGCCCGTAACATTTGCCAAACTATGTTGTCTAGCTTATTGAAGGTCTCTGTTGAGACTACCGCTGAATAATAATTTGTCCATCACCGAATCATCGGGTTTAGATGTTTAATCAGGGCTGATTGAGGTGCAGTTTTAGATTGTTTAATTACACCTTTTATCGCTTATGTGTGGGCAACTGCTTTTGGGCTGGGTTTTATGTGGGTTTTATGTCCGATTAATCGGCTCTTACGTCCCCCTGTTTTTCCAGTTTTATATTTTCCTACTGGATGTTGCCTGATATTGAATCCTAGAAAGTCGAACCCTGGTTTTTCTGTTTTACCATCATACTCAATAGATTTGAGCGTGTGGCAGATTCGAGTTTTTTCAGGTTTTATTTCTAAGCCTACGGGTTTTAACCATTCGGTGATTGCAGTTTGGCACTGTTCAATGATTCCTAGGTCTTTTGAGATGACCACAAAATCATCGGCGTATCTTATGACATTCGCATACGGGCGATTGTCTGTTTTCTTAGGGTACAGTTTTTCAATTAACCTAATCATCCCCAACAGTTCGATGTTAGCGAGTATTGGACTTATTACCCCTCCTTGAGGTGTCCCTGCTTCTGTATCCTCAAATACACCGTTATCTAGCACACCTGCTTTGAGCCATTGTTTCAGGTCTCTTTTTAGGCAGCTTGGACAATGAATTTTGGACAGTAGGTAATCATGGTTCACGGTAAGAGCATTTCGCTATATCTGCATCAAGAACATAATATTGTCCTTTATTAATGGCAGCGTAAATCCTGCCTATTGCATCCTGGGCTGACCGTCCAGGACGGAACCCATAGCTTGTGCCTTCAAATCTCGATTCCCATTCAGGTTCGAGAGCCGTTTTAACCAAGGCTTGCCTCGCTCTATCTTGGATTGTGGGAATTCCTATTCCAGCTTTTTTCATCCCTACCAGGTTTTGGAATCCACACCCGTCGCAGTGGTTTTGCTTTGAGATTTCCTTTAATGTTCTTAACAAGTTCGAGCCTTTGTCTTGGAGTGATGGCTCTTACTCCATCAACACCGGCTGTCTTCTTGCCTTGACCCGCCTGGGGGGCGGGTTTATTAAGCTGACTGTTGGGAAGCATGGCTGACCGTGGAACCCGCCCCTACAGTCGCACTGCTAGGAGTCGGGCATAATATGACTTCACCAATAGACGTTGCCACCTTCGTGCCTTTGCGTCTTGTCCCGATTTAGCTGCTTGGAATATACTCTTTTGGAGCTTGAATACTTTCCGTTGAACCTTAGTCCATGGGATTGCCTTCCATGCGTTGTTCGTAGTCTTGATTGGTCTGGGTTTGCCAAATCCTCTCTTTAAACTCGCTATCGCCATTTGTACACCTACTAGACTTCATTCCTTACAATCAAACCGTGACCTGTTAGCATATCCCTACCATTACAGCAGGGCGTTGGCTTTTGGTCACATCTCACATCCTCTAAGACTTGCGGTTACACTTATCCCTACTGATATTTCGACCAAATAATCAGAGTCTAGGAGGACTTAAAACGTTCCATTTATATGGGCATTCCATCTTTAGATTTGTCCTTTCCACCGGGGTACTTTTAAAGGTCTGTGTAGGTAGTAAAGAGAAACCCCTACTTTTCCCCTTGCTCTTTTGAGCGCAGCGTGTCAACCTGTTTCGCTGCTCAATAATGACGATGGTTCAAGCCGGACATTCGGTTTCCCTAATCATGGATGGTTGGCAGTGGTCGCATCTGGTAGTAGGTTCTACTTCACGCCTTCCGTTCCCCGCTTCAGTCCTGGGGTTATGATTCCCAAAACTGGGGGTGGCTGTCACCGTTACTCTTTACTCCCTGATTTCTCAGTTTGTTCATGACCTTAAGTTCCCTGCCTTGTTTGGATTTTTCCAAACGTCGGGACATATAAACAGTTATGGGATGGTCAGGGAAGCGACTCCCTATATTCCACCAAGGGGTGGAAGTCCCACCGGGTAGTTATTTCGGGTATTGCAACCCTATGCGCGTGCCTGAACGTTTCGCACCTCTTATCTTGTTGTAGCGGGTTTGGCGATGTTTTGAGTAGGCGATCGCCAAAATTTCTAAAATTTAGGTATCGGATCAGTATTAGGGGTCGAGATAGACCTCACGGTCTACCCCTCCCATTCAGCAGCAGAACCGTACATGAGACTTTCACCTCATACGGCTCCTAGTTTGACCATCTCCTTGTTAAGAGTACAGCTACATCTCTTCATCAAGAGCTGTCTTATCATCGTGACAATGGCGATGTAATAGTTGAAGATTCTTGTATTCATCCTTTCCGCCTTGGCTTCTAGGTACAACGTGGTCTACTTCAATTAAGTCTGATGGGGTAAAGTATTGCCCACACCAGGTACATCTACCTTTTTTTTTGAGAAGTTTTGCTACCCTAGTTGGCGTGTCGATTGCTTGTCCTTTCCTGGTTGCCCAGTAAGTCCAGTTTCCGTCGTATGGTGTTGCTTTTGGGCGTATTAAGGTATGTCTGACAATTGGAGTCCAGTTGTGTTTATATAGATGTAACCCATCTTTGGTTTGGAACAACCAAGTTTCATGTCTTTCTTTACCATTGCTAAGTTTAACTATTCCACTTCTGAAGTAATTCCTTAGCTTTTCGTAATTTGCCTTATTGCATCTTGAAACTGTCCATGCCCTTAATATTTGCCAAACTGTTTTGTCTAGCTTATTGAAGGTCTCTGATGAGACTACCGCTGAGTAATAATTTGACCATCCCCGAATAATTAGGTTTAGTTTGTTAATCAGGGCTGATTGAGGTGCTGTTTTATGTTGTTCTATTACACCTTTAATCACTTCTGTGTTGGCTTTGACTGCTTTATTGCTGGGTTTTATAAGGGTTTTGAACCCTAATGGTTTCCCATTTGTGCTTTTTCCAGTCTTGTGTTTTCCTACGGGGTATTGCCTGATATTGAATCCTAGAAAGTCGAACCCTGGATTCTCTGTCTTGCCGCCATACTCAATAGTTTTGAGTGTATGACAGATTCGAGTCTTTTCAGGTTTTATTTCTAGTCCTACAGGTTTTAGCCATTCAGAAATAGCAGTTTTGCACTGTTCAATGATTCCTAGGTCTTTGGAGATGACCACAAAATCATCGGCATATCTTATAAGGTTCACCTGAGTGGCTGTGCCTTTATTTGGATACATTCCTTTAACTAGCCTTTCTATTCCCAACAGTGCGATCTTGGCGAGTATTGGACTTATTACCCCTCCTTGAGGTGTCCCTGCTTCTGTATCCTCAAATACGTCGTTATCCAGCACACCCGATTTGAGCCATTGTTTTAGGTCTTTCTTTAGGCTGCTTGAACAATGAATTTTGGACAGTAGGTAATCATGGTTCACGGTAAGAGCATTTTGCTATATCGGCATCAAGAACATAGTATTGTCCTTGATTTATGGCAGTATAAATTCTGCTTATTGCATCGTGGGCTGACCGTCCAGGACGGAACCCGTAGCTTGTGCCTTCAAATCTCGATTCCCATTCAGGTTCGAGAGCCGACTTAACCAAGGCTTGCCTTGCTCTATCTTGGATTGTGGGTATTCCTATTCCAGCTTTTTTCATCCCTACCAGGTTTTGGAATCCAAACCCGTCGCAGTGGTTTTGCTTTGAGGTTTCCCTTAATGTTTTCAACAAGTTCTAACCTTTGTCGTGGAGAGATTACTCTTATTCCATCAACTCCGGCTGTTTTCTTGCCTTGACCCGCTTGGGGGGCGGGTTTATTAAGCTGACTGTTGGGAAGCATGGCTGACCGTGGAACCCGCCCCTACAGTCGCACTGCTAAGAGTCGGGCATAATATGATTTCACCAGTAGACGTTGCCACCTTCGTGCCTTTGCGTCTTGTCCCGATTTAGCCGCTTGAAATATACTCTTTTGGAGCTTGAAGACTTTCCGTTGAACCTTAGTCCATGGGATGGCCTTCCATGCGTTGTTCGTAGTCTTGATTAGTTTTGGTTTCCCAAACCCTTTCTTTAAACTCGCTATCGCCATTTGTACACCTACTAGACTCTATTCTTACAATCAAACCGTGACCTGTTAGCATATCCCTACCATTACAGTCGGGCATTGGCTTCTGGTCACATCTCACCCCCTAATGGGCTTGCGCTTACACTTTCACTACTGACTCTCTCGACCAGATTGTCAGAGCCCAAGAGGGGTTAAAACGTTCCGTTTATATGGGCATTCCATCTTTAGATTTGTCCTTTCCACCGGGGTACTTTTAAAGGTCTGTGTAGGTGATAATATAAATACCCTACTTTTCCCTATACTCTTTTGAGCGCAGCGTATCAACCTATTTCGCTGCTTATTAGTGACGATGGTTCAAGCCGGACATTCGGTTTCCCTAATCATGGATGGTTGGCAGTGGTCGCTTTCTGGTAGTAGGTTCTACTTCACGCCTTCCGTTCCCCGCTTCAATCCTGGGGTTATGATTCCCAAAACTGGGGGTGGCTATCGCCGTTACCCTGACTCCCTAACTTCTACTTATCTATTTTTAGTCTTACTATAAGTAATTTGTATAGGTTAGTTCGTTTTGACCTTGGGTTCCCTGCCTCGTTTGTATCGTTATGATACTAAACTTCGGGACGTACAAACAGTTATAGGGATGGTCAGGAGTGCGTTCCTTATATTTAACCAAGGGGTTAAAGTCCCCACCAGGCGGTTATTTCGGGCATTGCAGCCTTATTTCATACCTGAACGTTTCGCACTATATAATCATATCTATAATCAAAATCCATAATTCCCATAAACCCTGAGTAGGGGTCGAGAGAGATGTCGCCATCTCCCCCTCCCATACAGAACCGTACTTGAGACTTTCACCTCATACGGCTCCTAATTTGACCGTCTCCTTGTTAAGAGTACAGCATCATCTCTTCATCAAGAGCTGTTTTATTGTCGTGACAATGGCGATGTAATAATTGAATATTCTTGTATTCATCCTTTCCGCCATGGCTTCTAGGTACAATGTGGTCTACTTCAACTATATCTGATGGGGTAAAGAATTGTCCACACCAGGTACATCTACCTTTTTGCTTTTTGAGTAGTTTTGCTACCCTATTTGGCGTGCCGATTGCTTGTCCTTTCCTGGTTGCCCAGTAAGTCCAATTTCCGTCATAAAGTGTTGCGTCAGGGCGTATTAGGGTATGTCTAACAATTGGAGTCCAGTTGTGTTTGAATAGATGTAACCCATCTTTGGTTTGGAATATCCAATTTTCATGTCTTTCTTTCCCATTGCTAAGTTTAATTGTTCCATGTCTGAAATAATTATTTAGCTTTTCGAGACTTGCCTTTCCGCATCTTGATAATGTCCATGCTCGTAACATTTGCCAGATTATGAAGTCTAGCTTATTGAAGGTCTCTACTGAGACTACCGCTGAGTAGTAATTTGACCATCCCCGTATTATCGGGTTTAGTCTGCTTATCAGGGTTGATTGAGGTGCTGTTTTGAGTTGTTCTATTGCACTTTTAATCACTTCTGTGTGAGCTTTAACTGCTTTATTGCTGGGTTTTATGTGGGTTTTATGTCCGATTAATCGGCTTGCTCCCCCGCCTGTTTTCCCAGATTTGTATTTTCCTGCTGGATATTGCCTGATATTGAATCCGAGAAAGTCAAACCCTGGATTCTCTGTTTTACCGTCATACTCAATAGTTTTGAGTGTATGACAGATTCGAGTCTTTTCAGGTTTTATTTCTAGTCCTACAGGTTTTAGCCATTCAGAAATAGCAGTCTTGCACTGTTCAATGATTTCTAGGTCTTTGGATATGACCACAAAATCATCGGCATATCTTATAAAGTTTACCTGAGTGGCTGTGCCTTTATTTGGATACATTCCTTTAACTAGCCTTTCCATTCCCAACAGTGCGATGTTGGCGAGTATTGGACTTATTACCCCTCCTTGAGGTGTCCCTGTTTCTGTATCCTCAAATACACCGTTATCTAGCACGCCAGCTTTGAGCCATTGTTTCAGGTCTCTCTTCAAGCTGCTTGGACAATGAATTTTGGACAGTAGGTAATCATGGTTCACGGTAAGAGCATTTTGCTATATCAGCATCGAGTACATAATATTCACCCTTGTTGATACTTGAGTAAATTCGTGCTATTGCATCATGAGCCGACCGTCCGGGACGGAACCCATAGCTTGTGCTTTCAAATCTCGATTCCCATTCAGGTTCGAGAGCCGACTTAACCAAGGCTTGCCTTGCTCTATCTTGGATTGTGGGTATGCCTAGTGGGCGTTTTTCATCCTTACCAGGTTTTGGAATCCACACCCTTCGCAGTGGTTTTGATTTGAGTTTTCCCTTAATGTTCTTAACAAGCTCGAACCTTTGTCTTGAAGAGATTGCTCTTACTCCATCAACTCCGGCTGTTTTCTTGCCTTGACCCGCTTGGGGGGGCGGGTTTATTAAGCTGACTGTTGGGAAGCATGGCTGACCGTGGAACCCGCCCCTACAGCCGCACTGCTAAGAGCCGGGCATAATACGATTTCACCAGTAGACGTTGCCACCTTCGTGCCTTAGCATTTTGTCCCGATTTAGCTGCTCGAAATATACTCTTTTGGAGCTTGAAAACTTTCCGTTGAACCTTAGTCCATGGGATTGTCTTCCATGCGTTGTTCGTAGTCTTGATTGGTTTTGGTTTCCCAAACCCTTTCTTTAAACTCGCTATCGCCATTTGTACACCTACTAGGCTCTATTTCTTTACAATCAAACCGTGACCTGTTAGCATATCCCTGCTATTACGGTAGGGCGTTGGCTTTTGGTCACATCTCACATCCTCTAGGACTTGCGGTTACACTTATTCCTACTGATATCTCGACCAGATAATCAGAGTCCAGGAGGACTTAAAACGTTCCGTTTATATGGGCATTCCATCTTTAGACTTGTCCTCTCCACCGGGGTACTTTTAAAGGTCTGTGTAGGTGATGATAAAATTACCCTACTTTTCCCCTTGTTCTTTTGAACGCAGCGTATCAACCTATTTCGCTACTTCATATTTACGATGGTTCAAGCCGGACATTCGGTTTCCCTAATCATGGATGGTTGGCAGTGGTCGGATTATTGGGAATAGGTTTCCCTCACGCCTTCCGTTCCCCGCTTCAGTCCTGGGGTTGTGATTCTCAAAACTGGGGGTGGCTGTTATGGTCGAAAGGGAAGTCACCTTCCCCGACTCCACTTCAAAACCGTACTTGAGACTTTCATCTCATACGGCTCCTGATGTGAATACCCCTTTGTCAGTGGGAACAGGGCTACAACCCCCTGCTTTATGACCTCAACTTTCGGAGCTATATACACACGTAGTCATTAACTCGTTTTCGTCATAACACTCTTAGTTGTTGTGGTCTCTATATCCACACCGTGACTAGTGGGCATATCCTAACCATTACAGTTAGGCATTAGCTTTCAGTCACATCCTTTTCCCTTAAAGGCATACGCTTACACTTTTCGCTACTCCACAAGTACATCCTGCCACTTGAGAGCCAATGAGGGGTTTAAACGTTCCATCTATGCGGGCATTCCATCTTTAGATTCGTCCTATCCACCGGGGTACTTTAAAGGTCTGTGAAGGTGGTGGTAATATACCCCTTCTTTTCCCCGTGCTCTTTTGAGCGCAGCGTATCAACCTATTTCGCTACTAGAGTATTACGATGGTTCAAGCCGGACATTCGGTTTCCCTAATCATGGATGGTTGGCAGTGGTCGCCTCTGGTAGTAGGTTCTACTTCACGCCTTCCGTTCCCCGCTTCAATCCTGGGGTTATGATTCCCAAAACTGGGGGTGGCTATCGCCGTTACTCTCAACCTTACGTTATACTCAAGGGGTTCACAACTCCCCTCTTTTTTTCGCTCAGTCTTGACCTTGAGTCTCTCTGCCTTATCTGGTTGTCGAAGCCAGATGTTGAGACACATAGATAGTTATGGGATGGTCAGGGGTGCGAATCCCTTATATTCCACCAAGGGGTGGAAGTCCCACTAGGAGGTTATTTAAGGCATTGCAGCCCTATTTCACTCCTAAACGTCTCGCACATCGCCGTTACTCTTAACGCCCTGATTTCTCAGTTGGTTTATGACCTTGAGTTCCCTGCCTTGCTTAGATTTCTCCAAGCGTCGGGACATATAAACAGTTATGGGATGGTCAGGGTTGCGAATCCCTTATATTCCACCAAGGGGTGGAAGTCCCACTAGGATGTTATTTCAGGCATTGCAGCCTTATTTGACTCCTAAACGTCTCGCACATCATCAATATGATAGAAACCGCCACCTTTGCAGCCGGATGTTTTTGGGGAGTCGCCGCCAAATTTAGTCAGATCAACGGCGTAATTGAAACCGCCACCGGATATATGGGGGGACATTTTCCCCACCCATCTTATTTAGATGTAGCCGCCAGAATTACAGGTCATGCAGAAGTGGTACAGCTTCAATATAATCGTGATCTAGTTTCCTACGAACAACTATTAGAAGTCTTTTGGCAAATTCATGACCCCACCTCCCTAAACCGCCAAGGTCCTGACCGAGGTGAACAATACCGATCAGCAATTTTTTATCATAATTCCCAACAGGAACAAATCGCCAGAAAATCCAAACATCAACTGCAAATATCAGGAACCTATCCGCGACCTATTGTTACCGAAATTAAACCCGCATCCGAATTTTACCCCGGTTCCGGTGGTCCTTAAAATTAGATACTATATCGCCAATCAATCCACTGCGTCAATGGTCATCATGATCAATTCTCAGAAGACCTCCTAGCAGTAATTTCAATTATATATGGGTGATAGCTATTAGGTTCATAGGAACCCACCCAAATTTCATACCTACCAGATAACCACTGACCGATAATTCCTGGGTTCATACCAATTAAGTCATCATTACACCAACTCCCCCCTGGTCCCCTAACCACAATTACCGTGTCTTCATTGCTTTTAACCGTCAGACTCAGATGGTTAAAAAACTCAGTTAAAACCAGGGTATGGTCTGGCTTTTGATCCACATAACCGATACAGGAACCCGTTGGCGTTTCCTCTCTACCCGCAATATCTTGACTCCTCACCGGACCCCCACTCAGTCCCCTAAGAATCATTGGATCTGGTTCAAAATTCGGTGATAGCGTCACGTTTTCAAACATTAAGGTTGGGTTAGAACCCTGAGAATAAGCCACCCCTGAACTATTGACAAATAACCCAACAACTGCCACCATTGAGCTAAATATCATGCTTTTGGTTGGCTCAATTTCCATCAGTCTGTCTCCTTATATCACACAATTTGAGATAACTATATTATAGTTATAATTAGCTTTTAATTATCCGGCTATCATCCCTATGGCCCTGGGGAAGGTCTGGTAGCGCTATTTGAGACTTACAGAATCATGAATAATAGCTGATTAATAGCTATCCCGATTACAACAATCCCCTGTCTTATGTTGAAGACAGGGGAATCATAATATACGGAAGTTACCTAACTTCTAGTTGTATCAAGTCCGTTTTAGCTAGGTGTTATTGACTGATTAACCGGACTTGAGATTTACCATGTTTGACGTTGTGTAATTAGAGCTGCAATTAACATTTTTACCAGTAAATAAATGCCAATATTTTTTTAGCAATAATTATCCTGATAAATAGTCACTCTAAACAGTATTAATTTTCCCCAAACACATCTTTCTTAAACTCGCGCCACTTATTAACCAGTTCTTCACGAGTTTCGCTCCGCAGTAAATAGCGATAGACAAACCATCCAGAGAATCCAATTCCCACCATTTCTAAACTGGGTTTAACTAGGGGGATTTGATTAATAATATCAATCACCCCAACTAACACCCGCAGGGTTACAAACAACACAATAATCAGAATTACAGTTGTTAGCGGACGGTAGTATTCACTGAAAAACTTACTAAAGTTTTCTGGTAAATTCGAGAAAAAGTCCAGGACCTTTTCTTTAATCGCTGTCACATCTACTTCCGGCATATCTACACCCCCCTCAAGTGTGGGTTCGGTAGTTATAGCAGCAGGTTGAGCAGCGGCTACAGGTTCCGGTTTTGGTTCCGGTTTTGGTTCCGGTTTTGGTTCCGGTTTCGGTTCTGGGGGTTTAGCAGCCACAGGTTCTGGTTTCGGTTCGGCTTTGGGTTCTGGTTTGGGTTCTGGGGGTTTAGCAGCCACAGGTTCTGGTTTCGGTTCGGCTTTGGGTTCTGGTTTCGGTTCGGCTTTGGGTTCTGGGGGTTTAGCAGCCACAGGTTCTGGTTTGGGTTCCGGTTTGGGTTCTGGTTTCGGTTCTGGGGTTTTAGCAGCCACAGGTTCCGGTTTGGGTTCTGGTTTGGGTTCTGGGGTTTTAGCAGCAGGTTTAGCCTCAACTACAGGTTCGTGATCTTTGGGAGTAGAGGATTTAGCTGGAGTAGTATCTGCTTTAGTAGCAGACTTTTTATCCTCAATGGGAGTTTTATCGTCTTGTGGTTTGGATTTAGAGCTATCCGCCATAGCATTCAGCCTCAATAACAATTAACGATCTAATATGTTTTGCAAGCGAGTTAGATCAGTTCCTCGCTGATGAAGAAGCAGCCAGGACTCAACTAAATCCGGGCCATGAACAGCCCCAGTGAGAGCTGCTCTGAGCGATCGCATGATCAGCCCTTTTTTAAGTTTCGTCTCTTTGGTAACAGCTTTGATCATATCCTTGACGGTATCTGCTGTCAGTGTTGGCTCAGATTCGAGTTTATCCTTGATAGCTGCCAAGACGGTTTGGGCTCCCTCTTGTTGCAACTGCTGCTGGGCTTCTTCATCTAAACTGACACTGGAGGGAAAGAACATCGCCGCCATATCTACTGCATCTTTGAGACGGGTAAGACTAGGACCAATGAGGGTTGTTAACTGTTCCAACCAAAGGCGATCGCTCTGTGGTTCAAAGTCATAACCGGCCTCTTCCCAATAGGGAATCAACATATCTGTCAACTCCGACACTGGCAGATTATGGATATACTGACCATTCAACCAATCGAGCTTATCCCAGTCAAATTTTGCCCCCGCCTTATTGACTCTATCAAAACCAAAGTTTTTCGCCGCCTGTTCTAGGGTAAAGATTTCCTGAGTCGAATCAGTGGGAGTCCAACCCAATAGTGTCATATAATTAGCCAAGGCGGGGGCTGTGTAACCCAAATTTTGGAAATCTGAGATAGAAGTCACCCCGTCCCGCTTAGATAGTTTACGGCCATCAGGATTCAAAATCAAAGGAGTGTGGGCGAATTCTGGAACCCTTCCCCCGAAGGCTTCGTAGAGTAGTATCTGTTTGGCAGTATTAGCGATATGGTCTTCACCGCGAATTACATGGGTGATCTGCATATCAATATCATCGACCACCACCGCCAAATTATAGAGAGGCTGACCGATTGCATTGCTACTGGAAGCCCTAGCAATGACCATATCTCCCCCCAAGTCGGAGCCTTTCCAGACTACCGAACCCCTGACCAAATCATTCCATCTAATTTCTCGGTTGTCGTCTATTTTAAAGCGAATCACGGCACTGCGGCCTTCAGCTTCCAAAGCCGCCCTTTGTGCTGCGGTTAGGTCGCGGTGGCGGTTATCATAGCGAGGAGCTTGATTTTTAGCTTTTTGAGCCGATCGCATTTCCTCAAGTTCTTCCGGGGTACAATAGCAACGGTAAGCCAAACCCGCATCTAGGAGTTTACGGATAGCTTCCCGGTACAAATCCAGGCGCTCCGACTGAAAAAACGGCCCCTCATCCCAATTTAGGCCCAACCAAGTTAGTCCATCCAAAATATTTTGGGTAAATTCAGGACGCGATCGCTCTTGATCTGTATCTTCAATGCGTACTATAAACTCACCGCCCTGATTTCGGGCGAAAAGCCAGTTAAATACAGCGGTTCTGGCTGTACCAATGTGTAGATTACCTGTAGGGCTAGGAGCCAAACGAACTCTGACAGTCATAATTTCTGGGTTGCCTTTGTATCTTGATCGCGCCAACGGCTGGCTAATTGTCAATGTTGGCTTTTGTCCACTCAACAAACCACAATCGCCATCTCAACATTGTATCTTTTTTTGTAACTGTCCATACCACCGAAAGCGATCGCAAACCCATTCTACCCTCAACCAACATTGGCTGCGGGTGCAAGAGTCTTGTCCTGTTTCCTGGGGCTGACCTAGCACCCGCCCTTATGGGAGGGCGCTTTTTCGCTCAGAATACAATTTGGCTGGTTCCGATTATTCTACGGAATTTTCCGGCATTTTTTCCGCTGAAAATGTGATAAAATTACCAAACAGAGCCAGAGTTCTATAGCGATTATTCAACACTTCCGATGTGTAAATGCTAAAAAACATCGCATTTTGTCGGTGAGTAGAATTGTCAATAAAAGCCCTAATTGTAACCCGTTGAGAAGTTACCAAAGTATTGCAGGTGTCTACAATCATATTAGAAAAACCTCGGAGAATAGCCGGAACTTCCGCCTCATTACATAGGTTGTTTTTCGCTTCTTGGGATAACTTCACCGAGGCATATTCGAGATAGTCTTGGCGACTGGGGTTAGTTAAAGCCATTGTTCCCGCCAAAATGGCCAGAAAGATAGCCATTTTACTGATATGCCCACCAGCATGGCTTGATTCCATCCGATCAACTTTCATCATTTTAAATAATCACCTCTAACAGCATTTTATCGAGAAAAATAGATCATCATACTAGGTTAAGTTCCATTAACCCGGACTAGGGCTGATCAGAGTTAAAATTGTTAGACAAACAAGTAGGGATCGAGAGAGATGTTACCATCTCCCCCTCCCATTCAAAACCGTACTTGAGACTTTCACCTCATACGGCTCTAGTGGTGCTTCCACATCCAGATAATTGGCATAGACACGAAAAACTTCCTGATGTGACGCACGCGCAGACTGCTCCATTGTTAAGAATGCAGCGTTGACGTTGTCAAGTGCCGTCTTATCATCGCGGGTGTGGCGGTGCAATAGTTGAAGATTCTTGTATTCATCCTTTCCGCCGTGGCTTCGAGGTACAATGTGGTCTACTTCAACTAAATCTGATGGGGTAAAGTATTGCCCACACCAGGCGCATAGGCCTTTTTGCTTTTTGAGTAGTTTTGCTACCCTGTTTGGCGTATCAATTGCTTGACCTTTTCTGGTTGCCCAGTAAGTCCAGTTTCCGTCATAAAGTGTTGCTTCAGGGCGTATCAGGGTATGTCTGACAATCGGAGTGTAGCTATGCTTCCATAGTCTATGTCCATCCTTGGTACAGAATAACCAAGTTTCATGCCTTTCTCTATCATCGCTGAGTTTAACCGTTTCCGGTCTACAATAGTTACTCAGTTCTTTAGGATTTGCCTTTCCGCATCTTGAGATTCTCCATGCCCGTAACATTTGCCAGATTATATGGTCTAACTTATTGAAGGTCTCAGATGAGACGACCCCTGAATAGTAATTTGAGTTATGGTCGAACAGGAAGTCACCTTCCCGAGCTCCACTTCAAAACCGTGCTTGCGAGTTTCCCAGCACACGGCTCCTGATATGGACACCCTTTTTCGTAGGAACAGAGTTACTACCCCCTGCTTTCGTACTTCGACTTTTGGAGCTGTATACAACCACGTAGTCTTTAAACTCGCTCTCGTCATAATACTCTTAATCGCCGCAGTATCTATGTCCATACCTTGACTAGTGGGCATATCCTAACCATTACAGTTAGGCATTGGCTTTCAGTCATATCCTACTCCCTCCAAGGGGTAGGGGTCGAAAGGGAAGTCACCCTCCCCAACTCCCATTCAAAACCGTACTTGAGACTTTCACCTCATACGGCTCCTGATGTGGACACCCCTTTGTCATGGGAACAGGGTTACGACCCCCTGCTTTGTATAGCACAAGATAGAACAGTTAGGACGTATAATGGCAAGGATATCTACAGAAGACCCAAAAAGCCAGCCCCCTACAGTTACGACCTTAGACAAAAAGTTATTAATGCAATTGAACTAGACGGTATGCCCAAAACAGAAGCCAGTCAAGTTTTCCATGTCAGCCGGAACACCATCAATCTCTGGCTGCAAAGAAAAGAACACACCGGCGACTTCCTCCCTAAACCTAATCGCCCACCTGGTCATAGCCACCAAATTACCGACTGGCACAAATTCAAGGCTTTTGCCCAAGAGCATGGCCACAAAACCTCCGCTCAGATGGCTGAACTTTGGGATGACGACATCTCTCCTCGCACCATATCCAGAGCCTTGAAGAAAATTGGCTTCACCAGAAAAAAAACTTACGGCTACCAAGAACGTGATGAGCAACAGCGAGAGGAGTTTATTGCTCAGATTGAACATATGGAGCCGGAAGGGTTGGTTTACCTCGATGAAGCTGGCATGAATAGTCAAGACTCGGATTATCCTTATGGTTACTGCCAGGAAGGACAACGCTTCGATGCCCTCAAATCAGGGAAGAGGCAGGGCAGGGTGAGCTATATAGCCGCATGGTGTCATCAACAACTCTTAGCCCCCGATCGCTTTGAGGGTTGTTGTAATCGGACAGTGTTTGAGTTGTGGTTGGAGTTCATCTTAATTCCAACATTGAAGCCAGGTCAAACTCTAGTACTGGACAATGCAACGTTTCATAAAGGGGGGCGGCAGGCTGAACTGGTGGAGGCAGCTCAATGCCGTTTACTCTATCTTCCGCCTTATTCGCCAGACCTCAACAAGATAGAGAAATGTTGGTCGTGGTTGAAAGCCCGCATTCGCCATTGCACGTGAGCAGTTTGATTCTCTCGATGATGCCATGGATTCCGCTCTAAAAGCTGCGTCCTAACCGTATTGACTAGTGCTATAACCATAAGGATAATCCGAGTCTTGACTATTCATGCCAGCTTCATCGAGGTAAACCAACCCTTCCGGCTCCATATGTTCAATCTGAGCAATAAACTCCTCTCGCTGTTGCTCATCACGTTCTTGGTAGCCGTAAGTTTTTTTTCTGGTGAAGCCAATTTTCTTCAAGGCTCTGGATATGGTGCGAGGAGAGATGTCGTCATCCCAAAGTTCAGCCATCTGAGCGGAGGTTTTGTGGCCATGCTCTTGGGCAAAAGCCTTGAATTTGTGCCAGTCGGTAATTTGGTGGCTATGACCAGGTGGGCGATTAGGTTTAGGGAGGAAGTCGCCGGTGTGTTCTTTTCTTTGCAGCCAGAGATTGATGGTGTTCCGGCTGACATGGAAAACTTGACTGGCTTCTGTTTTGGGCATACCGTCTAGTTCAATTGCATTAATAACTTTTTGTCTAAGGTCGTAACTGTAGGGGGCTGGCTTTTTGGGTCTTCTGTAGATATCCTTGCCATTATACGTCCTAACTGTTCTGTCTTGTGCTATAACCTTGAGAAAAAGTGCGAGACGTTCAGGCATGAAATAGGGTTGCAATACCCGAAATAACCGCCTGATGGGTATTTCAACCCCTTGGTTGAATATAAGGAGCGCACTCCTGACCATCCCCATAACTGTTTATATGTCCCAACATTTGTATAGAAATATACAAATAAGGCAGGGAACCCAAGGTCAACACACTCCGTAATAATTATTTACATTTCTTAATAATTGAAGGGACGGAAAACCGAACCGGAAAGAAATCGGGAAACCGAACAGGAATAAATGGAATGGAGATGAGGGTAATGGCGATAGCCACCCCCAGTTTTGGGAATCATAACCCCAGGATTGAAGCGGGGAACGGAAGGCGTGAAGTAGAACCTACTACCAGACGCGACCACTGCCAACCATCCATGATTAGGGAAACCAAATGTCCGGATTGAACCATCGTAAGGATTAAGTAGCGAAATAGGTTGATACGCTGCATTCAAAAGAGTAAGGGGAAAAGTAGGGGTCTTTTTTTACTACCTACACAGACCTTTAAAGTACCCCGGTGGATAGGACAAATCTCAAGATGGAATGCCCATATAAATGGAACGTTTTAACCCCTTTTAGGCTCTGACAATCTGGTCGAGAAAGTCAGTAGTGAAAGTGTAAGCGCAAGCCTATTAGGGGGTGAGATGTGACCAAAAGCCAACGCCCTGTTGTAATGGCAGGGATATGCTAACAGGTCACGGTTTGATTGTAAAGAAATAGAGCCTAGTAGGTGTACAAATGGCGATAGCGAGTTTAAAGAAAGGATTTGGGAAACCAAAACCAATCAAGACTACGAACAACGCATGGAAGGCAATCCCATGGACTAAGGTTCAACGGAGAGTTTTCAAGCTCCAAAAGAGTATATTTCAAGCAGCTAAATCGGGACAAGACGCAAAGGCACGAAGGTGGCAACGTCTATTGGTGAAGTCATATTATGCCCGGCTCCTAGCAGTGCGGCTGTAGGGGCGGGTTCCACGGTCAGCCATGCTTCCCAACAGTCAGCTTAATAAACCCGCCCCCCAAGCGGGTCAAGGCAAGAAGACAGCCGGTGTTGATGGAGTAAGAGTAATCTCTCCAAGACAAAGGTTTGAACTGGTCAAGAACATTAAGGGAAACCTCAAAGCAAAACCACTGCGACGGGTTTGGATTCCAAAACCTGGTAGGGATGAAAAAAGCTGGAATAGGAATACCCACAATCCAAGATAGAGCAAGGCAAGCCTTGGTTAAGTCGGCTCTCGAACCTGAATGGGAATCGAGATTTGAAGGCACAAGCTACGGGTTCCATCCTGGACGGTCTGCCCATGACGCAATCAGCAGAATTTATATTGCCATAAATAAGGGACAATACTATGTCCTTGATGCTGATATAGCAAAATGCTCTTACCGTGAACCATGATTACCTATTGTCCAAAATTCATTGTCCAAGCCGCCTAAAAAGAGACCTGAAACAATGGCTCAAAGGAGGTGTGCTAGATAACGGTGTACTTGAGGATACAGAAACAGGGACACCTCAAGGAGGGGTAATAAGTCCACTTCTTGCCAACATCGCACTGTTGGGAATGGAAAGATTAATCAAAAACCTGTATCCAAATAAAGGAACAGCCATACAAGCCAACCTAATACGATATGCCGATGATTTCGTTGTTATTTCAAAAGACTTAGAAATCATTGAACAGTGCAAAACTGCTATAACCGAATGGTTAAAACCTGTAGGATTAGAGATTAAACCCGAAAAGACTCGAATCTGCCACACACTCAAAACCATTGAGTATAATGGCAAAATAGAAAAACCGGGGTTTGATTTTCTCGGATTCAATATCAGGCAATACCCAGTAGGAAAATACAAGTCTGGAAAAACCGGGAGTCTCATGAGCCGACCAATCGGACATAAGACCCACATAAAACCCAGCCAAAAAGCAGTTAAAGCCCACACAGAAGTGATAAAAGGTGTAATTAAACGAAATAAAACCACACCTCAATCAGCCCTGATTAAACAGCTAAACCCGATGATTCGGGGATGGTCAAACTATTATTCAGCGGTAGTCTCGACAGAGACCTTCACTAAGCTAGACTTCATAATCTGGTTAATGTTAAGGGCATCGACAAATTCAAGATGCGGAGAGGCGAATTACAAAAAGCTAGAAAACTATTTCAGACATGGAACGGTTAAACTTAGCAATGGGAAAGAAAGGCATGAATCTTGGTTATTCCAGACCAATGATGGACACCAATTATGGAAACATAACTGGACTCCGATTGTCAGACACACCTTAATTCGCCCAGACGCAACGCCATACGACGGAAATTGGACTTACTGGGTAACCAGGAAAGGACAAGCAATCGATACGCCAAATAGGGTAGCAAAACTACTCAAAAAACAAAAAGGCAAGTGCACCTGGTGTGGGCAATTCTTTACCCCATCAGATTTAATTGAAGTAGACCACATTGTACCTAGAAGCCATGGCGGAAAGGATGAATACAAAAATCTTCAATTATTACACCGCCACACCCGCGATGATAAAACAGCTCTTGATGAAGAGATGATGCTGTACTCTTAACAAGGAGACGGTCAAATTAGGAGCCGTATGAGGTGAAAGTCTCATGTACGGTTCTGCTGCTGAATGGGAGGGGTAGACCGTGAGGTCTATCTCGACCCCTATTAATAGAATAGACCTGTTGACAAAGCCCCAAATTGTGTTAAAGTGAAGATAAGTTCATAAGGACAACCCAATAACTGGTTAAACCTGTAAGTTTTGGCACTTTCTTTTTAGCCCGGACTTTAGTTCAAACCGAAGTCAGCCCAGGGCTGCAAAAGCCAACAGGAAAAACCAATGAACTACCGCAATTCTGACCTTCCGAAAGCCAATCGGCAGACTTCCAGCCCCAAAAAAACCAACAGTAGAAGACTTGATCCTGTACATTCAGGAAAGCGGCAAGTATGCTGAGTTAGTAGAGAAAGCGAAAAACCCTAGCCCAAGCCAGAAGAAGCCTAAAAAACTCCGAAACCTGATTAAGCAACTCCAGGGATTAGTCATTGCTAACCCCAAAGACTTTCGGGGTCGGGCTATTGTCTCCAATAACTTAGAAAAAGATAGCGAACGCACGGCTTGTTTAGTGACCCTTAGCAGTGTGATTAATGCGGCAACTAGCTTTCCACTGCTGTACTATGCTTTCAGAGACTTAAGTGTTCTAGGAGTTCCGGTCACGCTACTGGTCAATGGTTTGCTTCTCAAATACACGAACGGTGCAGCTACCGCCGTTTCTGCTCGAAAACCCTATGGTCGTTCTTGGTCAAATTGGGCGATCGCAGGCATGATATCCATTAATACAATTCTATCACTAATCGCCGCAGCGGGAACCGAACTCTTACTCAACCCATCCGGTTTAAGTCAACTCAAAGCCCAAGAATTATTAGCAGAAAGAATCAACCAGGTAGAAAGCCTCAAACAACTAGACAGCCCTCAATACAAAGACGCTTTAACCCGATGCGAACAAGGGGAAAAAGAACTCAACCGACTGCATCCATATCACCCCCGCAGACAATCCCTATTCGTGCAAGTGTACGGAACCTGGGAACAACAGAACACCAACTGGGCAACAGTACCCCTGGAAGAATTACCCCTCTGTCCGAAAGCTTCTCGACTCGGTCAACAAGCTCACCAAAACTATGAAACCGCCAAACAGGAACTGGAAGAAAGCCTCGCTATCCGGGTGAAGATGGGGAACGACTTGGCATTCCTCCAACAACACAAGCCCCAAGTCTACCAGGAACATTTTACCCCCGACGGTGAACTCCGCTCCGGCATCGAAGCCACTCGGCTGGCTATTATCAACTTTCGCAGCAAATTAATTCAGGGAGATTGGTCTAGCTTAGGCTTTCACCTGTTCTCCCTGTTAGTCTCCATCATCACCAGTGGGCCCGCTTGCGGGATGACTATCGCCCTCAGTCTTCGCAAAGATACTCGCCAATCCTTTAGTGAAACCGTTGAACTGCAACGAAACATCTGGCTAGAAAGCAGACGCCAAGAACTACAAGAACTGATGAACTCAGAAGCAGAATTCAACGATTAAACCCCTGGCATTCAAGGCGTTTTTCCCTAACCTCTGTCCCTCAATTCACCTCACTTCAAAAAATAGCTGGAGATTTAACCATGAACAGACAAGACTCCATTTCCTCCAACGGTTCCTCGCAGTTCAACACCAATAAAGTATCCCCCTTACATTCGGTTTCAGTTCTGGCAGAAAATCCTCAAAATTCCTCCTATAAAATGCGGCTACTCAGCTTATGGATAGATGAAATAAAAAAAACCGGAAGAATTGATTACCCAGAATTAGTTCAATACCTCAATCAAGTCTACGAGGTCGAAAATACACAAGATGGACAGTTATTAATGACCCAACACTGTGAGGTTTTAGTCGAGAATTTAAAAGCAGCACAAGCTGA
Organism: Limnospira platensis NIES-39; assembly: GCF_026000695.1. Lineage (GTDB taxonomy): Bacteria > Cyanobacteriota > Cyanobacteriia > Cyanobacteriales > Microcoleaceae > Limnospira > Limnospira platensis. Next base: position 2,902,990 of record NZ_AP026945.1, read on the forward strand.
TATTCGCCAATCCGCTCAAATCATTCATTTAACGATCAATCAGTTGACTGATGCGATGAATTATGAGAGTTTAATCCCAGAAAAACAACAATAATTAAGAGGGCAAATTCGGGAAAAATTCAGCCATTTCTACAATGAGTAGAATACCTAATCTATATTACTCAATACTATGTCTATGAACCTTCATACTTTTGGCAGAAATGGATACGCCGCACAGAAGATAGTCAAGCAGAAACCCTTCGCAAATGGATAAATGATCTTAATTATATCCGCCAGTACATCGCTCAACAAGTCCAAATCGGAGGACTCCCTGGGGAATTTCCAGACCATCATCTCAACAGCCCAAATCTCCGAAGACTCCACAAATACTTGGAAAATGCACCAGGTTTAGGGGATTTGTTAGGGAACTTTGTTCAACAGGCTTTGCAGCATAAAATCGCCGGGGGAACTCGGTTTCAACTGCCTAAGCCCTTTCACAAAGACTCGTAAATAATCAGACAATTTCAGTAAAAATCAATTCTAAACAGACTCAAAAAGGAGGATAAAACCATGACTCAATCCCCAAAATTCGTAAATAACGGTGAAGCCATTTCCACTCAAAAGTTGAAAGCAGAATATGCGGAAGGGCGGCGATATTTCAGTTATACCAACTTGACCCAAATTAACTTGCAGGGGATGAGTTTGTGTGAAATAGACTTGCTGCTGTACTTTACAAAGCTAACTTAGAGGGAGTTAACCTTTTTAAAGCTAATTTGACGGGAGCGAATTGTGCGAATGCTAACTTGAGTTGCGCCAATTTCAGTTTAACCTGTCTTGAAAATGCCAACTTTGCGAGTGCCGAGTTATATCAGGTTGATTTACAGGGAGCAACTGCTTTAGGATGTAATTTTTACAAAGCTAATTTGCTGGGTGCGAACTTGAGTCAAGCTGATTTAGAACGGGCGAATTTAAGTTATGCTAATCTCAGGGATGCCGATTTGAGTTGGGCGAATCTCAGTGTTACAAATTTAGCACAGACGAACTTACAAAATACAAATTTGAGTTGGGCAGATTTGGATATTGCTAACCCGGAACACGCTCAGTTCAAGTTCACCACTCTAACAGGAGTTCGTCTGCCCTGGGGAGTCTATATTGTTAGTCATAAAAAGGCGAGAAAGGAAGATAATTATCATTAAGTTTTCCCACGGTAAAAGGTCAAATTGAAAAACATGACTTTTTACCGGATTACTTTAAAAATTTTCACCGATAGAAATCTATGCTTTGGCAAAACCTTGCTATCGATATCACCGCAGTTCGGCTATAACAATTAAATGTCTACACAGCAGTAGAGTATTTTTTGTGTCACGAAATTCAGCCTTCAGAAAATGCTCTTACCCTTGAAAAAGTGCAACATTATTGACAAGCATTCACCCATTTATGTGATGTTGAAGACTGGCAAGGTGCCGTATTAATTTTAATGGTAGCTCCAGAGCCTCAAAGTGATGAAGAACTGCACCATCAACTGGGACTATGGGGCTATTATGCCGAACAAGAAAATCTCTACAATGCGTTACTCTCCAAAATAGATTTCCCAATCGATACCGTTTGCTACAATGGCTTGGGAAATATTGCTGATTCCAGAGGAGAGTTAGACAAAGCAACCCACTATCATCAGCAACACTTGGAACTCTCTAAAAAACTCGGCGATCGCCAAGGAGAGTGGATGGCACTAACAGGTTTGGGCAATGTAGAGAAAAGTCGGGGACGATGGAAAGAAGCCATCACCTATTATCGTCAAGCTTTAAATATGCTTGAAGATAGTCAGGACTTGGCAAAATTGACTCAAAGCGGTGCGATACTTCTGGGCAACTTAGCGAACGTCTGGCGTTACCACAAACCCGATGAAGCTCTCCAACTTGCCACAGCAGCCCTTGAACAGTTCCAAACTTTTTCAAGTCTTACCCACGTTGAGAGAAAGACTCGACAATTATAGCAAACCTGAACTGATCGATCTCATTGAAATCATGCTAGAGCGAGATCCAATATTATTGTCTCTTGTGGGCGGCTCTTTTCTTCCTCGTTCGCTGATTACTACTGCTCTCCTCTTACCAACGAGTCAAGCCATTCTCGAAGCACTACAACCCATTGTTAACAATGCCCAATTTTTTCTCAAAGCGGGCGATCTTTTCAATGCCGGACTACTTTATCAACTCCTTCTCGGAGAACTAACACGGGGCTATGATGCCGAACGACAGGCTCTCGACTACAACGGTGAACTCTGTCGGTTTTCAGCAATATTGGTTGTTGAACTGGCAGAGTGTTTAACAGATCAAAGTATTTCAGAATCGGTGCAAAATCTTTGGGTTAAGACTCTTTTGGAAGCTTATTGCAAAGACCTTGAAATAGGTGCAATTGGGTATGCTGATGGGGTTGAGACGGTCTTACTAAACACCCCAGCGACACAGTGGGAGAGTATTTTAACAACCTTGAAAGGGCTGAACCAATCACTTTGGGGCAGACAGAAAATTAAACAGTTATTGGAGCGACGGGAGAAACTTAAACAATCTCCTCTGGAGGAACAGGATTTTGATGAAATTTTTCGAGACTATCAAGAAAAAATAGAAAAGTATATTGCCCAACGCAATCGCCGCTCCTATTGAAAAGCGATTGAATTTTTACAAAACCTGAAATCCATTTGCGATCGCACAGGTCAGCAGTCTCTTTGGGATTGTTATATTGAAGTTTTGCGATCGCGTTATGCCAATCTCAAAACTCTATGGCTTGAAATTGATGCTTCAGATTTACAGTTAAAATAAATCATTTTCATTGATTTCAGTCAACTCGTTTTCATACGTTTAACTTTCAAAGAAGTTTAAAGGCTTATGTACAAGCATCGGCTAATTATAGTCCGTGCTTTGGTTTCCATACGTTTAACTTTCAAAGAAGTTTAAAGCCATTGTCGATTCCGACAAAAAACCTTGTTCTTATGAGTTTCCATACGTTTAACTTTCAAAGAAGTTTAAAGTAGAAAAGGTCGGCGATCCGACCAAAAAATACTGCGTTTCCATACGTTTAACTGTCAAAGAAGTTTAAAGGCTGGTCAATCGTCTGTCAATACCAGCGGTAATGTTGGTTTCCATACGTTTAACTTTCAAAGAAGTTTAAAGCTTGAACAATTACTGCTTGTTCAGAAGCGCAAATCATACCAGTTTCCATACGTTTAACTTTCAAAGAAGTTTAAAGAGTGCCGAGTTGAAACCCTTGCTCTGACTGTACTCTAGCACTCAAATTTGTGGGGGTCAAGCAAACACCCAAATTATTGAGACATATTTGCAATAAGACCCCAGAAAAAATGGCTCAAACCTTTACTCTGACTGAGCTTTGTGTGGGTCAACGAAATCATCAGGGTTTCAGCGATTCTTCAACCCCCACAATGATATTTACCTTACATCTTTGTTAGCATGGGCCGATAGACTTCCCGCTCTCCCATCAGGCAAGAAATATACTCCCAAACCTGCAACTCCAAACACCGATAATAACTAACCTTGTAACCCGTATGGGGATGAGTGGTTTTCAAAGAAAGCTTATCGTGCCAATGCTTCAGATATTTCTTGAGAGCATCGGAATAAATATAAACCCCACCCCGTTCGTCACTTGGGGTAAAATCTTCCGGGGTAAAAATTCCCGAATTCACCAGATAGATAACGAGAGAATCCACCACCGGGGCGCGAAACTCCTCAATCAAATCCGACACCAACGCCGGATGGTTGCTACGAGGAACATGAAGATTGCCGTAATGGGGATGTAAACCCACCGCCAGAATTAACGAGTGAATATTTTGATGGAGTAGAGTATAACCCAGACTCAACAAACTATTCACTGGATCAGTTGGAGGGCGACGGGTACGGTGTTCAAAGGTGAACGGAGGTTGTACCAATGCCCGCAAAGCCTGAAAATAGATGCGAGTTCCGAAGCCTTCGTAACCCAATAGAGATTCGAGCAACTCCACCTCAGCAATTTTTTCTTGCCAGACTCCCAATTCTTCAATCGCTTCAATCACTTGAGAAATTTGGCGATCGCGGTTGAGACGACGCAGTAAAATCCGACAGTTGTGCAGTTTTCCGGCAACAATCACTTTAGCCTGACGCAGCACAAAGGTTTCATCTTCAGCACAATGGACTTGTCGGCTGAGGTAGTCTACCCGTGTCATCCCATCGGTTTGCAGGCGACCAAAGTAACGACCTTGATCAGACAAAAACAAAATGGGAATGCGACGACGCAAAGCCAAACCAATCGCACCGTGCGACAAATTACAACAGCCAAAGAGGATAATATAGTCTACGACATTGACGGGAATAGACACTTTCAGATCATTGCCGAGCAAAACCTGAAATTGCTGATGTTTCACCTTGACATAAGCACCCTGATCCGTAACATAAAGTGTTGTCATACCTTCCCTCCAAGAATCCAGAAAATTTCGAGTTGATAAAGACTTGCGGGTTGGGGTAACAATCGAGCAAGCAAAGGGAGGACGAGAAGCTACAGAAACCGCTTTCTTGTTGTGATTTCGTCGGGGTTGCTTGTACTCTGGGGTAATAATTTCTCCAGCTTGAAAGCCATAACCAAGAAAGACAAACTCCTCACCTGGGGCAAAAATGTGAGTTTTCTCCGGTTGCAGGGTTAGATAAATATCTGATAGCCAATCTTCGATTAAGTTCAAAAAGCGTGTTGCTTCTAATAGGCTTCTCGCTACAATGACAAAATCATCTCCATAACGGGTCAGGTAGGCTCCTGCATCCAAACAGCGTCGGTCAAATTCACTCAAATACAAATTCGCCAAAGCACCCGACAAAATGCCACCTTGTAAAACCCCACGACCCGACAGGATAGGCATTCCCCCGACAACAATACCCGCCTCTAACTGCCCTTTGATATAACGCACCACCGTTTGATCGACTGACAGTTCCTCCAACTGAGACAGCAGCAATGTTCGACAAAGGCTATCAAAAAACTGCGAGATATCTGCTTTGATTGTCCATGTTTGGGAGGAATACACCTCGGCAACCCGTTCGATCGCGTGTTTCACTCCGACTCCTGGACGATAAGCAAAAGAGCAGTCTTGAAACGTTTCTTCTAAGATCGGATAAAGCGATCGCAACAGCAAGCGTTGGACAATGCGATCGCGCACAGTTGGAATCCCAATAAGCCGATGACCACCACTTTTTTTAACTCGATAAAACCCCAAAGCGGGTAAAGGATGATAGATATCTTGCTGAAGCTGGTGGGCGAGTCGTTTGAGTTATTCGTCTAGAAAATGAGCAAATAATTCGACAGAGATGCCATCAATCCCGGCTGTTTTGCTGCGAGTGCGGACTTGATAACATGCCGCCAACAAAGCATCTTCCATTGGGAGTTGAGCATCGAAAAAAACCACATTCTTTGAGTTGAACAACGACAGTATCCAGTTAATCAAACGGATTTTTGTGTTCGCACTTGAGTTATTTTTTTACAACTTCTATCTGAACTGCTATCCCAACGCCAAAAAATCTCCCCAATTTTTGTTGGATCTCAGATTCGAGCGCAAAATCAGTTTCGGTTCAATACAGTCATGGAACTTCGGAGAAAGCCAACATGACTGCGATTTACCTCACCGAACCGCAATCCTATTTGGAAGCGGATCTGCGAGACTTTGCGATCGTTTACAATGATCGGATTCAATCTCGCCACTCCATCGACACCACCCAACAGATCATCGCTTTTGAAGGCTGTACGCTGGGGCGGAGTGCGATCGCGGCGATCTATCGTTACCGCATCCGGCTCAGTTTTATCGGCGATAACGGTCATATCACCGCTCAAATTACCCCCCAGGAAACACCCTTCTATACAGTCCTACAACAGGAGCGCAATAGCGATCGCAACTTCCGCATCGCTTTCATTCATTCACTTTTACCGGGACGGTGGTACAACGCGACTAAAGTTCTACAAAGCTTAGGATACTCTGGCATTGGAGGATGTCTCGAACAGCAACTTGAGGTTCTGCCCGGTTTGAATAGTTGGCTTGCCTTACAAACCTGGCAAGTTAAAGTGTTCCAGCGTTATCAAAAAGCCCTTCGCTCTGTTCTGGTTTCTGTCAAAGATTTCGAGCCAACTTTAGAACTGGCTTATGCTTTGCTGTCCGGTGAACTGTATGTTTTACTGCGATCGTCGGGCTGTTGTGCGGAAGTTGGAACACTGCACCTTCACTGTCAGAACCATTTGCCTTTACCCTGTGACTTGATGGAACCGTTTCGCCCGGTTGTCGAAGCGTGGGTTTTTAAAAAAGCGCCCAAGTTTAGCGATCGCGGAGGGTTGAGTCAGTCCTATCGTGCCACCTTTATTCAAAACTGGGAATCTCTGATGGCAACCCAGATTTTTCATGCTTATGCAGGTCAAGTGAGTTTGCGGAGTGCTTTGGCGTGGCAAGTTGAGGAATATGTTCGCGCCATTACCGAAACCCTTGAATACCGTCCTTTCTTGTTAAAATCGTGACTTTTTACCTCATTTGTTACGACATCGTTGAGGATCGCCGACGGACTAAAGTCTCGGCTCTATTGGAGGCTTATGGCATCAGGGTTCAAAAATCAGTTTTTGAGGCTGTTCTTACCCCTCCACAATTCAAAAAGTTGGAGCAACGGTTAAAAAAACTCATCAACTCTGACTGCGATCAATTGCGGTTTTATCCACTTTCGGCAAAGTGTAGGACTCAGGTGATTATTCTGGGTATTCAACCTAAGTTTGCCGTTGATGATGCGGCTATAATTGTTTAATCCTAGTTCCAGAAAGAAAGAAATAACAGTAAGCAACTTCTGAATTAATTGCTAGTTACTTACTCTCTGACTCTCAATTATAAGGCTTACAAACAACTCAAAGCCCTACCTTTAAAAAGTCAGCAGCGATACAGCAAAGCTTTTGATTTACTTCAGAATTTTGGTGCTAAATACCCCAGTCTTCGCACTCATCGTTATTACCAAAATGGAAAGGTGATTTGGAGTTCTTCGGCATCAATGGCTCTGCGATTTTATTGGGATTATACAGCTTTGCGATCCATTGAAGTGATTGGGTTAGATTCTCACTAAAGAGAAGGAAAAAAGTGCTGTGTGTATCGCCCTGAAAAGCGTTCTTTTGGGCTTTGAGACAAATCTCAGCTTTATGCCCCTTAACACTTGGCGTTTTCCTATGAACTACCTTCGTTCAGAACCCCCCGGCTATTTAAAAGCTCTCAAGGATTTTAATGTTCTTGAACTCACCCAGAAACTTGCTGAACTTACTCAAGGAGAATGTGACTCAGATGACCTGAAAATTTTAACCGCTTTGTTAGTTAAACATTTAACGAATTTGCTTTCTTCTGATTGGTTATTGCCTTACTGTCATGCTTTACGCAGAAACAAAGCGGATGTGGTGGAAAAGGTACTTTCTGTTAACTTAACACTGCCGTTATCTCCTGATTCTGTTTCGTTCTTTCTGGATGCCGAACCTCCAACTTTTTCCTTTGGAGTAATGGTGCGCTGGTTTCCTTTGGATAATCTGATTCCACCGGATTTCGGGATTGTTATTGGTCGTTTTTATGGCTACATTCCTGAACGAATGCAATGGTCGTGGTGTTATGTGATTTTACTCGATCCTAATTGTCCTTCGGCGCGATGGTGCAGCGTGGATACCGGATGGGAAAGCGACTTGGAGATTTGCCAGAATGAATAAACCTAAGCTTCTAACTGAGCGTGAACTTGCTTTGCTTTCGGGTTATAGCCATTGCGAGTTGGGTCTATCTCCACAAGCTTTCTATGCCAAGTGGAATGTGACTTACGAACAAATTGCCGAAATTTGCGATCGCTCTATTTCAACCGTCAAGCGATGGTTTGCACGGGGTAAACGTTACCGCCGCCCGACTCAAACCGATCTTCGACATTTGGCGCTGATGGATTTGCTCTGGGAACGATGGGACGATCTGCCTGTTGAATTCAAAGAACAGTTGAGCTGCACAAATAATTGATTTTGTCAAGGGTTGCCTGCCCTGTTTTGTGCAAATTCTTCGGCTTATCGTGGGGTCAAAGCGTAAGGAGAACGAGCAATGACAGCTTTTGAAAGATTGCATCCCTGGTGTTTGGTGCGATCGCCAAACGCCTCAGAACGAGAATCTGTTACTAATAATCAGTGTTTGGTTGTGGGTCGTTTTCGTTCACAAAATGATGCGGTTAATCATCAGCGCATTTTGCAAAAGCTCGTTCCCAAAGCTGAATATCGAGTGGTTTAAAACCCATTTGAGAACAGCAACGCTTTGACTTCTAAGCAAGTCTAACGTATGGAAAGAAACTGAATTTAATTCTAACAAAATAACCCAAAAGTTGAGGGTATTTTTTCAAGTTATTTGCTCTATAGGTTGAACTTTCAAATAAGTCTTAAAATTAGGCCTCCTCCTTTGAGTGGGAGGTTGGTGGGGGTTCCATATGTTTAACTTTCAGAGAAGTCTAAAGATGCGGGGAAGTGGGTCATGCCCCGCAAAAGTTTACGAGGTTTCCATACGTTTAACTTTCAGAGAAGTCTAAAGACTGATAGCCAACTTGCGGAACTTTGTTTTAACAACATTGATCGTTTCCATACGTTTAACTTTCAGAGAAGTCTAAAGGATGACATCATCGTCGCATCGCTTGGAAATGACCCGTTTCCATACGTTTAACTTTCAGAGAAGTCTAAAGTGGGAAGCTACAATAGTTATCTCTCTGCGAAAGATGCTTTTAGTTTCCATACGTTTAACTTTCAGAGAAGTCTAAAGTAACCGTATGGGCTAAGGCTAATTATAGCCCATGGTTTCCATACGTTTAACTTTCAGAGAAGTCTAAAGAGCGGGGTCTGCCCCGCTAAAATTTACGAAATAAATAGGTTTCCATACGTTTAACTTTCAGAGAAGTCTAAAGTTTTCTCTCCTGTGGAGATGGCATCGGCTAACTATAGTCCGGTTTCCATACGTTTAACTTTCAGAGAAGTCTAAAGATTCTCCACCTTCCGCCTGGACCAGCGATAAAGGTTGGTTTCCATACGTTTAACTTTCAGAGAAGTCTAAAGAACTTTACAGTATCTAAACAGATGCTAGAAAATACCGTAGTTTCCATACGTTTAACTTTCAGAGAAGTCTAAAGTAGTACTGGTAACTACTGCCATAGCGATCCAAACTACTGGCGTTTCCATACGTTTAACTTTCAGAGAAGTCTAAAGCAGAGCAAGGGCAGAAACCAGTGCCCAAGGAATGGACAGTTTCCATACGTTTAACTTTCAGAGAAGTCTAAAGTCTTGCCTGGCGGAAACCCAGGAGTAACCATCATTGATGTTTCCATACGTTTAACTTTCAGAGAAGTCTAAAGAGTGCCGGGTTGAAACCCTTGCTCTGACTGTACTCTAGCACTCAATTTTGTGGGGGTCAAGCAAACACCCAAATTATTGAGATATATTTGCAATAATACCCCAATAAGAATAGCTGAAACTTAGACAGAGAAGGCTTTCCGGGGGTTTCAACGAAAGAATAAGGGTTTCAGCGATCGCCCGACCCCCACAAGATTATTGCTCGCGATCCAAAATTTGCCCAACCCACTCCTTAAATTCCGAGTAAAGATAATAAGGTTAAATCGGATCGCCCGTTTCCTGATTCACCGTTAGATAATCTTGTACATTTTGAAAGCCAGAAAGTGGCATCAACTCAACAACAAGGCGATAAATTTGGCTCATTTGTACTATAATATCTGTGGGTAAACAGGAAACACGAACCGTATCTTTAATCTTCTGATTCCTTGGATTTTCTAAATCTTCAGAGCGCAAATCTTCCATCCGTTGTTTAGAGATTCCCTTTGCTCCATGAATCAATAAATTGCGCTGTTCTGCCCAATAGTCAAGACTTTTTAGAGATGCGATCAATTTCTCTAAAGTCTCCGAACTCCCCTTTTTATCTTCAATTAAAGCCTCAACAAAATTTCGTTTGCTCCAGCGCCCTTGTAGTTTATAATTGCTTTCCTTTTTATTTTTATAAATTAGGGGGAAAGTTAGTGTTTGTTTTCTTCTCTATTTTGAGAAAAGTTTCACCCAGTTGAGTTTCTCGAATGTCATCCAACTTTAAAAACCAATCATTTTCATTTTTGGTCTTATCAAAATAACAGATAGTGTCTAAATTTTTTATACTTTGATATAAAATCTCCTCATAAAAAGCACTCATACTTCCTAAAAAATCAGCAATGCGCCCCAGTTTCCAAAACAGACAACATTGAGTATAAAGATTCAAAACCGATTCATAATTTACGCACAATCGAAAAGGATTACAATCGGAATCAAAGGGGAACCCTTGATAACTTTCGGGAGGAACTTTCAACACTCGCAATCCCGCATCGGCTCGATTAGCAGCCTCATAACTATCTAAATTCAAATAAGCAATAGACATTTCCAAAGCTGATACCGCCACACTCAACCGATAGCGACTCCCGGAGATTTCAGCAATTCCAGACTTCTCCAAAGTTTCCAAAGTTTCTAAGCATCCGGTTAAAACTTCTCGCGCCCCGTCAAAATCCCAACGCGCCCATAGTTTCTTAACCGTTTGATATTTTTGAACCCGTTGATACTGCCAATAAGAAACCCGATAACAGTTTGATGTTTCCCCCTGCAAAAGCTTTTGAATCGAAAGTTGAGGTTCGAGGTAAATTTGATTGGCAATCTCAGAGGAAATCGCTTGAACCCGCAGGGCGGCTTGCATTTGGGGCGTACCCCCTTTCACGCTAATAAAAATTCCCTCATCGGGGTCTAAAACTTTAAAAAAATTATAATATTATCCGAATAAACCATCTTGATCAATCGGAGAAATAAGTTGAGGAATTACAACTTTATGCAGATTAATTTTATTGTTAAACTCCCGCTCTAACCAAGAATTTAAAACCTCAAAAAGATAAATCGTATCGGAATCAGCCCCTTGATTTTTCTCACCGTTTACTTCTCGCAATTGGTCGGTCAAAAAAATATAAATATCTCGAACAGAAGCTTCAACAGCCTCTTTAACCACACCCCAAAGACGACCCGGACGAATGCAGTCGTGCCACTCCTGGGGACTCTCGGTATATTTTTCCCACAGGCACTTTGTTAACTCTCGAAAAGTGTTAACTTTCCAGATTTGATAATATTGTTCTTTAACCAATTGATAGCGCTTTTGCCAAACCAATAATTCCCCCGTACTCAATTGGCTTTCAGCTTCCTTCAGATTAGGTTCATTGCGATCAAACCCGACGGGAAGGAAATAGTCTTGTTGTAAATCTTTATCGCTTGTGGAAGTTTCTAGTTGAATCTGTTTCAGGGGTTCGTTGAACTTCAAAGCCAGGTCAGACGTACCAATATTAGCAATCAGAATCGTCATCCTTTCCATCCTCCGTCGTTATTAACAGCTTAACCACCCGACACAGATTCGCACAAGCGTTTCATGCGATTGACGAAAAATTAAACCAGTCGGCGATCGCCATCAGCACCCAAACAGGGAACCATTCCATCCTCACACTTCCACCCAACCTGACGGGTTCCCAGGGTAATAATAAGGGTATCGAGGCGATTCAATTCAACTAAAGTTGTTTTCATAAATGACAAAAATTGAGAATATCAAGATAAAAAAGTTAAGTGTCAGAAGCCAGAGAAATTTGAATCAATTTCTTTAAGACTTTGAGAACATCAGACAAATTATTCTGACGATTGTTGATGCCAAACAAATCAGACGTTGCGTATTGCGGGTGTTCAGTTTGAATTAATTTCAGAAATAGAAAACTTCCCCCATTTGTGATTAATCCAAAACTGGGTTGATGAGAATTGGGATTAGCCAGCATATATGCTAAGATTTGAGCAAGTCCGGCTTCGACTGAGAGTTTAGCTTGTTTAGATTCAATAACCATCACCCAAACTTGATTTTTTAAGACTAAAGTATCTATATTTCCCTTGACAATCAATTCAGAATCCTCTGATATTGCGGATATTTCAACACTTTTTTCGGCTCTAATGTTAAATGGAGATTGATAGAAACGACCAATAAATAGTAAGGGAGAAACCACAGTTAAGTTAATCGGTTTTTCTAGTAATGGCGGTTGTTTGATTAAATTTGAATAACCTGCTTTAATTTCTTCTAGGAGTTGAACTTCCCAGTCATTGAGTTCAGGTAAATCAATTCTCCACTCCCAAAAGAAGTTATCATCCTCAACACATTCAAGCTGAAAATGAGTTTCCAACTGTTCTAAAGTAATATCCTTCGGCGCTAAAACTTGAACCATAAGATGTTCTCCCAATTATTTATACTAATTCTATCTTTGGTAGATACTGCAGAAGATTAAACTATTCTTGGAGAGGCCATATTTGCCAATAGCTATTTCTGTTTGTATTGCTTCGGAGGCGGTTTAAATATTCACGGCGGGGGTTTTCTGTTGCTCCAAAAACCGTTACAACTTGATAATCTCCTAAATCGGCAATCCCAACGGGAGAGGGCTTAACATGACCCGAAACTTGACCGCAGAGATTCCCGTCATAGTTAAGATTTCCGCGTCTATCTTCTACTTTTAAATCTTTGCTATGCAAAACAGCCAAAGCATAAGGTTTTCCAAAATCTTCTTTCCCTGAACAGACGATAATTCTACAATTTCTATCAACTGCTTCCGTCCACTGTTACCGGCGTACTTGACCAATATTTCGAGGTTGACGGTAATTCATTTGATTTCTGGTAAGCTGAGATAAAGTCTGATAAAATTGCTCTAGCTTTTGCTGAAATTTTCGTTGAAAAGCTTGTATATTATCAGGAAGTTCCCAAAGTTGTTCATCACTATCAATATAAAATGTTGAACCTCGATACCAGGGAGCGCGATCGCGATTGTGCCTGGAATAACACGGACGTCTGGCACCCTGACCAATTCCTCCTAAATGAAACATCATCCAAGTGAGAGATTCAAAGAGTTTGTGAATTGGTATATTTTGGTTTGTGGGCGCTTCGGGAGAATAAGATAATATTAACGTTCCGACTTGTTCGCCGCAATCATCATCTTTTCCGTTAAAGTTTGGTCGGGGTTCCCGTTGAGTAACCTTGCCATCTTGAATATCAACTCTAACCCAACCAAATGTTTTAGGATTAATCCCTCCGAATAATTGGGCTTCCCATATTTGAACGGTATCAACATCCAAAACACCTAATGAAAAAGCTCGAAACCAATAACGCAACATTGATTTAAACGCAATTGGGCGCACTTCTGCATCGGCTTGCCCTCTCATTTGCCAATCGTTTCGGTGTTCATTCCAATTCCACTGAGTAAATTTTTGTCGTCCGTGAATGAGTTGACCTTCCCAAGAAAACTCGACTCGCAAAAATTCATTGGAGGAACGACTAGAACCCGCCCGAATTAATTCCCCATAACCCGAATTAACCTGAGAACCTATTCCGGCTTTTAGCCCTGCTGTTAACCAGCCTTTTACTTTGTGCAAAATCGTCGGGTCGTCACAGTGGCTTGCCAACTTTAACCCGATTAAAAAGGTGGGTTCTCTCCGAGATAAAAACTGGTTGGGATTGGGATTATATTCGAGTTCGTTATTGTTGTCCCATTTCCAAATATTGTTTGCCATATCCATCTGTAAACCCATTTGATTGGGTAATGGATAAGCATCTAGAAAGATAACTTTTCCACTGCGATGGGGTTTCTCAGCTTCCCAAGAACCAAAGCAAAGTAAGGTGCTATTTTCTTCTCGGCTTCTTGCCACTCAATCTTATCCCGCTTCATTATTTCTCGAATGGCTTGAGTTCTCGCAACACCTCGCAGGGTTGAAGATGGAATATAGGGCATTCCCAAAGCATCAAAAGCGGGTAACAAAATACTTTCTGGCTCTCGATATCCACTAACCCGAATTCGCCAGGAACACCTAACCTGAAAACAATTATCTTTTCCTGCTATTAATTTAGTTCTTTCTGTAAGTAGACTGAGACGTTTATTGTAGTTAGCTGAGTCTTCAGCCATTGGCAAAATTTGAGTTTTGGTTCCATCTTTTTGAGGATGATCCGGCGATCGCATCCACCGCATATATTCAACAAAACTAGCATTATCATCAGGTTCGGGTTCATTCTCTGAGTCTAGCCAGGGAGAGGGCTGCGGAGGGCGATTATCCCCATTACCGCCACCATTTCTCCCCCGGTTTCCGCCACCATTTCCAGGTCTGCGAGGGGCGTTTCCGCCTCTATTGGGTCGGTTTTGTTGAGGATTCGGTCTTGGGGTCGCATTCGGTCTTGAATTTGCTTTATTGGGAGGTTTAGGACCTTCAAATACCATTAGATTATTCCTCTCCTTTAATATCGTGATAAATTGCGTTAGCCCAGAATGCAAATTCTTGAGATAATGCCAAACCTAAACCAGTCAAGCCCAGATATTCTTCTGTTCCGAGATTTTTTAGGGTTTCTAAACCCTGATCACCGATTAAATTTTGAACATCAGACAGAGTTTGCAAGCATTGGAAATACTGACGAACAACATCCTTTTTTCCATCTTGACTCAAAGCTTTTTCTTCAGCTTTTAACCGCATCATACCCCAAGTGGAAAGATAGGTATAAAGTTCTACAGCTTGACTTTTTTGTTCTTTGAGACGAGTATCATTTCCATTATATTGCGATCGCAATCCAGACAAAGCATCATAAACGGGTGTTGCCATCGTGCGAGGGTCGAAAACCATCATAATTATTACTCCTGATTATGAATCTAACCACTGTTTAACAAAACCACGACCTAAACTTTCCTGACCTCCAATTTGCAAGAGTTCGTGACTGTGAATTAACTGTTTAAAATCGGAATTGGACTGTTCTGCTGTTCCGTTAGCTTTTGCTGTCAAACCCCAAGGAAAATACATCAGTGTATCGGGACGAATAGCTTCTTCATAGCGGAAACCACCATCAACAGATTTATGTTGATCGAGTTTAATTTTAACCTGTCGCCACAGACTCATTTGAATCAAAGTTGAACAGTGTTGGTCGGGCAAAATCAAAACCCTTTCAATCATTTGAGTTTGTGTATGTTCGGGCATAAAATGCTCCCAATCACTCCAATCCCGCAAATGATTCGGTTTGATAATGGCATCTTTTAAATAAATAGGTTTATCAGTGTCTAAATTGGTGCTGTAAGCTTCGGGAATCTCTGGTAAACTTTCCTGAAAACGTCCCCAACGCCGCAATAACATCGGAGAACTAATCCAAACAATACCGTGACTCAGAGATGGGACGGGTAGCCAAAGAAGCGAACCATCGCCGATCCAAATATCCCCCTGTTCGAGTGTAGAAGATTCTTCCAAAGTTGTCCCAAAAAGTCGATTTCTTTTGGTTGTGTCTCCCTCACTAGCGCGTATCCGACCCCGAATGCTACTGGATGGAAGATAGGGTAAATTGGTATGAGACTCACGAGAAATTCCGAGTAAGTTTCCCTCTTGAGTAGTGCCGCCCGTATGCAAGGGAGACAGTAAATAAAGGTAAGCGTAATTGTAAGTAATTAGTTTTTATCTTAATAAGAAATTTACAATAATTCTGAATAGCTAAGTTGTCGCCAATGATGAACTTTACCGCTAGTTTCTTGGTCTTGAAACATGGTTTGCGGTTGGTTCAAGTAATACAAACTTCCGGTTTTTCCTCGTTTAACGTCTGCCAACCAATATAATCTTTCAGCCCGACACTGGCTCGCCACCCTCCGCGTATGGTACTAGAAGGCAAATAGGGCAAATCTGTATGAGTTTCCCGATCAATACCGACAACATTTCCTTCCTGGGAAGTTCCTCCAGTATGCAAAGGTGATAAAAGGTACAAATAAACAAGATAGCTGTTATTCATCGTTGTCCCCAAAGTAATTTTCCATAATTGAGTTTGCGAAAGGTTTCCCACCAAGGTTTATCTTGAGTGATTGGGAGCAAATGACCGAAAGTTGATTGTAAACGGGTCAATTGAATAGATTTAGAATTGAATAAATACACTGTTCCAGGCGGAGCAAAAGCATATTGGGGTTGCAAGGCAAAGGATTTTTCTTCTAATTCTTCTAACCCGTTTTTTGTGCGAACCTTGCGGCGATTTTTTTTGGCAACTCCGCCCCACCACAATTGGCGATCGCCCACACACCCCAATAAGCAGTCCCGCCAAGCCTGGGGATAAAGACCATAGACCTGTTCTGCCGTTTCTGCAAGTCCAGGGGTGAGGAGGTAGGCAAACAGTCCCGGTTCGAGAACATCCGGTAATGCTTGCTTCCACAGTAAATTCAGGCAGTCTAACCCGTCAGTATCATTTTCAGTAGCTTTCAGCTTGGAAACAATAGCGCGATGTCCTTCCCTACCCAAGCGCACCACAAAAGGTTCATCCGGCAACCCTAGCAACTGCACCCTCGCAACCAAACTCCACCCCGGTTTGAGGCGTGTTGCGACTTCAGTAAAAAAGCCCTCCTCATCCTGAACCTGTCGGGTGCCGTCTTCGATGTGAGTATGGGGGAGAACCTGAATATCCCAGGGGTTATCGGTAAAATTATCAGCAGCAAAATCCGAATTTCCACACAAGTAGGCAGATAAAGCAGAAGCTTTCATCCAGGGTTTGGGTGGACCCGAAACATATTCCTCACCGTTGAGTGAGGGCGTAACCATTGGCGGTAAACTCTCTTGGGAATAACAGACTGACTCCCACGACTCCAGAGTTTCACAAGGCACCAACCGCGTGAGTCGCCGCCAACTTTCTGTTCTTTCGTTGGGCAAATCATCTTTTGTTCGCCGCTTCACCCCGATCAAATCTTTGGGAGTTGGCAACCAAAGGGTATTGTCTCCATCTAATAAAAATACCCCCAAAAATTCGGGATGGGGTTGGGCGGTAGGGGTTGCCGTTCGCAAAGCCTGAAAGACTACACTGGGCATAGGCGGAAACTCTCCTTTAGCCCGTGCGCCTTCCCCTGGACTGAAGGGCTTGGCTTCCCGAAATAGTAGAACATCTAGGGGGTCAATCTTATACCAATCCATCTAAGCCTCGTGATCCTGTCTGTGCCACTGTTGGCGTTGCTGCATTTTATCGAGCCAAAACGCCGAAAAACGCAGAATATTACTTAAGTCCTTAAGGTCAATTCCAATTGGTTTGGGAGTATCGGGGTTTTTCTCCCGTTCAATTAACCATTGAACATGGACTGATCGCGCCCAATCTTCCCAATATCTGAGCCAGATCAACAGTTTGTCGATATTTTCTTGAACCAAGTCTTTGTCGTCTCGGCGTTCCGCGATCGCTCTGGCGGCTTGAGCAATTAAGTAAGAAGATGGGGTCAAATCCGCATGGCGGGGGAGTTCTTCGGCGAGGCGATAGAGTAGAGAACTCAAGGCTTGATGATGTTCAGTGGTGATCCAATCTCGCCAACCGGGGTATAATTCTCCTTTGATCAGAGCTTCTAGGGTGTTTCCTGAACTGTAGAGAACTCGAAAACATAGGCCGTTTTTGTTGGGAACACTCGATAAACGGAAAATTTCAGACAGGACAAATCGCATCAAAGATAGCGATCGCCATTCCGTCAGTCCCCGCAACAGATCGATGGACATCAGTAGACCACCGGATAATTCTTTAGCCAGGTCGGATTCTGCTTCCCAAAGGGCTTCCAGGGCGACTGGGAGGGGAACACTTTTATCGACGATCACGATACCCAGACTCATCGTCGCCCCGAATCCCATCGTAAACAGCGATCGCTCTGGTAAACCTTGAAAATCATTTGTATCCGAAGTGGGTCGCCAGTAGCCGCCTTGGGATTGAAATTTCAAGTCTGGATCGCCCGGTTGGGGTTGATAGGGGTCGTCGCCACCACACCAAGCGGCTCTCAGAGAGAGCAGATAATCGGGTAAATCTTCTAAGGGGAGTACCGTCATCACATCATCTCCGGCGCTGTAGACCACGCGACCACAAAACCGCTTTTCGGTAATAAAGGGAACTAGACGGTTAGAGAAGTCAAGCCGGGCGCGCTTTAGACCCACATGAGTTGCAGGTCCTATGCGCTTACGGGTTTTCAGCAGGGAATGTTCATCATCCCTAAAGGCTTGAATAAATTCCCGTTTTTTCTGCTCATACTGGTTGTCATCAAGGTGAGGATAGCGATCGCGATTGATGAAAATTTCGGGATGAGTTTCGGTTAAATATTCTTGGTAAGGATGAAGTTTTTGACCAGAAACATACTTCCCCATACCATCCCCATCCCCCAAGATCATCACCCACCAATCTGTTGGACTACTATCGCCAAAGCCAGATTCACGATGAGTTTGGTCTATAATATTTCGCAACTGGGGTCTTTGTTCTTTTTCTAATCCCAGATCTTCAGCAAGCCATTTGCTGGAAAACATCACACCGTTATAGTATCGCCCCGGTAAATTTTGGCGATTAATACAAATATCGGTTTTAGGGATGTGGAAAGGACGACCCCGAGTTCGATCCCGAAAATCCTGATATTCTTGACTGGTTTTCCCAAATTGTTGTTTGATATTAATTTGTAATTTCTGCCAATATTGACTGAGTTGACCGTGATTTTGATCTGGTTGCCAATCTTGGTAAGCAAATCGGGCTGAAGCAATAGAACTGAGATTGGGAAAGCGAATTAATTGGCTATAGTCTATTTTTTCATTTTCTAAATTGCTAAAATCAATTATTAAAGACTCACGCACACCACCATAAACCCAAGCCATGCGCTTCGTTAATTCTAGAGCGTTCAGCATTTCCTATCCGTCAAATAATCCTGGATAAACTTCTGCTATTAATCGCCAAAATAATCGCATCGACTCGATGGGTAAACCTTATCCTTCCCGGAAGTTTCCAGAATATCGAAATTGAGGATGTAGGGCGCTCAGTTGTCCCGATCATGTAGAACGAACACCCGGAGAAATGGGAATTGCCCAAGTTATAGTATTTTTAATCGCTTGAATTGCTTGACCGCATCGAGATTGAATTGACCCCCACCAAGTCCCATTATTGAGGGTTGTGTAGAGCATTTTTTCCGCCGTTGTGGGAGGGTGATTGTTCACGCGAGTTTGAGCCACTTTTTCTGGTTTTTTGATCCAGTCTTCGCTCAATTGATCGTCATCATTTTTCTCAATCATTAGAGAAGTATTCGGATCACCCAACGGAACAGCCGTCCAGTAGGGTTGCCAAGTTTGGTCAATTTGAGCATTCCATAATCCCCGCCATTCCCAGCAGCTTTTCCGCTTCCAGTTTTCGAGATCATGTCGGTTTTGTTCGTCGTGACCTCCCGACTGGGAAAATTCTTCTAAGATCTTCTCAATCCGCTTATGATTTTGGGGGTTTTGCAGAAATGCGATGGTGCGATCGCGAATTCCTTGTCTAAGTTCGGGTATGGGATGATCGGGGATTCCTTCTCTAATATTTTGGGCGATCGCAATCCATTCAGACCGCAATTTTTCACACAAAGTTTCTCCGAGTTGTTGTGCGGTTTCGGAGCTTCCAACTAAGATGGTTATCGTATTGGGAAAGCCTGCGGTTGCTAGGGTGGTACTCAAACGATCCTTAAAACGAGTCAGGGGGTCTGTTCCATCGGGGCTGAGTTCTTGAAAGCTTTCTCTAAAAATTGGATAGGTTTTGAGTAAGAGTGCGTCGATGATTTCTTGTCCCCAAAGCGAGGGGGTAATCACCGCATCTACACCGTAGGTTTCAGCCACGAACCAACAGAGTTGAGCGCTTAGATAGTGTAGCAAGTATGACCCTGCCCAAAAGTCTAGAAATTTGCGGGAAGCTTTGATAAAGTCCTGAATCGGGGAAAAGGTAAACAGCAGCAAGTAAGGGTATTGAGTGACAATCCCCCGTTCATCAAAGTCTACCGCTCCGGCGATCGCTGAGACTGTGGCACGATAGCTATGAATCGGACAGTCGGGTAAAATGTAGTGTTGAGGGTCGAGTAGAGCGTCCGAATCCTGTTGTCGTCTTAGTTCCGGCATCATACGCCACAACCAATTAAATACGTTTTGGGGGTTTTGTTCCTGTTGAACCCATTGGGGAAAGGCGATTTCTCTGTTGTCTGGAGTTTGAATGGTTTGCTGTTGAGCGCTGATGGGATGTTTAATGATCCGTTCTTTAGTTTGTCGTTCTGTTGAGCTTCCTGGTTCCAAATTGACCCGATCTGAGGAACTGGCGATCGCTTCAAGCTGATGTTGATTTTGTTCCCACCAAAACAGCGCCGCTTGTCCCTCCGAGGTTTTCAAACAATCCAGGCTGTTACAGAGATGGCGATCACCAACTAAAGCACAAAGTTGGCGAAGGAAGACGGTATTGCACAGTGAGGAATGATTAAGAGAACCGAGGAAGTTGTCCATGCTTCAAATAATAGATAAGTAAGCGAATTGATTTGTACAACATCTCAGTGGACTTGGAATCACACAAAGTTTTGCGATGTAGCCTGGCTAAATAGTGCCTCAGACGGCAGTTTTCTCCTTCTACTCTTGTCATAGCCGTTTTGCTGACTAGATGATTGCAATCCTCAATTAAGCAAGGATAAACTTTGTATCCGTCCGTAATATATAGAAAACAAGCCCAGCCCTTAATCATTTGCCATAATGTGGTAAAAGTCAGCAATGAGCTGTCGCCTATGACAAACTTCAGAATTACAGGCAGTTTGGTATTCACAACTGTCCAGACCCAGATGTTTTTTTTTGAACCCACAAAAGTCTGAGGCTCATCAATTTGAGCTATTTCAGGAATTTCATAGTTTTCCTCATCACATCTGGGTTTCTGCAACTCTAACCCAGTTAAGTATTGTGTTGTGAGAAATACCAGTGACTCTCTCAATGGCTCGAAATCCCATGCCATTGAGGGACATTTTCACACCAAGCTCTTTGACATCAGAACTGTAACCTCCAGGACAGGGATTTTCTCGAAATTGGCGACCACATTCACGGCACAGGTAACTCTGTTTTCCCTGACGATGACCATTTTTGACTACTTTATGGCTTTGGCAATAAGGACAATCCATCTTGATTTATTTGAGAATATCATTTTCTATTATGCAACACCATAACTTGAGTCGAAGTCAATGGTCGCTCCTGTGCAATCGGGTTCTTGACGAGTTGGGTTTGGGCGACCATCAGGCGTTGGTGGGGCTGCACCACGATGTCAAATATCCCGGTTCAGACAAAACTCGCACCCACGCCCATCTGCTGATTAACTTGGTTAACGATGCGGGGAAGTGCTTCGAGTCCAGTTGTCTCCATATTATCAAGTTGTGTCCATATATGGAAACCCCTTATCCTGTGTTGCATTGCGATCGCAGTGCGGATAAGGGTTTGATGATAGTGGGGGCGGTGGGACTTGAACCCTTCATAAAGGCTATAACCCCTATTCTACCGTTACTCTAGTGCACTCAAAAGCGATCGCACATTTAGGAGTTAGTGCCAAATGAGTGCAAGTACAAACAGTACACATAGTGTTACAGATCAAGGCTTTGAGGATATTCTTGAGTTTTTCAACCTATCCCGCAAACAATGTCCCAAAGGTGTCAGGATTAAGCGTAACCGGGGGACAATTCAGCTAGACATCACTACTGACCCGGAGACGGGAGAGCGTAAACAACGGGGCTGTAATTGTCAGTTTACCCCAGAGGGTATCCGCAAGGCTGTTGACAAGGCTTGGTTAGTTCATAAATCCCTTGACGGACAATTTCAGTCGGTGTCTGAATGGCTGGACTGGTACAAGGCCACTATTCTTGACGAAAACAAAACTCCCCTAGAAAACGACTTAATCACCTATCGCCAAGTGTTTAAAGAGATGGAAGATGATTACTTTAATGGGGTACACAAGAACACTAAACGGAAGCGCTCTCGCGATATGGCTAGTGACCAAAAATCATTTAAACGCTGTTTTCTTACTGTGTTTAACAAAGTCACAGACTGGGATGTTTATGTGAGCTGGGATGGTATAAAAGAAGCCTTGTATGCTCCATTAAAAGACGGTAGCAGTCCGGTAGGACATAAAGAGCATGATTTCATCTCAAATTAGGTTAACATTTTAGGGCAATATGGTATAAGAAGCGAGAATAGGTGCGAGACGTTTAGGAATCAAATAAGGCTGCAATGCCTGAAATAACCTCCTAGTGGGATTTTCACCCCTTGATGAAATATAAGGGACTCGTACTCTGACCATCCCATAACTGTTTATATGTCCCAACGTTTGTATAGAAATATACAAAACAAGGCAGGGAACCCAAGGTCAAAACGAACTGACTCATACAAATTCCTTATAGGAAGCCCAGAAATGGATAAGTAAAATCAGGAAATTAGGGTAACGGCGATAGCCACCCCCAGTTTTGGGAATCACAACCCCAGGATTGAAGCGGGGAACGGAAGGCTCCGAGGTGTAACCCAACACCAGAACCGAGACCACTGCCAACCATCCATGATTAGGGAAACCGAATGTCCGGCTTGAACCATCGTCATTGTTAAGTAGCGAAACAGGTTGATACGCTGCGCTCAAAAGAGTAAGGGGAAAAGTAGGGGCTTCTATTCACTACCTACACAGACCTTTAAAAGTACCCCGGTGGAAAGGACAAATCTAAAGATGGAATGCCCATATAAACGGAACGTTTTAAGTCCTCCTGGACTCTGATTATCTGGTCGAGATATCAGTAGGGATAAGTGTAACCGCAAGTCCTAGAGGATGTGAGATGTGACCAAAAGCCAACGCCCTACTGTAATGGAAGGGATATGCTAACAGGTCACGGTTTGATTGTAAAGAAATAGAGCCTAGTAGGTGTACAAATGGCGATAGCGAGTTTAAAGAAAGGGTTTGGGAAACCAAAACCAATCAAGACTACGAACAACGCATGGAAGGCAATCCCATGGACTAAGGTTCAACGGAAAGTTTTCAAGCTCCAAAAGAGTATATTTCAAGCAGCTAAATCGGGACAGGATGCAAAGGTAAGAAGGTGGCAACGTCTATTGGTGAAATCATATTATGCCCGGCTCCTAGCAGTGCGACGAGTAACCCAAGATAATCAAGGCAAGAAAACAGCCGGAATCGATGGAGTAAGAGCAATCTCTCCAAGACAAAGGTTAGAACTTGTCAAAAACATTAAGGGAAATCTCAAACCAAAACCACTGCGAAGGGTGTGGATTCCAAAACCTGGTAGGGATGAAAAAAGCTGGAATAGGCATACCCACAATCCAAGACAGAGCAAGGCAAGCCTTGGTTAAGTCGGCTCTCGAACCTGAATGGGAATCGAGATTTGAGGGCACGAGCTATGGGTTCCGACCCGGACGGTCAGCACAAGATGCAATAAGTAGAATATATATTGCCATAAATCAAGGACAATACTATGTTCTTGATGCTGATATAGCAAAATGCTCTTACCGTGAACCATGATTACCTATTGTCCAAAATTCATTGTCCAAGCAGCTTGAAGAGAGACCTGAAACAATGGCTCAAAGCTGGCGTGCTAGATAACGGTGTATTTGAGGATACAGAAGCAGGGACACCCCAAGGAGGGGTAATAAGTCCAATACTCGCCAACATCGCACTGTTGGGTATGATTAGGTTAATTGAAAAACTGTATCCCAAGAAAACAGACAATCGCCCTTATGCGAACGTTATAAGATATGCCGATGATTTTGTGGTCATATCCAAAGACCTAGGAATCATTGAACAGTGCAAGACTGCTATTTCTGAATGGCTAAAACCTGTAGGATTAGAAATAAAACCTGAAAAGACTCGAATCTGTCATACACTCAAAACTATTGAGTATGACGGTAAGACTGAGGAACCTGGGTTTGATTTTCTAGGATTCAATATCAGGCAATACCCAGCAGGAAAATATAAATCTGGGAAAACAGGTGGGAAAGTAAGCCGATTAATCGGTCACAAAACCCATATAAAACCCAGCCAAAAAGCAGTCAAAGCCCACACAGAAGCGATAAAAGGTGTAATCAAGCAACATAAAGCAACACCTCAGTCAGCCCTGATTAGTAAACTAAACCTGATTATTCGGGGATGGTCAAATTATTATTCAGCGGTAGTCTCAACAGAGACCTTCAATAAGCTAGACAAAACAGTCTGGCAAATGTTAAGGGCATGGACAGTATCAAGATGCGGAAAGGCAAGTTACGAAAAACTAAGTAATTATTTCAGACATGGAACAATTAAACTTAGCAATGGGAAAGAAAGACACGAAAATTGGCTGTTTCAAACCAAAGATGGGTTACATCTGTTTAAACACAACTGGACTCCAATTGTCAGACATACCCTAATACGCCCTGACGCAACACCTTATGACGGAAATTGGACTTACTGGGCAACCAGGAAAGGACAAGCAATCGACACGCCAATTAGGGTAGCAAAACTACTCAAAAAGCAAAAAGGTAGATGTACCTGGTGTGGACAATTCTTTACCCCATCAGATATAATTGAAGTAGACCACATTGTACCTAGAAGCCATGGCGGAAAGGATGAATACAAGAATATTCAATTATTACATCGCCATTGTCACGACAATAAAACAGCTCTTGATGAAGAGATGATGCTGTACTCTTAACAAGGAGACGGTCAAATTAGGAGCCGTATGAGGTGAAAGTCTCAAGTACGGTTCTGTATGGGAGGGGGAGATGGCGACATCTCTCTCGACCCCTACTTTGAGGATAAACCTATTGCCAGATATGTCAAACCCAAGGAAGCGGTCTAAATCCTTGGAGTCCATGAAAGAACACTCCGCAGATGGGACGAAAATGGCTCAATCGAGACCATCAGAACCCCCGCTGGGCAACGACGATACAACGTTGAGTCATATTCTGATGCCATCACGCAGTGACAAACGCAAAGTCGTTATCTATGCCAGAGTTAGTAGCCGCGCCCAGCAGTCCGACCTCAACCGACAGGTGGCCGCACTGTCCAACCTCTACCCCGAAGCAGAAGTCGTCTCCGAAATCGGAGGCGGGCTCAACTTCAAGGGAAAGAAAATGCTGGCCTGACTGGGACAAGTCTTGTCAGGAGATGTCCGCATGGTTGTCGTTGCCCACCCAGACCGATTGGCCAGATTTGGATGGGACTTGTTTCGATGTCTCTGTGAGCAAAACAGGTGCTCACTCATGGTTCTCAACGAGACAAGTCTCAGTCGAGAACCAGAAATGGTTGAGGACATCCTCGCCATCCTCCACTGCTTCAGTTCCCGATTATACGGACGGAGTCAATATAAAACTCAGGTCAAAGAAGATTCGGATTTACCCCAGCCCAGAGCTAAATAAAGTCTGGCGTAAATGGCTGGCTGCTTGTCGGTATTGCTACAACCAAGCAATTGCATTATCCCGGAGTGGTAAACGACTAAGCAAGTTAAAGTTACGCTGCGGAAGTGATCCAGAGTGACTTGCCTGCATGGGTCAAAGAAACACCCGGCCATATTCGGCAGAATGCCATCTTTGATGCCTATCTCGCCTTTTCAGTCAGTCCTGGCGCAAGGCCACCGAGCTGTCGGGATAGTTCTCAAGCCATCAAGTTTAACAATGCTAATTTCTCTTCAGGGAGTTGGTATCCAAGACTCACGAAAGGATTAACTTTCATGGTTTCCTAAGCTATCCCTAAAACTTGCGGGCAAGGGACTCAGTTGGTGTTTACCAAAGGTCGATGGTTGGCGATTTTCCCTGAACCAGTTGCCGTTACCCCAACTGAAGCGAATGGCGTGATTGCATTAGACCGGGGTGTCCGAACTTTCATAACTGGGTTTGATGGCTCTCGGTTTCTGGAATTGGGCTCCGGAGATATAGGACGCATTACTAGGTTATGTCAACATTTGGATGATTTGATGAGCCGAATCGCCAAGGAACTTAATCGTTCACGGCGACGCCGGATGAGGCAAGCGGCTCAACGAATGAGAACTAAAATCCGGAATTTAGTGGATGAGGCCCACAAGCAAATTGCTCATTACTTGACTAATGACTACAGCATAATTTTTCTGCCGACCTTCGAGACTTCCAACATGGTTGCCCAAGCCAAGCGGAAAATCAAATCCAAGACTGCCCGAGCCATGCTGACATGGGCGCATTATCGATTCAAACTAACCCTGAGACATCAAGGGGAAATAACTGGAACCACAGTTGTAGATGTGACCGAAGAATACACCAGCAAAACCTGTACTCACTGTGGTCATGTGCATTCCCAGCTAGGTGGCTCAAAAGTGTTCCGATGTCCTGAGTGTGGGTTCAACCCAGGGACTGGAACGGTGCTTTTGGAATCTTTCTAAAAGCTTTGCGGGATACCGCCTCTGTTACCTTAACGGGTAATAGTGCTATCGTCGCATTGTCAGGCAATAGCCGGATAAATGTCGCGTAAATGTATCAGTAGTTATAGTGTTTGACAGATTGATTAAGTTGTGCTTATTGATTAACCCGTCAATAATTAAGATTTGTTGCTAGGGGATATGCACCAATTGTCCCGTGTGCTAAGACTGAATGGAGTGCATATTGAGCGTGACGGTACGACTATTGGGTTAAGTAAATTCCCGCTATCGCACTGCGGATAAGGGTTTGATGATAGTGGGGGCGGTGGGACTTGAACCCACACGACCGGTGAAGGTCAACGGATTTTCATCCTCTCGCAGCTTTCGCTACAGCATCAGGTAGGTTGATCCCCGCCTAATTGCCTTGAGAATTGGACTCTCCCTTTACCCTCGGCTTAACGTTAGGGTAGCTCCCGTCGAGTCTCTGCACCTTCCGATCAAGAAGTTCCAGAAATTAGGTATTTCCTTCACCCCTTCAAGGGCTTGGCTCAGGATTGCCTTGTCTGCGAACAGATTTAGGTTTCCCTGAGTTTGAGAGCAGTCACTTGAGGGATTTCTCACCCCAAGGCTCAGTTTTCTAAGTCCGTAGCGTCTACCATTCCGCCACGCCCCCAGGTCGCTTGTTTAAAAGCACGATCTATATTTGAGCATCTTTCTGGAATTTTGGCAACTATTTTCCCAAATTTTTTGGAGATCAGGGAAAACTGGGAGCGATCGCCAGTGGTGGGAGAGCCTCATAGAGCCTATCTGTAATATCATATACCCGGCGTAAACCCGCGCCTACAAATATGTATGACCCGATCGCTGGTCATTGGTGACGTAGCAAAACTGGTCACTGGTCACTTTTCGCGGTTTAATTATAAAGACTGTCGTTGGATTGTCGGATCACCCAACTATGCTGATTACACTGTTACTGTATGTTATTCTCGGTGGCACCTACCTAGTGGTAGCCCCAGGGGCTTTGTACTTTTACCTGAAAACTCGCTGGTATGTAGCTGGTTCCGTAGAGCGGTTACTGATGTACTTTCTGGTTTTCTTTTTATTTCCAGGACTGATTTTGCTGTCACCGTTCCTAAATTTTCGTCCCCAACCCCGACAAATTGAAAGCTGATGCGACGAATTGATGTAATTGGGATTGGGATTGGCATTTTTGTAGCCGGAGGTCTGTTGTACTGGGTTTTTCAGTTATCAGGCTTTGATAGTAGCAAAGCGGGAATTTGGAGTCAGGCGATCTTGGTGGGAGGGTTAGTCCTGTGGCTACTCACCTACCTATGGCGCGCCGTCACCCAGACCATGACCTATAATCAACAGCTCAAAGATTACAAGGAAGCGGTGATTGAGAAGCGCATAGCGGAAATGACACCGGAACAACTCCAACAACTTCAGGCTGAAGTTGACCAAGAAAAACAGCAAAAACCTGTCCATCGGGAGTCTGGGTCTGTAGATGAGCAATCAAAAAGCTAACCGGACTATCCCCACATATTCGAGTTTGAAATGATTTCAGTTTCTGAATGTTTCCAAAAGTTGCGCTCTGAGAGTCCAGCTAATGGCGATCGCCGCCAATGTGCGCTGATTCCATTTATCACAGCCGGAGATCCTGATTTAGATACTACCGCTAAAGCCCTCCAGATTTTAGATCAAAATGGAGCAGACCTGATCGAGTTAGGGGTTCCCTACTCTGACCCCTTGGCTGACGGTCCAGTTATCCAAGCTGCTGCTACCCGTTCCTTAAATCGGGGAACTCGGCTAGATGGGGTTTTGGAGATGCTGAAAACTGTTAGCCCTACCATCAAGGCTCCGATTATCTTATTTACTTATTACAATCCCATTCTGTATCGGGGGATTCCTGAGTTTCTCGCACAGATTAAGGATGCTGGGGTAAAGGGGTTAGTAGTTCCAGATTTACCCCTAGAAGAGGCTGATATTCTCTTATATCCAGCTAAAGAACAGGGGATTGAATTGGTGTTGTTGGTGGCTCCTACCAGTTCCTCCGATCGCATTGAGGCGATCGCTCGTCAGTCCCAGGGTTTTATTTACCTGGTCAGTGTTACCGGAGTTACTGGAATGCGATCGCAGGTTCAGACCCGGGTTGAGGATTTACTTAAACAAATGCGCTCTCTCACCGATAAGCCTATTGGTGTCGGGTTTGGTATTTCTCAACCAGAACACGCCAAACAAGTCCGGTCTTGGGGTGCTGATGCTGTGATTGTGGGAAGTGCTTTTGTGAATCGACTGGCGGCGGGTTCCCCCGAACAGGGATTAGAGGCGATCGCCAGTTTTTGTCAGACTTTGAGAACCGCTATTGATCACGATTAATCTATAGAAACCTCCCCAATAGTCGAGCCTCACCATATCCCCAAAAGAAAAAGGCTAGAAGTTGTAGTGCTCCCATAAACACTCAGCTTCCAGCCCTTTGAAACCCTCGTAATGTGCCTTTCAGTCACTATAATGCAAGGTTTGTTGTCAAACTGCAAGGGGTCTGTTGCAATTACCCAATTTTTCTCGATCGCTCCAAATTACCGCCAAAGAAAAAGGCCGGAAGTGCAGTGCTCCCATAAACACTTATCTCCCAACCTTTTGAAACCCTCGTAATGTGCCTTTCTGTTATCATCATCGCAACTTAATCAGAAAAAATCAAGGGGTCTGTTGCAATTACCCACTTTTTCTCGATCGCTCCAAATTACCGCCAAAGAAAAAGGCCGGAAGTGCAGTGCTCCCATAAACACTTATCTCCCAACCCTTTGAAACCCTCGTAATGTGCCTTTCTGTTATCATCATCGCAACTTAATCAGAAAAGATCAAGGGGTCTGTTGCAATTACCCACTTTTTCTCAATAACTATAAGTTACCGCCAAAAAAAAAGAGGCCAGAAGTGCCGTGTTCCCATAAACACTTAGCTTCTCGCCTTTTGAAACCCTCGTAATGTGCCTTTCTGTTATCATCATGGCAAGTTAATCAGAAAAGATCAAGGGGTCTTTTGCAATTACCCACTTTTTCCATAAAAATGACCCATTCAGGGGATAGCAAACCTTAAAAGGAACTTGAATCATTGGCTATGTTAACATCATCTTCTCGATTCCAATTTACCGAAGACCTCAATATCTGTCGTATCTTAAATGGAATGTGGCAGGTTTCTGGGTATCATGGACGCATTGATCCCCGGGTGGCGATCGAAACCATGTTTCAATACCATGATGCTGGTTACACTACTTGGGATCTGGCGGATCATTATGGACCTGCTGAAGATTTCATCGGGGAATTTAGACGACAAATGGCTAATTCTCGCGGTCAGGAAGCCTTAGCAACTATTCAGGCGTTTACTAAGTGGGTTCCTAGACCTCAAAAAATGACTCGGAATATTGTTGAGAAAAATATTGATATTTCTCTCAAGAGAATGAATGTGGATTGTCTGGATTTGCTTCAATTTCACTGGTGGGATTATCGCGATGATAACTATTTGGAAGCATTGCAACAGATGACTATTCTACAATCCGAGGGGAAAATTAAGCATTTGGCTTTGACTAATTTTGATACTGAACATTTGCGGATTATTGTCGAAAATGGGATTAAAATAGTCTCTAATCAGGTGCAGTTTTCCCTAGTCGATCGCCGTCCTTTGGTGGCTATGGTAGACTTATGTAAAACCCATGATATTAAATTACTTCCCTATGGGGTTCTCTGTGGTGGGTTCTTATCGGAACAGTATTTAGGGAAGCCTGAACCTATGGCTATGATGTTAAAAACTGTTAGCCTCAAAAAATATAAAAATATGATTGATGCTTGGGGAGGCTGGAAGTTATTTCAAGAGTTGCTGACTGTGTTAAAATCCATTGGCGATCGCCATGGGGTCACTATTTCTAATGTCGCGGTTCGCTATATCCTCGAACAGCCTACGGTGGCGGGAGCCATGGTGGGAGCGCGGTTGAGCATTTCTCAGCATATTGATGAGAACGCTAAGGTCTTCGATTTCAGCCTAGATGAAAGCGATCGCCAACAAATTCATCAAGTCACTAATCGAGGACAAAACCTATTTGAAATTATTGGCGACTGCGGTGATGAGTACCGTTAAACTAGCTCAGTATATTGTTACCTTGTTGTAGTTTTTTGACCGCGACAGTCAGACGTTTTAAATAAGGTTTAACAATCTCTCTATTCTGGTTTTGCAGTTCCCTCACCTGTTGGTAAATAATCCCTAGTTGTTGTTCTACTTTAATCAAGTTTCCGTGAGATAAAGGGGGTTGGGATAAATGCTCCGAAACGGTAGCAGGTGGATGTTGTTTCATATCATTGATGGTATTTTCCATCAACCGAAACCGAACATTCATCACTTCCCAATCCTCATGACGCAAAGCGTTTTGTTCCAAACGCTGAGTTACCCTTTGTAATTCCGTCAGCACATCTGTAATTTGATCTAGGTCACTATTTTCCTCTGTCGGTCCTGGTAACATCTGAACCTGATCATAAAGGGATTTTACCACCCCACGAACATCAGCGATCGCTGCATCCGTACTCTGTTTAACTTGTTGCTCAAAGCGTTGGCGGTTGACTATATTCAGCGCTACAGCCACAGTTAAAGGAGCCGCCGCCAGTAACAGGGGGCGAAATATAATCGCTGCTACCAGCGAACCCACCCCAGAGGCGACCACAGATACATATTCGGCAATTTTGAGCCAATCTCGCTGATTTTCAGAGGTTGGGGGCGAGGGTTCTGTCGTTTGCATGGCTGTCGCTATTTTGGAGAAAACTGTTATAGAGTCATGCTAACGCAAACTGTCAGCAACGTAGGCAATATTTTTGAGATTATATCTTTTCCGTCTCCAGATTTTCCAGTTTTTGGGCAATTATACCCTTGGGAATATCCCCCCTAGTGGTTTAGAATATACAGTCAACAACGGGAAGATTACCTGTTATTGCTCAACTAGCCTTGAATGGGAGTTATGAAGTTAAAAGTTATCGAAAATTTTGATGGCTCTTTTACCCTAGAACCATCAGCCAAATCCATACTGTTTACTCTCCTAACCAGTGATACATTTATCAATCAGATGAGACAGGAAACTCAAGGAGATGGGGTAGAATTTACTGAGTTGCTCTTTCAACCTGTCCCCTACAGCATTAATACCCCCAAAGGAATGCCACCGGAACTAGAAGAATATTATCACTCCGATGATTATATCATTGTGAATGTTCCGCCTAATTATATGTTCCAGGCGAAGATTTTTAAACCTAGTCGCCTCTGTGCTATCTATCGTCGAGTTTAATGGCTTAAATGTCTCTGTTTATAGCCCTAGCCCGGTGGCTGGTGGTATTGTTGTTTCTTGCACAAAATTAATCAATTATGACTTCCTCAACTGAGATAATTCCCCTTAGTGGTCTGGAATTTATTGCCTATCTGGATGATTCCGGAAAATTACCAGAATCCTTATCCGGAAAAATCGGGGTTTATGCCATTTTTAATCAATCACAGGTTTTACAATATGTAGGCTATTCTCGTGATGTTTTCCAAAGCATAAAACAGCATTTAGTGCGTCAACCAGAAGGGTGCTATTGGCTGAAAGTACAAACTATTAATCGCCCTAGTAAGACCCTTTTAGAGGCAATTCGCGATGGTTGGATAGCTGAAAATGGTTCGGTTCCTCCTGGTAATGCTGAATATAGCGATCGCTGGAATCAACCTATTGATGTCAAGCCACAAATGACCTCGGACGAAGTGGCTAAGTTTGATAGTCTTGATGAAATTGGCAAGGATAAACTGCTTAAAACGGTCGCCAAAAGAGTAGAGGCAAATATTTTATCTGCCTTGGAAAAACGAGGATTACAGGAGGAAATCCGCTTTAACCCTAAACTCAAAACTCAGGGAATCCTGGATTTAAAGTGATGGTTTACTCCTATTGATTAATTAACAATATCCCCACTTTTTTCATATTCAATTAATCTCAATCTGTATAAACACGGATGATGAATAATTAAGCTACTAGCCACTGCTTAGGAAGGGGAAAACCTACCATTTTAAGGGGTTGACTGAATCTCCTATTTATCCTAGAATAATGTGTCAGGGTCTTGGCTGACTACAGTGGCTGGATTCAGGCTTCCCCAATGGTGGGAGTCGGTGTTGGTGTGGCTAGTAATTGTCAGACCAAAAAAATTAAAATCTTTTCGGGAATAGCTAAAAATGATGCTGTAGTTAGCGGGGACGATTTTAAGATATTAAAGGATGGTACAGATCATGTCTGTGAATATTCCGCAATGCCAGAATTTGGATCAGCAAGTCAATAGTGTAATTAAGCTATTATTGCAGGAATCATCTTTGCGATCGCAGGATTTATCAGCAGTCCGAACGTCATTAGAAAAGGCAATTTCTCCAAGATTTGAGATTGTATTTGCTGGCGCTTTTAGTGCGGGAAAATCGATGCTAATTAACGCTCTCTTAGGGCGAGAATTGCTGTATAGCGCTCAGGGACACGCCACGGGTACTATTTGCTATATTGAATATGCTGCTACTCCATCAGATGAAAAGGTGGTGCTGACCTTTTTAAGTGAAGTAGAAATTCGGGAGCAAGTCCACGAACTTTGTCAAACATTGGGGTTATCGACTCCGGGGAATCTTCATGAAATAGAGGAAGCGAAACGACTCCAGGAAGCGGCGAAAACACTCTATGAACAAGAGGGGGGGGAAAGTCGGAATCAGCGCGCCAAACGAGCGAAAGCCTTGGAACAATTGTTAGCTGGTTTTGTAGCGAATCGGGATAAAATCAACGCCAATAATAACACGATTTTATCTATGGGAGAACTCGCTGATAATGGTGTTGATTCAGCCTCCTTATATGCTCGTCGTAGTCAAAATAGTGCAGTTATTAAAAAGATAGAATATTACTGCCATCATCCCCTCTTAGAAGATGGTAATGTAATTATTGATACGCCGGGAATTGATGCACCTGTCCAACGAGATACACAGATTGCTTATGATAAAATTGAGCATTCTGATACCTCGGCGGTGGTCTGTGTATTTAAAACAGCAGCTAATGGGGAACTGACCTCAGAAGAGACTCAGTTATTAGAACGCATTCAGAATAATTCTGGGATTCGCGATCGCGTTTTTTATGTATTCAATTATATTGATGCGACTTGGTATGATGACCAGCTTAAAAACTGTTTAAACCGTCATCTAAATACTCAATTCAGCAGTAGCGATCGCGTTTATAAAACCAGTGGATTATTAGGGTTTTATGGGGAGTTAATCCGTCAAACTCATGGTAGCGATCGCTGGGGTTTAGATTCAATTTTTGCCAAGGGTAATCTCTCTCATCAAGAGGCGGAAGAGACCCCTAAATTTATAGTAGAATTTAATAACTACTTTTTCACTTCTGGTCAACTTTCCCGGAGTAGCTTTCCCATTACTCCAGCCATAGGTTATGCGGAAACCCATCAAGAAAAGTATCTACAAATTCTGAATGCTCACGGCTACAATTTGATGGAGCAATTAGTTCTTGATAGTGGGATTGATCAGTTTCGTGATGATATCACCCGCTATCTCACCGAAGACCGCCGACCCCAGCTTTTTCAAGCCTTAGCAGAAGACCTCCGACCTGTCTGCATTTCGTTAAGGTCTTATTATCTGCAAAACTGGTGGGATTTAGAAAATCAACCTAAAGAAATCGATGCAATTAAGGACTTACAATTACGACAACTTAGCCAAGACTTAAAAACCATAGGTGACGAATTTGAGCAGTATATTAAGGCTCATCTTAATCAAACTGTAGCTAGTAACGAGAATGCTATTTATGATCGAGATTTTCGGAACTTACAAAGAAAGATGATTGAGCGTTTAGATACACTGATTCAAAAATTCTCGGTAGGTGAAGCCTACAAAAGCGCTCAAAGTAACCACCCCAATAGTGCTGTAGTTCCTCTGTTAGCCATATTAGCGGAGGCTTTTTATAGCTTATCGGATGATTTAAAAGTCACTCTAGTAGAGTGCTGTGAGACCTTGGTGGCTAACTTTTTCCAACAGTTAACTGAACAAGTCCATCAAGCTGACTTTTACCATCGCCTATATCGTCTGTTGGGTAATGATGGCGGTATTGATGCTACCTTAAATCAACTTCAGCGTAAAGTTCATGATGCTGTAATTAGTGCGGCTAACACCGAATGCGGTGCTTATGTGCGAGAAACTCCAGAGTTTTATGCAGAGGGAACAGTCCCCCATTTCCAACTACGTCAAACGTTACGGGAAGCCTGTAATAGTGCTGATTATCAAGGGATGGTTGAAGCGGAACCCGCTATTCGTCAACTGCTGAAAATTGACTTTGAGAAAAAGGTTAAAAGAACAGTTCTCCGCCATTTTCGGACTGTGATTAATCTGACTATCAATGATAACTTGCAGGTGGGCGCTAAACATCAATCTCAGACGATTTTTTCTCAATACGAGACAGCACGAGCTAATCTAGCTAAAACCTTGGAACAGGAAGCGGAAGAAAAGCTGGAGCATAATCATCAATTACAAGAAAAAATTAAGCAGACAATTGATGCTTATAATAACTCAGTAATAGCGATTAATGATTGTTTGGTGGCTATGGGTTTAGGACGGGGTAAATTACCTGCTATTAAGGATACAGACCTTGATCCGGTTTTCAATTACCAACAACCAGCTTTTACAGAACCATCATATAATATTGAGGATGAGCAGGAGACTTCCCCAGAAATCTTTGATGCTGAGTTTACACCAACAGAGAAAAGTCCGGTGATGAGCGAGTAAAAGTTTTGTAGGGGTTGGTTATGCTGGTATCTGGCTGAGGCTAACCCCCCCGTTGATTGTTGGCTATAGGAACCCCAAACCAGGAAATAAACATGAGTAAAACACCCCGCATTCCTTTCCCTCCGGCTGTTCGTAAATATGTTTATGAACGAGATAATTTTACTTGTCAAAGTTGCGGAAAAACTAATAAAGAGGCGCGGCTAACTATTGACCATATTATTGCATTGGCTAGGGGGGGAAGTAATGACCTGAGTAATTTACAGACCCTCTGCTGGGAGTGTAATCGGAAAAAACTCCATTATCACGATCGCCGTTTTCGTCGTCATTTCACTTAACGGAGGTTGGTCATGATGAAGGTTTGCTAAAATGACGGTTTAAGTAGATATAATCATCCCTTTTGTGAATTAATGACAAACCTGTGGCTAAAAAAATTGTCGTCGTCTCAGAAGGTTTTGTGGGTAGGTATAGGTTGTCAACGTCACACTCCCAAACCCGTGATAGAAACCGCTATTAAACAGGTATTTCAGGAACATCAATTAGCGGAAGATGCTATCATTGGGATTGCTACCATAGACGGAAAGGCTGATGAACCAGGGTTAGTAGAATTATGTAGCGATCGCCACTGGATTTTACAGACATTTTCACCCCAACAATTGCAGGGTGTCAAGGTTCCCAATCCTTCCATGGTAGTACAGCAAAAAACCGCCACCCCCAGCGTCGCGGAAGCCGCAGCATTACAGGCGGCGGGAGTTTCAACCTTACTGATTCCTAAATGTATCTATAGAGTGGAAAATCTCACGCCAGAAGGGGCAAAAATCAGCCAAGCGGTGACTATAGCGATCGCCAAAAGTACATTTATTGATAGTCGTGAAAAGATAGGGAATAGGACTGACTAGCTAATCCCATTCCCCATGAGGGTAAATTTTAACTGACGGGTAATAGTCCCCGTTCAGCCAACCATTGTTTATTGTAGAGTTTAGATTGATAACGTCCGCCGCCATCACATAAGACAGTAACAATGGTATGTCCGGGTCCCATTTGTTTAGCTAATGCGATCGCCGCACCGACATTAATACCAACAGACCCCCCCATAAATAACCCATCTTTTTCTAAGAGTTGATAAACCACGCGCACCGCCTCCTGGTCATCAACTTGTATAGCATCATCAATAGGAACATCCTGCATATTAGCAGTAATCCTACTATTACCAATTCCCTCAGTAATTGAGTTTCCCTGGGGTTGAATTTCACCAGTTTTCACATAACTGTATAAACCACTACCCATTGGGTCAGCCACCACAGTTTTAATATTCGGGTTTTTTTCCTTCAAAAACAGAGACACCCCCGCAA
Organism: Limnospira platensis NIES-39; assembly: GCF_026000695.1. Classification (GTDB taxonomy): domain Bacteria; phylum Cyanobacteriota; class Cyanobacteriia; order Cyanobacteriales; family Microcoleaceae; genus Limnospira; species Limnospira platensis. The sequence goes on from NZ_AP026945.1 coordinate 2,939,381, forward strand.
AGGTTCCCCCCGTACCTGTAGCCGCCACCCAAGCATCAATTTTGCCATCAGTTTGAGACCAAATTTCTGGTCCAGTGGTTTGATAATGTGCTTCTCGGTTAGCTAAATTATCAAACTGATTCGCCCAAATGGCATTATCCATTTCCGCCGCCAAACGTCCCGATAATTTCACATAATTGTTAGGGTCTTTATAGGGAACAGCGGGAACTGCGCGCACTTCAGCGCCCAAAGTTCTCAAGGCTTCCATTTTTTCTACAGATTGAGTTTCAGGTATCACAATCACGCATTTATAGCCCTTAGCATTACAAATATGGGCTAGACCAATACCTGTATTTCCGGCCGTACCTTCTACCACTGTGCCGCCGGGTTTTAGCAAACCTTTTTTTTCGGCATCTTCGATAATATATAAAGCCGCCCTATCTTTAACAGAACCGCCAGGATTTAAAAATTCTGCTTTTCCTAAAATTTCACAACCCGTCTCATCACTAAAACTATTTAATCTGATTAAGGGAGTGTTTCCTACAGCTTCTACAAAGCCACGTTTGATATCCATCGCAAATTTTTTAAATGTTGGTCTTGTGATAATTCGGGGATGAGAGATTATCAAGATTATGGCAATTATAAATCCATCCACTCATCCCCTACTTTTCAAAGGTTAAATATCCTACTTATTAGGTTGAGGAGTCATGCGTAAATAGGGCTTAATTTCCTTGTAACCTTTAGGAAATTTCTGTTTGAGTTCTTCCGGATCTTTGAGGGAGGGAACAATTACACAATCTTCCCCATCTTGCCAATCAGCAGGGGTAGCCACACTGTAGTTGTCGGTGAGTTGTAAGGAGTCAATCACCCGCAAAATTTCGCTAAAATTACGTCCGGTGCTAGGGGGATAAGTTAGGGTCAGGCGTAACTTTTTGTTAGAGTCAATGACGAAAACAGTACGGACGGTTAAAGATGCGTTAGCGTTGGGGTGAATCATATCGTAAAGATCCGATACTTGGCGATCGCTATCAGCTAAAATCGGGTAGTTAATATTAGTTTGCTGAGTCTCGTTGATATCACCAATCCAACCTTTATGGGAGTCCGCATCATCCACACTGAGGGCGATTACTTTAACATTGCGTTTATCAAACTCTGGTTTGAGTTTAGCAACAGTGCCTAATTCAGTAGTACAAACAGGGGTATAGTCCGCTGGATGGGAGAACAGGACAACCCAGCTATCCCCCGCCCAATCATAGAAGTTAATCTCTCCTTCTGAAGAGGATTGGGTAAAGTTAGGGACGGTATCACCTAATCGCAAAGTCATGGTTTTATTTCCTCCAAATTATGATAGGAACAACGTATTTTTTGATTATACTCCGGTTTGGCGATCGCATAACATTTACAGCATTTCTACCTACCGGAGCATCCGCAAATTATGCCCAAGGGGGGATATGATAACTACACTGTCACCGCTAGGGCTTTGTGGGCAAAGATTTTTTGAATTGCCTCTTCCACCACGCGGTCAGGAGTGGATGCACCAGAGGTAACACCGACAATAATTTCTCCTTCTGGTAGCCATTGTGCAGAAATTTCCAGGTCTTTATTAAGGGGTTTATGTTCAATTTTATTCCCCTCAAGAATGCGATCGCTACTATCGATATGATAAGAAGGGATACCCCGTTCAATCGCCATCTCTTGCAGGTGAGTAGTATTAGAAGAGTTAAAACCGCCAATCACTACCATTAAATCCAGCTTTTCTTCTAATAACCCAATCATCGCATCCTGACGTTCCTGGGTAGCATCACAGATAGTATTGAAACTTTGGAAATGTTCATTGAGATTTGCCGGGCCGTATTTTTGCATCATCGTCCGTTCAAACAGCTTCCCAATTTGTTCAGTTTCGCTTTTTAACATAGTAGTTTGGTTAGCGATACCGACAGATTCCAAATCCCGATCTGGGTCAAAATTAGCCGAATAAGCATTAGCAAACCTAGCCAAAAACTCCTCACGGTTGCCACCAGTAAGGATATAATCAGCCACATATTCAGCTTCGGCTAAGTTCAACAGCACCAAATACTTATCAGCGAAGGAACTCGTAGCCACAGTTTCTTCATGCTTATATTTACCATGAATAATTGAGGTGTACTGTTTTTTCTTATGTTTTTCTACCGTATTCCAAACCTTAGAAACCCAAGGACAGGTAGTATCAATAATTTTACACCCCTTATCATTCAGGATTTGCATTTCCTGAACACTAGCGCCAAAAGCAGGAAGGATGACCACATCACCACTACCCACCACCGAAAAATCTTTGTCCGAGTCATTGACCGGGATAAACTCAACATTCATATCCCGCAAATGTTGATTAACTGAGGGATTATGGATAATTTCATTAGTGATCCATATTCTTTCAGTCGGGAAGTGTTGGCGAGTCTCGTAAGCCATAGCCACAGCCCTTTCAACCCCCCAGCAGAAGCCGAAAGCCTCTGCTAACCGGATGGTCACATTACCCTGGGTAAGGATATAGTTATTTTGTCTAATTTGTTGAATTAAGCTACTTTGGTAGGCGTTGTCCATAACCCCCGCCACCTCTTCCTGATGACCGAAGCCTTTGCGGTGGTAGGTGTCTGACTGTTGGAGTGAACGTCTAAATGCTTTTGTATCCATAGGGTTGGTTAAATCTAATCCGGCTTTATTAAAGATTTTAACCTTTCGGTGTGATCATGACCAGGATATGTAACCAAATTCCCCCTATCAAGACAATTGACGGTGGGGACAATTCGTGAATTGTCCCCTAAATGTTTACATGGCGCGTTCTGTTAACCGAGTTAAAACATGGTTAGAACGTTCAACAAAATCCTTCATTCCCTCAGCATCAAAGCCTTTTTGAGCCATTAATGCTAAGTCATAAACATGGTGACAAATCATTTTTGCCAACTCTTCCGAGGGGGAAGAACCGCCTGCTTGAATAATGCTACCCTGACTTAAATTAGTGAGATTTTGAATGAGAGGGTGGGCGGTATTTACCAGTAAAATATGGTCTTCGGGGAAATCAGCTTTCTGCTGTTGCAATAAGGCGGTCATATCCTGTAAACGGCGCATGGCTTCCGGTAGTAAAACCATGGCGGGCGGGGTATCCTCGGATTTTAGGGATTCGGTGCGAATATTCACCCGTGGCTTATTGAGGGACTTCTCAAATAACTCCTTAATTTGTTCGCTGCGGGTTTTATTAGTTTTGGGGTCAACAATTTCGGCTGGCTTATCTTTTTCAATGAGGGTCTCATCAAGTTCTGAGTCTACCCGCAAAAACTTAACCTCTGAGTGTTCCCGCTCTAAGAAACTGATAAAATGGGTATCGATAAATGAGTCGAGGAATAGCACTTCTAAACCTTGACTTTTGTGCAGTTCTATGTATGTAGATTGGGCAGCTTCATCGGTGCAGTAAAAAACCCGATTTTCGTGGCGGGATTTATTGCGTTCTAGGTATTCACTGAGGGTAGTATAATAGCGTCCCTGTTCATCAGTGCTAAAGGATTTCTCGGTTTTCACTTCTTCCCAAACATCCCCATCTTCGCTTTGGACTTGTACTTCTGGGGTTTGAGCTTCCCCGGACTCAGTGGGGGGTTTATAAGTGCTGCGGAAGATGAGAATCTCTTCTACCTGTTTCTTAAATTTATCGTCATTGAGGGAACCGAACTTGATAAAAGTACCAACATCCTGCCAACAACGGATATATTCTTGGCGATTGTCTCGATATACTTCTTTGAGGCGATCGCCTACTTTTTTGGCGATATAGTCAGCAATTTTGCGGACAGTGCGGTTAGTTTGTAGGGCGCTACGGGAGATATTCAAAGGAATATCGGTGCTATCAATTACACCCCGCAAAGGCATCAGGAATTTGGGGATAATTTCCTCGCAGTGGTCGCTGACAAAAACTTGATTACAAAATAGTTTAATATTGCCCTGGGTCACATCAACATCAGGCCGCAGTTTGGGGAAGTAGAGAATACCGTTAACAATGAAGGGATAGTCAGTGTTCAGGTGAACCCACAGCAGGGGTTCTTCTTGGAAGGGATACAGATAACGATAAAGGTCTAAGTAATCTTCTTTGGTGAGGTTATTGGGAGACTCACGCCAGGGCGCTGTGTGGCGGTTGATGGTTTCGCCGTCCATAATAATGGGGACGGGCATAAAGTCGCAGTAGGTTTTAATGAGTTGCTGAATGCGACTGGTTTCGAGATACTCTAATTCATCATCCATCAAGGTGAGGGTGACGGTGGTGCCACGGGTAGTGCGGGCAGAATCTTCTAATTTGAATTCTGGGGAACCGTCACAGGTCCAATGGACGGCTTCTGCGCCTTCTTTGTAGGAGAGGGTGTCGATCTCTACTTGTTTGGCTACCATGAATGAGGAGTAAAATCCTAGACCAAAGTGGCCGATGATGGATTCTCCGTCAGTGGCTTGGTATTTTTGGATAAATTCTTCGGCGCTGGAAAAGGCGACTTGGTTAATATATTTTTTGATCTCGTCGGCGGTGAGACCGATACCAGTATCACTAACAGATAGGGTTTTAGCGTCTTTGTCGATCGCAATGGTAATTTCTGGGTTGCTGATATCCCCAGAATATTCCCCGGTGCGGGCTACCATTTTTAATTTAGCGATCGCATCTACCGCATTAGAGACCAATTCCCGCAAGAATACCTCATGATCAGTGTAGAGAGATTTCTTGATGATCGGGAAGATATTTTCAGTATGGATCGTGATTGTTCCCTGTTCAAGTACGGTCATGGGCGTTATTTCTCACATATAGATAGTTATCATTTCCTGATCTTGGGCGATCGGCATGACATCATGGGCATGGATCACCCCCATGAGATGATTCGGATTTCCGTATATCAACCATGGATCATGGACAATCGATATATATGGTAGCGTCAGACCCATGAATCAGACCCAGGAAAGGGATGATCAGGCGATAATTCTCAAATGAGGCTATCAAACGAGACCCATGGAAGGTGTGCTGTAGATCTCTAATTATAGTAACCGCGTAGATTTTGACAGTACCACTCATGTAGCTAATGAGATCAATTTTTAGAGTTATGAGTTGTGGGTAAAAATCCTTGAAATTCTTTAATGAATTTAAGTAAAGGTTCAGCCTGTCCGTTGGGTAACATCAGACCTACCATGATTTTCACAAATACGATAGCCATCATACGTGAGCGACGTTTGATCAAACCAGGATCGTGGTAAATAGACATCCAAAAACATCTCGCTCCTATCCTGGCTTTTTTCCGCGTTAATGGGGATTCAAGTGATTTGAAAGTTAGATAACTGTATAAGTGTGAAAGGCTATCCTTTTTCAGATTTTTTAAGGAGCTGGGAGCATTGTTAAACGCTTTGTTAAGTACCGATAAGCAGGAAGATTCTTGACGCTCAATATTAGAGGAAATCGAATGCTCAGATATGCGGTATAAGATTTGCGCTTGAGATATACAAACAAATTTATACTGGGCAGCTAAACGCAAATATAAATCCCAATCTTGCCCACCCTTTAAAGACTCATCAAAACCTCCAATTGCTGATAAAGCATGACGGGTAATTAAAGGATTAGAACCATTTTCCAGAAAGTTTTTAACTAATAATATGGAATAAACATCGCCTTGATAGCTTTGATGAAATCCCGGGTATAAAAATTCACCATATTGATCAATATAATTTGTCCAGCTATAGGCTACAGATGCTTCTGGATCTGCTTCAAGTGCTGCATATTGTAATTCCAATTTATCAGGGGTCCATAAATCGTCAGCATCTAAGAAAGCAATATACTGAGCGCTGGCTTTAGAAAATCCTCGATTTCGACTAACAGAAGCCCCTGAATTGGGATAAGAAAATACTTGAACACGCGGGTCATCAATACTGGAAATAATATCTAATGTTCTATCAGTAGACCCATCATTAATTATAATGAGTTCAAAATCCTTAAAGGTCTGATTGATAACTGAATCAATGGTTTCCTTAATCGTCTTCTCAGCATTATAGGCAGGAAGAATTATTGATATTTGGGGCATTTTATTGATCCTCTGACTTTTCTACAGACCCGAATTTAGCATTCCAGACATTGTTGAGCCAAACCAAGACACTCATCATACTACCCCGATAAAATTCCATTTCAACGGCTGGAATGAGTTCACTTTTCAGCCGTTCTCCATACTTCAGTCGTTGCTTAATAATACGGCGGAGATTTCCCAAAATTGTCCTGACAAAAATCACTGGCTTATCTATGGTTTTAGCATTAATCATCCGTAACTGAAAAGTTGCTAAACCACAGGCGCGCGCTAAGGATAATAAATAATTGCGTTCTAATCGAAACGCGGGGATTTTATGGTTAATGTGCATCTGGGGATTATACCAAATTTCCCAGCCTTGTTTGTGTAGATAAAGCAATAACTCATAATCGTCTCCTCGGGCTAAAATATTCCTCTGACTCCCAACAAGTTGAGGGGTTTTCGGAACAGCTTCTTGCCAGGCTTGTTTTTTAACCACTAATCCAGCAGTCGGTGGTAATCTTAAATTATCTGGGTCAAAACGAAAGGGTTGATTGCCATGTTCGCCAATCGCTAAAAATGCGGCAATTTGTTTAAAGTTTTCAGGAGGTTTTACTTCATATTCGCCGTGAATTTGTCCGCCAAATGCTCCCGCTTGGGGGTGGTTTTGGCTAAATTCATAGATAGAGGAAATCCAGTTTGTTGCTGGAATATTATCATCATCTAGGAAAGCGATATAAAGTCCTTTTGCTTCTTTAATTGCTCGTTGTCTAGCAAAAGCTGGTCCTTGCTTGGGTTCAAAATAGTAGGTGAGGGGATAATGTTTCTCCCAGTTGCTTTGATAAGCTTGAATCACTTGATGAGTTGTATCAGTGCTATTATTATCAATAACCACAATGTCCCAGTCAATTTTTGACCTATGGCTTTGATGACGAAGTGCCTCTAATACTTCGGGTAAGCGTTGCGCTCCATTGTAGGTCGGAATAGCTACCGTGAGAGAAAATGAATCCTGGGTCATAACTAAAGTTTGTACTAGCTGGTGGGATAACTGGGACCAAATGAAGACTTGAGATGTCCTAGCATAAGATATACTAGATTGGAGGTATTGAAACTGTTAAGATGTTGGCTTAGGGAGTAGTGCCAGCTGAGAGCAAATTCTGGTTACTCATGAACAACTGCACTGACAGTAGTATTAGCAGAGTTGCTGTTTTTTTCTAGCTTTAAGTAACCGTTATACCACAGATAAAAAAAGCTGTTTAAACTCCCCATTAATAACGCACGTTCACAAGCAGCAATATCATCCAGATCCGACACACCGTAACGGAGGACGTGAAGCAGCAATTTTCGCAAGTCGTTTGCCAAGTACGCTGTCGTTAAAACAGGCTTTAAAATTGGCTTAACTCCCGCTGTACGAGTGACGTAACGACTTAATCCAATTCCCCGAAAGAAGGGTATCAAATACTCAATCTCCAAACGTTTTCTAGGAATTTTATGATCGACCTGCATTTGGGGATTATACCAAATTTCCCAGTCGGACTTGCGTTGAATATAGGATAAAGCCTCTAGATCTTCTCCGGTCAACATACTGCCCTCAACTCTACCACTCAAAATACATTGTTCTGGCACAAATTCACTCCAAACCTCTCTCCTAATAACTAACCCTGCTGATGGAGGCAAGAGATTTTTTCGAGCATTATAAAGCCTCGGATTTTTCCCTAATTCTGTAATGGCTAAAAATGGTTTAATTCGATTAAAGTTAGGGGGCGGTTCCACCTCAAATATGGCGTGAATTTGACTACCATATGCTCCCGCCTTTGGGTTTTCTTGAGAAAATCTAACCGCCTCAGCTACCCAATTTAATTCAGGTATATTGTCATCATCCAAAAAACCGATCAACTCAGCTTGGGACTCAGACACCGATCGCTTCCTCGCAAATGCTGCACCCTGTTGAGTTTCTAACACATATCGCAGGGGGACTTCTTGGGGCCAGTCCTTCTGAAACTGCTGTACCACTGCTGCCGTACCATCGGAACTATTATTATCCACGACCATAACTTCCCAACGGATGCTTTCGGTCCCCCTTTGACATCGCAACTGTTCGAGCACTTCTGGCAACCGGTTTTCCCCATTATAGGTAGGAATTGCTACTGTTAACTGGATCATGATTAACTTCCTATCGCAGGATATTAACACTATCGCTATTCTGCTAGGCTTTCCACGGGAGTCTTCCTTGGCAATTCGAGATAGAGACGGCACACTTAAAGATTTTAATTATCATCACCTGGGTTGTTGACTGCCACTGGTAACATAGCCAACTCACCCTGATTTAATTGGGCTTCTGGCGTGTTGGAGGGATGATCAAAAGTCAGTGTTCCATCTTTCATGTTAATTTCAATAGTATCGCCCGTGACAAACTTCTGCTCTAAAATCAGGTTAGCGATCGGATTTTCCAACTCCCGTTGAATCGCCCGTTTCAGAGGTCTAGCCCCATAAACAGGATCATAACCCACATCAGCCACATGATCAATAGCAGCAGGTGATAACTCCAGAGCAATTTTTTGATCAGCCAAAAGTCTTTGGAGGCGCTGCATTTGAATGGCGACAATATCGCGCAATTCAGCTTTACTGAGGGTATGGAAGAGGATAATTTCATCTACCCGATTCAAAAATTCCGGTCGGAAATGCGATCGCAAAGCCTGCATAACCAAAGCAGACATTTCCCCATAGCGAGAGTCATCCCCCGCCACCCCCAGAATATACTCACCGCCAATATTGCTAGTCATGACAATGACAGTATTGCGGAAATCGACCAACCGTCCTTGGGAGTCAGTAATTCTACCATCATCCAAAACTTGTAACAGGATATTAAAGACATCAGGATGAGCTTTTTCTACCTCATCAAATAGAATCACTGAATAGGGATGGCGGCGGACCGCTTCTGATAGTTGTCCGCCTTCGTCATAGCCCACATATCCCGGAGGCGCACCCACCAACCGAGAGACAGCGTGTTTTTCCATATATTCCGACATATCAATGCGAATCATAGCTTCCTCGCTGTCAAAGAGGAACTCCGCCAAAGCCCTAGCCAACTCAGTTTTACCCACCCCTGTGGGTCCCATAAACAGAAACGAACCGATAGGCCGTCCGGGGTCTTTCATCCCCGCCCTAGCGCGGCGGATAGCGGCAGATACAGCCTCCACGGCTTGCTGCTGACCAATTACCCGGCGATGTAAATGGGATTCCAATTGCAATAATTTTTGTCGTTCGGACTCCAACAGGCGATTAACGGGAATCCCCGTCCATTTAGCGACAATGGCAGCAATATCGGCTTCTGTTACCTGCTCTCGCAGCAAGGAAGACCCCTGAGCCTGCAATTTTAACAATTCTGCCTCCCGCGCCTCTCGGTCGTGGTGAACGGTCTCTAAGCGGCCGTATTTTAACTGGGCTGCTTTATTGAGATCATAGGCACGTTCGGCTTGTTCAATTTGCACCCGCAGTTTTTCTTCTTCTTCTTTGAGGCGGTTAATAGCTTCGAGGAGTTCCTTTTCACCCTGCCACTGGGATGATAAAGTTTTCTGCTTGTCTTTGAGGGTGTTAATTTCTTCGAGTAAGGATTGGATACGCAGATTTAAACCGATATCAGCACTTCGATCTTGTTCCCCTGGCCGTAGAGGTGTACTTCTTGGGCTTTCCCCCTCCACGGAGAGTTTTTCCATCTCCAACTGCATGAGGCGGCGCTCAATTTGTTCTAACTCTACGGGTTTGGAGGTGATTTCCATTTTCAACTGGGCGGCGGCTTCGTCTACTAGGTCGATCGCCTTATCAGGAAGGAAGCGATCGCTAATATATCGGGCTGACAGCATAGCCGCCGCCACCAATGCCGAATCCGTAATTTTGACCCCGTGATGGCGTTCGTAACGGTCTTTCAACCCCCGCAGAATTGATACTGTATTCTCTGGACTAGGTTGATCAACATAGACCTGTTGAAATCGCCTTTCTAGGGCTGGGTCTTTTTCGATATGCTTACGGTATTCATCAACGGTAGAAGCACCGATACAGCGCAATTCTCCCCGGGCTAACATAGGTTTAAGCAGGTTTCCGGCATCCATTCCCGAACCTCCAGAACCGGCTCCGGCCCCCACCACGGTATGGAGTTCGTCAATAAATAGGACTATTTGACCGTCAGAGTGGGTTACTTCCCGCAATACCGATCGCAGTCTTTCTTCAAATTCCCCCCTATATTTGGCTCCTGCGATTAAACTACCCATATCCAGGGAAATCAACTGGCGGTTTTTTAGGGACTCTGGCACATCTCCGTTAACAATGCGTTGGGCCAGGCCTTCGGCGATCGCTGTTTTACCGACTCCCGGTTCTCCAATTAACACCGGATTATTTTTGGTTCGCCTGGACAGACAACTCACCACCCGGCGAATTTCTTCATCCCGTCCGATCACTGGGTCCAGTTTCCCAGATTTAGCCAATTCGGTTAAATCTCGCCCATACTTACTCAGGGCATCATAACTGTTTTCCGGGTTCTGGTTGTCAACTTTAGCACTGCCGCGCATGGATTTAATGGCTTCTTCGAGTTTCTCCCGGACTGTAGCTTTGGAGTCATTGGTAGGGCGATCGAACCCTGGTCTTCCTGGTGTGGCTCTGGTGGGGTTTCCATTTCCCAAAATCCTACGACCGACGCGATCATCTTCTGCTAGGGCAATAATCAGGTGTTCAACAGCAATGTAGCGGTCTTGCCATGCGGACCGCGTCGCTTCAGCGGTATCTAGCATTAATTCTAACCCACGACCTAGGTACAGATGGTCAATAGTTCCGACTCGGGGTTGTCGTTTGGTGAAGGCTTCTAATTGTTGTTGGACCTGTTCGGGGTTAAAACCAGCTCGTCCTAATATATTATTAGCGAGTCCATTTTGTTCTAAGGCGGCGATCGCCACGTGCTCAACTTCTAAATGCTGATTTTGGAAGCGACGAGCAACATCTTGGGATTTTACTATCGCTTCCCAGGCTTTATCTGTAAATTTACTCGGATCGGTCGGTTGCATTGCTTATTTTTATTGACACCAAATAGGGAACGGGGAATTATCACTCTCAAATAGAAGATGTTGCCGATGTATTTTTCTGGGGACTACCAGAGCCGATTGCCCCAAGGATTTTATCCTACTATGGGCAATCGATCACCTTAACCGTTCAGATCTTAACTGTTTACTGCTAACTGTTTGCTTGCCTCAGCCGAGCCCTGGGTTCCCAGTTGAATCAATTCAACCTTATACCCGTCTGGGTCTTCCACGAAAGCAATCACCGTTGATCCGTGTTTCATCGGCCCTGGTTCTCGGCTAATTTTACCCCCTGCTGCCCGAATTTGCTCACAGGTGCTATAAATATCATCCACACCGAGGGCAATATGGCCGTAAGCGTCTCCCAGGTTATAGCTATCAACGCCCCAGTTATAGGTCAGTTCAATGACACTATGATCAGCTTCATCCCCATATCCCACAAAGGCTAGGGTAAACTTTCCCCCTGGATAATCTTTCTGCCGCAGCAGTTTCATTCCCAGAATATCACAGTAAAATTTCAGTGACTCATCCAAGTTGCCGACCCGCAGCATTGTGTGTAGAAGTCTCATGAGATTGGTTCTCCTCCTCTGAAGATTAGTCCTTACCTGTTATTTTAAGGAAATCTCCCCAGTTTGTCTTGGGGATTGACTCATGGGAACATATAGCGCCAGGAGTGCTACTGAGTTTCTTGGTGACTGGCACCAGCCCCCTCTCCCACCACTACCTAGAAATCAACAACCACAAACCCCGTTTGTTTTTCTTTTCTGGCGATCGCTATCTCTAACCCTTCCCTTGTACCCTTGTCCCCTTCTTCTCAAGGCGATCGACCTTTAAACACTGTTCACAAACCTTTTCAGTCTTCCTTACGACACACCGACAAACTCCCTAAAATACCCTATATATGTCGGCACGGATTCCCATTCTTTTACTATAGGTCAAGTTAGGGGGATTTGTCAAGGAAAAATCGGCGAAATTTGGGGATTTTTTTTGTGTTCCTAAGTGGGGGTACTGGTGGCGGGTCTACCGGCAAAGGCGATCGCATTTTATCACTGTGTCAATAATTGAGAGCCGCACCCTGAGACAGGATATATTTTCCCATGACTTTACCATAGCCAAAATGATTAAATTTTCCTTAAAAATTCACCGGATAACTTCCCAACTCGATAGATAGGATATAATCAAGCTAATCTACTGATAATCAAACCAATTTGGTAGACGGCGTGCTTTTGAGAGACAAGTAGAGAAACAGCGATCGAAGTCGGAACCCTCTTGGGTTATGGGTGGGGGTGAATCAATACCTCCCACATCTCAGGCTAACAGCAAAGAAACCAAGGGTTGAATCTATATAAAAAAACGTGACTCAAGGTGGGAGTTTAAGGAAATCTTGAGTCTGGTTTGTCATGTCCGATTTCCCTAATCTCCCCATCACTTTGATTGAGGGGATGAATAGGTATTCAATACATTTCGTTTCATGGAGAAATTAAAATGCCTAATGAAACTGTCAACAATATCATTCTAATAGATGAATTTGAACCCAATGATAGCCGGGAAACCGCTACAGATTTAGGGTTGCTATCTGAATTGAATGTTTGGGGTAACCTCAGTCTTCATGATGGAGACTTAGATTGGTTTAAGTTTGCGATCGCCAATACCGGAAGAGATTATCATTACTTATCAATTTGGTCTGATTATGAAAACCTAAATTTGTCCCTGTATGATGCTGAGGGAGTCTTGATTGAGACTTCCAGTGACAGTATTGATGCTCAGGGTTCGATGAGTTTAGAAGGATTAGAAGCCGGCACTTACCATGTCCAGGTTTATGGAGATGAAGGCATCACTAGCCCTAACTATATGCTTGAGATCGATGCTCCCTGGGATATCACGATGACCCCAGACGAATTTGAGCAAAATGATAGCCTGGAAACAGCTACAGATTTAGGGTTGCTATCTGAAGATAATACCTGGTCTGGTCTCAGTATTCATGCTGAAGACTCCGACTGGTTTAAGTTTGCGATCGCTCAAACCGGAAGATGGAATAATTCCGTATCAATTAGTTTCTCCTACTCTTATGAACCCATCAATTTGTCCCTATATGATGCTGAGGGAGTCTTGATAACAACTGCCATTGGTTATAATGGGTCTATAATTAGTTTAGATGGACAAGAAGCTGGAACTTACTATGTTCAGGTCTATGGTGATGATGGCGTTATTAATCCTGAATACAGTCTCTCTATTAACGTTCCCTGGGATATCACTATGACCGAAGATGAACCAGATGAATTTGAACCTAACGATAGTCTGGAAACCGCCACAGATTTAGGCTTATATCCAAAAAATGACTTTTTATTTTATGAATATTACTTGTATGGAATGGAGGAATACCCGCCTAGTTCATGGAGTGGTATGAGTATTCACTCTGGAGACTCAGACTGGTTGAAATTTAATATGACTGAGACTGGAGAAAACTATGATTATGTTTCAATCTCTTCCTCATACTATGGCTACAACCTGGATTTTGCCCTGTATGATGCTGAGGGAGTCTTGATTGAAGATTCAACCAGTGGTACTTCGATCAGCCTAGAAGGACTGGAAGCTGGCACTTACCATATCCAGGTATATGGCAATGACGGAGCAATTAACCCTGAATATAGCATCAGTATTCGGGCTTCCCTAGAGGCATTCCCAGACAGGTTTGAACCTAACGATAGTATGGAAACTGCCACAGATTTGGGATTTTTGTCAAAGGATTGGTGGACTTCTGTATTCTCACATGGATTTGATCCTCCCTCTTATTTCTGGAATCTCTTGAGTATTCACTCTGTAGACTCGGATTGGTTTAAGTTTGAGATAGATAGGTTTGGACGAAGAGGTGATTATGTCTCAGTTAGTCACTCTTACTACTCTAGTGACTATCTGAATTTTGCCCTGTATGATGCTGAAGGAGTCTTGATTAACACTTCCAATACTGATGATGGGGAACGGATTAGTTTAGAGGAACTTGACGCTGGAACTTACTATGTTCAGGTTTATGGAGATGAGGGAGTAACGAATCATGACTATACTCTAATCATTGAGCCTCCCATGGCAGTGATTCCAGATGATTTTGAACCCAATGACAGTATTGAAATGGCTACAGATTTGGGTTTCCTATCAGAAAATGAATGGAGTTCTCCGGGTCAGCCGAGTATTGATTTGTCTAGTCTGAGTATTCATTCGGGTGATTCTGACTGGTTCAAGTTTGAGATAAATCAGCCGGGAGTACTAAGTGGTAGAATCTACATTTGGCGTTTGTATCCTAATATATATGAATGGGGAAAATTAGACCTGTATGATGCCGAAGGGGTTCTGATTGAATCTGGTAATGAAAATCTGATTAGCCTAAATGAACTCGAACCAGGAACCTATCATGTTCACGTATATGGTGTTGATGAAGTTGATGCTTATAACTATTCTATGGAAATCCGGGCATTTGAACTGCTACCCGAACTAGAACCAGAACCTATTGTTGAGGAACCAGAAAACGAATCGGAAACTGAACCTATTGTTGAGGAACCGGAAAACGAATCGGAACCTATTATTGAGGAACCGGAAAACGAACCGGAAACTGAACCTATTATTGAGGAACCGGAAAACGAATCGGAACCTATTGTTGAGGAACCCGAAACCGAACCAGAAACTGAACCTATTATTGAGGAACCAGAAACCGAACCCGAACCTATTGTTGAGGAACCGGAAAACGAATCGGAACCTATTGTTGAGGAACCGGAAACTGAACCGGAAACTGAACCTATTATTGAGGAACCCGAAACCGAATCGGAACCTATTGTTGAGGAACCGGAAGTCTTTGAACAACCGATTTTTGTGCCGATTCAATTTCCGAGTTTTGCTTCTGTGAGTTCTCCTGAGCCTTCTGAGGATACGGAAACTTTCAGTGAACCGGAACCGCCAGTGATGACACCGATTAACTTACTGGTTGATGTGGGTGAGGTGATACCTGCTATACCGGAAGCGCCGCCACTTTCTGCTAATAACTCAATTACTCAACCTTTCCCTAATCAGTGGTTTGGTAGTGATGGGGATGATTTGATTATGGGTAGTGATTATGATGAAACTTTGCTAGGTTTTAAAGGTAATGATTTTCTGGATGCACGCCAGGGAAATAATACCCTATTTGGAGGTCAGGGAAATGATACTTTAGTTGGGGGTTCCGGTCGTGATGCTTTGTTGGGAAATAAGGATGATGATATCCTGTTTGGTGGTAACTCTGGTGATACTCTCTATGGCGGTCAAGGTGATGATACTCTAGTGGCGGGTGAGGGTAATTCTCTGTTGTTTGGTGATAAGGGGAATGATATATTATATGGGGGTTCGGAGGGAATTGATACGTTGAATGGGGGAGAGGGAAATGATACTTTTGTGATGCTTCCCGGTGAGGGTTATACTGTGGTGGCTGATTGGGAGATGAATCAAGATGTGATGGTTTTGTTGGGTGATGCTACTAACTATCGCATGGGGGATTTACCCCAGGGATTTACTAATGCTACTGCTATTTACCAAATTGGGGAGACTGATAAAATCGTCGGTATTATTGAGGGTGTGACGAGTTTGAACTTGGAAGATGCTAGTATCTTTCAGTTTGTGGAGGGGGTCGGGAGTCTGGCTTGAAGTGGCTAGAACTGATTAAGTAGACTTCCTGGTTGATTAATTAATGGTGTCGGGGTGGTTTCGGAACTACTCCGACTTTGACATCTAAATAGCCCCCAAAAAAGCCATATATATGCCGCCACGGATTCCCATTGTTTAACTATAGGTCAAGTTCGGAGATTTGTCAAGGGAAAATGGGGGGATTTTTGGGGTTCCCCTAACTGGGGGTACTGGTGGAGGTTCTACGGGAAAAGCGATCGCATTTTATCACTGTGTCAATAATTGGCATCAAGACCCTGGGGCTGTGTAGGTTTGGCGATTACTTCACCATAGCCAAAATGATTAAATTTTCATTAAAAAGTCACCGTCTTTACTTTCCAATTGGAGGGAGAGCATATAATCAAGTTACTCTACCTTATACACTTAATCAAGTCCCTATGAAACTAAGATTCAAACCATCACGTAATGTGGCAAGTTACAGCACTGTAGCCATCAGCATTGCTATGGCGATTACCCTGGGGCTACCTGGTGCTGCTTCAGATAGACGCTTCGTTCAACAAGTGCGTCAACAATTGACGCAAGCAGGAGTGGCTTTAGGAATTTCGGGGAGTTATCAGCTTAGTCATGAGCCCTATGTAGGTGATATCGGTCATAACCAAAAGGATTATCTCTACCTGAACTTAAATTCAGGTTCATCTTACGTTCTGGTCGGTGTTTGTGATGAAGATTGTCGAGATATAGACTTATCACTTTATGATGAAAATAACAATCTGATTGACTCTGATACCGCGCTTGATGACTACCCAATGGTAGAAGTTGACCCCAAATGGAATGGTCGATTTAAGGTTGAGGTAACAATGGCTAACTGTAATGCTTCAACCTGCTATTACGGGGTGGGGGTTTTTGCTCGGTAATCATCTTAAATGGGAATGATGACTTGGAAAATAAATATATGGGGGGAATTGATGAATTCCCCCCTTTTTGCTGAGGACAGTTGTGGGAATGTCGCTAACTGCAATTCCCGATTGTATGGGTAATGACTCGCCGGGGTTGAACTTAAACAGTAGGCAGCCAAAAGCCATATATATTTCGCCACATATTCCCACTCTATAAATATAGGTCAAGCTGGGGGATTTGTCAATAAAAAATCGGTAAATTTTTGGTTTTTTTTATACTCCAATATTGTCATGATTTAGGAAACTCTAACTTTGGGCAGGTTTGAGATAGCTGGCTCTGAGGCTTTAGAGAATGATTATCATTATTAAAAGTATCCAGATAAATTGATATTTTGTATCTAAAATTACATTTTGTTATCTAGGGAATAGGTGAAGATGTCTTAACATCGAGAGACTAAGATTCAAAAAGAATTGAATCATTAAGTTTTGTTGATTAAAAAACCATCATGATGAAGGGTAATCAGGAAAAAAATGCCGCAAACACTATTTAAAGTTGATCTAACTAAACCAATGTCGGAACAAGAAATGCCGGGACATAATCGCTGGCATCCAGACATTCCTGCGGTGGTTTCTGTTAATCCGGGAGACATTTTTCGGATTGAATGCAAGGACTGGACAGACGGACAAATCCAAAATAATGATAGTCCCGACGACGTTCGAGATGTAGATCTAAGTGTGGTTCACGTTCTCAGTGGGCCGATTTATGTAAACGGTGCTCAACCAGGAGATATTTTAGTTGTAGATATTCTGGATATTGGTGCATTACAGGGAGATGAATGGGGCTTTACGGGAATTTTTGCGCGGGAAAATGGGGGTGGTTTTCTAACTGATCATTTTCCGAATGCAGCTAAAGCTATTTGGGATTTACAGGGAATTTATACGAGTTCTCGCCATATTCCGGGAGTACGTTTTGCGGGTATTACTCACCCTGGATTAATTGGCTGTGCGCCTTCCTATGAACTGTTGATGCAGTGGAATAAACGGGAAAGGGAATTAGTAGAAACAGGGGGTCCGGTTTGGAAACCAGAAATTCCACCTCTGGCGGCTTTACCAAACCCAGAAAATGCGGTTTTGGGAACATTAACTGGGTCGGAATTTGAGCGGGTGGCGGCGGAAGCGGCGCGGACGGTTCCACCTCGGGAACATGGCGGAAACTGCGATATTAAGAATTTGTCGCGGGGGTCGCGGATTTATTTTCCGGTGTATGTAGAGGGGGCGAAATTGTCTATGGGAGATATTCATTTTTCCCAGGGAGATGGGGAAATTTCGTTTTGTGGCGCTATTGAAATGTCGGGATATATCGACCTCCATGTTGATCTGATTAAAGGGGGGGTGGAAAAGTATGCAATGGTGAATCCGATTTTTAAACCTGGTCCGGTAGAACCTCGCTATTCGGAGTATTTGATATTTGAGGGGATTTCGGTGGATGAGTTTACTGGGAAACAGTATTATTTGGATGCTCATGTTTCCTATCGTCGGGCTTGTTTGAATGCGATCGCATATTTACAAAAGTTTGGATTTACGGGAGAACAGGCTTATTTGCTATTGAGTTCAGCCCCGGTAGAAGGTCGAATTAGTGGTATTGTGGATATTCCGAATGCTTGTTGTACGGTGGCGATACCAACGGAGATTTTTGATCGCAATATTTTGCCAACTTAGTAGTGTAATTATCACCCCTAGTCAGTAGGAACTGGGGGGAGTTAGATAGGATAGGGAGAATGAGGAAAATGCCACTGTATGAATTTCGTTGTGCTAATTGCGGAGAGTTTGAAAAATGGCAGACTCTGGCGGAGGTGGGAACTCCGGTTTCCTGTCCTCAATGTCAACATAAAAGTGAAAAAATATTTTCGCCGCCCAATATTAATTTGAATTCGAGGGGGTTAAGTTGGCGACGGGGAGAAAGTAAAGAACCCAAATTGGTGAAAAGCGATCGCCAACCATCATCTCCCCGATATAAACAAAGTAGGTGCGATCGCCCTTGGATGATAGGTCACGGTTGAATTATATTCTGTGTGGGTGGGCTGTTGTCTGGTGAAAATTTATGGCACAATCAGGAATTAAGAATATTGACTGGTAATGCCGAAAAAGACAAAATTTCCCTATCTGGTGGGTTCTAAATGGACGGCTACCCAAAAAACTTGGGGATGGCGACATTTTCAGGTGGTTAACCGTAAAAATCAGGGTCAGTTGGTTTTTGCGGAGTTGGTGGCTTCCTGTGACCCGACAGTTAGATTTTGGTTGAATGCTAAACAGCTTAAAGATCGTAATCTGTGGGAACCTGGGTGGCAGTCTACCCAAGAACTTGATGATGGAGATTGATATATGGATTATAGCTATATTCAACAGGCGATCGCTCAATTAGAAACTGCCACCAGTGAACTACAGAATATGGTTGATCATGTTCCTCCCGAACAGGCTAAAATTCTACGGGTTAGGGAAGTTGAGGAGAGTATCAGAAATACTCTCGCCTATCTGGAGGCGGCGATTAACCCCCCTAGCTTGGAACATTTACCGCCAGATGTGTTAGAAAGGGCACAGGCTTTAAAGATTCCCCTGGGAGATGTTGAGGTACAAATGGCGATGGTATCTCATGATTTGTCTCAGGTGATGGCAATTCTGACGGAAATGGAAAACCGCGCCCAAACTATTCGCAGGCGACGGGATTATTTTTTGGTTAGACTTCCTGATATGCCTATTGAAGTTTTGGGGTCGCGGCTTCCAGTATATACGGCGGAGGACTTTAAGGGGTCGCCTGAACCTGTATCTAAGGAGGTTCGAGATCAACTCAAGGCTAAGTATGGCATCGATCGCTTAATTATGGAGAAATCTGTGCGATCGCGTGCTACCTTATTTGAGAAAATCAAACAGGCGAAACAGGCTCTAGAACATCCATCACCCCAGGATGAATAATCAAAACAGACCATAGGTAAATTGGTGGCAATGGTGTTATTGACAACGCTTTTGCCAAAACTGATAAGCTGAATAAGCTAGGCTAACTACTCCGGTCTTAATTGCTGATTCATCTACCTGAAACTTAGGGTGATGTAGGGGATAATTGGGCTGGTCTCGGTGTCCGATTCCTAGGCGAAACATTGCGCCGGGTGCATGATTTAAATACACCGAAAAATCTTCGGCACCAAGAGAAGGCTCTGGGAGAATTTCTAAACTTTCATTTCCCCAGGCTTCCCTAACGGAGGCTTCGATTAATTGAGTTAAGGCTGGATCATTCTGGACACTGGGAACACCTCGGCGATAGTTCATTTGATACTTAGCGCCATAGGTTTGGCAAACATTAGCTACTATGTTCTCAATCCATGCGGGTAAAGTTTCATAGGTTGATTGATGAAGCGATCGCACTGTTCCCAATAATTTTACCTGATCCGCAATCACATTAGAAGCACGTCCGCCAGTAATTTGCCCAATAGTTAATACCACTGGTCTCAGGGGGTTATGAGTGCGACTAATTGCCTGTTGTAGAGTTGTAATTACTTGGGCGGCAATCCAAATTGCATCAATGGCTTCATGGGGACGCGCACCATGTCCAGACTCTCCCAAAATTGTCAATTCTAAATCATCCGCCGCCGCTGTTAATGCCCCGACTCTCATACCAATACACCCAGCGGGGATAGTCGGAAAAACGTGCAATCCCAAGATAGATATAACGTCATTCATTACCCCATCTTCTACCATCCAAGTTGAACCCCTAGCGATTTCCTCAGCCGGTTGAAATAAGAAGCGCACAGCGCCCGGTAGCGAGTCCTGTAGGCGTGATAAAACCATAGCTGTACCTAACCCTACGGTAGTATGTACATCATGCCCACAAGCGTGCATTACGCCGGGATGACGAGAGGCATATTCTAGGTTAGTTAATTCCTGAATAGGGAGGGCATCCATATCAGTACGAATTGCTAACCATTGATAATTGTTACCAGTTCCTTTTAATTCCCCTACTACTCCGGTTTTTCCTACGGCTTCTTGAACGTGCAAACCACAGGAAGATAATACCCCCGCTATATATGCAGAGGTTTGATATTCTTGACCGCTAAGTTCTGGGTGTGCATGAAGGTGACGACGAATTTCTACTAAACGGGGATACAGGGAATTGGTGAGGTCTTTAATTTCGCTGAGGATGGAGTTTTGATGTTTACTCATGGTAATAATAGGCTGATCAGGCAGAGTTTTAATGGTTGGCTAGGATACAACCACTGCGAGGGGGTAATATGAGTTCCAGATGATTCTCTCCCTCTAAATTAAGCCAGCGAGCGGTACAATTTCCATAGACAACTCTTTGAGGTTTAGTGGTGAGTTGAGGAACTGGTATATTAATTGTAGCAGATTCTAGACTACTATTAACTGTGATGATTAATTCTTCCTGATTGTCGGGGGAATTGGTGGTTAAAATTCTGGCAAAACTATAAAGGAGATCTTGGGCGAGGAGAACTTGATAAGTGCCAATTCTCAGGGCGGGATATTTATGGCGCAGGGTGATGAGATGTTTATGATATTCTAGGATATCTAAATCCAATTGTTCTTGAGGTGGGAAACCACGACGACAATTGGGGTCAAATTCTCCGGGTAAACCGACTTCATCGCCATAATATATACTGGGAGCGCCCGGGAAGGTTAATAATAGTAGGGTGGCGAGTTTAACGCTGGCTTGATCTTCTTGAACTATGGTGATTAAACGGGCGACATCGTGGCTATTAAGTAGGTTAAGTTGGGTGAGTTGAATTTCCCAAGGATAGAGGGCGAGAAGTTCCTGAATTTTCTGGCTATATTCGGCAGCGGAAAGGGGGGGATAGGGATAATAAGAAGGGGCTTCTACTAATTCTCTACGGACTCTGGATTGGGCTGTAAAGGCGATGGTAGGTCCGGTAAATAGATAGTTCATAACTCCATCAAATTGGCTGCCATCGAGCCACTGACGGGCATCTGTCCACACTTCTCCGACGATATAGGCTTCTGGGTTACAGGCTTTGACGCGACTGCGAAATTCTTGCCAAAATCCGGGGGTTTCTATTTCAAAAGGAACGTCTAAACGCCAGCCGTCTATACCAAAGTTAATCCAATATTCGGCGATCGCCATAATATATTCGCGCACATCTGGGTGCTCATGATTAAATTCTGGTAAAGCCCGGTTATTCATCCAACCGACATAATTGGCGGGTTGACTACCATCCAGAACCATTTAACTTAAACCCTTATCCTGACAGCGATAGCGGGTTATTGCTCAACCCCTATATCCTATCGAGTTACTCAGATATTACTCACAATCTAGTCCTAGCACAGGAAAATAATTCTGTCAATAGGTTGATTACTCAGTCAACAAGCATAACCTAGGGGAACTGTCAAATACCCATACCACCCCCCAACCAAACACCGATAGGGTAACTCCCTTGTGATACCCGTCAATGGCAAGCCTATCGGTTCGTTCCTCACCATTGACTGCTATCACGTCGGTCGCACCCCCAAGAGTGTTTGTTTCGGTTGGGGGGAGGGTATGATTCAAAGTCAACACGATAGCCGTAGGTAGCCGTAGGGGGAACCCACTAGGTTATCAATGTACAACGATACTCCTATCAATGTACAAAGATATTAGGCTGCCTATCCGGTTATCTATGGGAGTCAGATTATTGGGGAAATATTGGGGAGCCTACTCGCTACCAACAAAATGCGATCGCATAATCTAAACTATCTCCTACCGGAACCAACCCGATACCCCCAAACAACTTTTCACCTGGTAACTTGTTTCGTCATCTCTCGCTGATACCTACATAATCCTAGGGAATTGATTCCCCATCGAAACCGATACCTACATACCGCTAGACAAGTCTCCAATTTATAGGGGTACTGGGTTCCGCACAGGATGATTACCCCTAATAGACGGGTTAAGGTTTTGGCTTAGGGTGTTTATTGTGGGTAAATTAGAGGCAAGCATTCATATAAACTTCCAGCACTCCTGTTGCAGCACTCCTGTTAACAAAAAATATGCAAGCACCCCCTACAGTTAGAAACCATAGGGGGCCATTTAAGTTATTGGGTTAGGTGTTAGGTGTTAGGGTTTTCTCCAACCATCATCATCAATATCATCTCTGTTAATTGGAAGAGGGGGTGATTGCTTTTTATCTTCTAACTGTTTTTTACAAACTGTTGATGGCATAAAATCATTAACATATCTAATCAAATAATTTAGGCTATTTTGGATACCGTCTAACCTATTCTCAATAAGTAAGTTTCCTGTATGCGTAATGAACGTACTGAGAATAATCGCGACAATAATTAACCCTAATTCAACTATTACCAAGTTCATTTATATTAATTTCCAAAAATGAAGTGTAAACCATTTAATTCTTTCTAGTGGAGAAAATGAAGCGTAAAAATTGCTGTACGGCGGTGATTCAATTATTTGATATTCATTAAGCCATATAGTCTCTTTTTTAACCATCATATTCTGCTTCACATCATTGTAGGCATAGAATTTAAGCCACCCTGCCATTTTCCAGTACACGGGTACACTGTCAGCGTCAAATAATATCCTAACAAATTTACTGCCAGAAATGTCAGGCAATTTTTTAGTACCGTGTAGAGTACTATCATCTTCTATCCTAAAATTAAATTCATAAACCTTAAACCAGTTACTCTCTGATATATTAAGTGCATTAGGCATTATCTGTTAATTTATTGTTGAGTGTTTAGCATATTTTCTAATTTGTCGATTTTTTCTGATAATTCCTGAATTGCCGCAATCACTAATGGTATCAGTTTATCATACATGATTGTTAAGTAATCTATTTTTTTGTCGTCAACTTCAGGACTATCTGTATGGTCATTTTTAATCACTTCAACTGCGTTAGGATATATATTTTGTACTTCTTGAGCAATTAAACCAAATTGTTCTGTACTTGGATTAAAGCCATGAAATGCTGCAAGTTCATTATACTTAAACCACGTGACTGTCAATGCGTTAATTTCGCTTAACCCTAGAGTTGGTTTTGATAAAAGTGTTTTGAATTTAAGATCAGAGCTACCTTTAACGTAGTCTCCATTATCGTTAATATAAGATACATTTGTGCCTCCTACTCTAAATCTAGTATGTACTCGAGATGATGAAAGAGTTGAGCTCTTTATAAAATATGTCTGCCCGTTATATAATTGTATTGAATATCTATTGTCAGGAGCACCTCGCCAAACATCGCTTTGATGAAAATTAATACCATGATATATAAATACTCTAGGATTATTATCTGCTTCTAATTGCATAGAATAATTCCCCTGATAAGAAAACGCCCAGCTATTTCCTCCAACTCTACTATTTAGTACTAAATTTGCCGAACCAGCACTAGAGCCTATCCGGCGGATGTCAAACCCCCTCCAAACATTAAAATCAATAAGCATATTTCCATCAGGAAAACTTTCATTAGTTGCAAAAGTTACTGGATTATTTGTTATGTTAAATGTTTTAATTCCTGTTAAAGTTTGATTACCTGTAGTTCTAACTACAGTTGAATCTACATTAATTGTTCTATTAGCTGCTAAAGTTCCTCCTCCGGATCAACCATCACCTGCAGTTAATGTAATATTTGAATGTGTGTGCGTTGTGGGAGTCCTAGCGTTAGATAATCTACTATCATTACCTTGACAGGCTGTGTTTGCTGTAGTGCCATAAGCAACCGCCCATGGGCAGTACTCCCATTAAAATTATTTCCAGTTAATCCCGTACCATTTGTTAATGTATTAGGAGTATTGGCAGTTATTGTTATATTGGCACTACCATTAAACGAAGTCCCATTAATTGTTCTAGCAGTTTGAAGTGCTGTTGCTGTTCCGGCGTTTCCACTTATTGACCCGGTAATTAATGAATTAAATGTTTTAACTCCTGTCCATGTCTGATTCCCAGTTGTAATTATCCCTGAATTAGTTGCACTAGCTGTAGGTAAAGTAACATTAGTTCCTGTTGATGATGTAACTACAGGACCTGCTGTTGTTCCTGCTGTTACTCCTAAATTAGTTGCTACATTTACTTGTGCGCCTGCCGCAATCCCATCCAGCTTGGTTTTATCTGCCCCCGTCATTAGACCCGCAAGCGCAGTCGTGGCACCAGGTAATACAGCATTAGTACCATCAGAACTGTTAACGGTTAACGTATTGCTTGTAGTGCTTGTAGAGAGGTTGGTGGATACGTTTGGGGCGGTGTTTCTAAACTCAGTTCCTACTAAAGTTAAGCCAGTTCCCGCAGAATAGGTTGTATTAGGAGGTGTTACCCAAACACCATCGCCGCGTAAATAGTTAGATGTACTACCATTTGTATCAATGGCAGCAACATTACCTGAATCTGTTATTTGGGATAAGGTATGTGTATGGCTAGTTGGCGTTCTAGCATTTGATAATCTGACATCGTTACCTTCTGTAACAGTTCCAGTAGTTGTTCCAAAATTTTTGTTAAACGCTGTATTTTTGGTAAAAGTAGGCTCTTTACCGTCTAATGTACTTTGAAGTCCTGTAACATTAGCAATGGTATGTGTATGACTTGAAGGAGTAAACGTTGTCGGTTTGGACGTTATTTCAGTCCAGCTATGGGAATGAGTAGATGGGGGGAAAGTGCCAGGTTTATTAATAATATTATTCCAAATTAACTCAGTTAATTTGACTAAATTAGTATTGGAGTCAATAACTGCTTGTATCCGTTCATTAGTTAAATACAGATTAACTTCACCTTCTGGCAAGTCATCGGTTGATTGCCCAAACTTACTAGAGTAAATGTTGAAATTAGTCATAACTGCCTCTATATTGAGTAATCAAATAAATGGCTAATAACTTAATACTAGCCATTCATTTGATGATTACATATTGATATATTCGATAATTGTAACGCTGATACTAGCGCTAGATTCTGCTATCGCCTGTAACTCAGTTCTACCCCACGTTATTGAGATGGTATCACCTGGCTTAACCGAAAATGCAGCGTCTGACACGCTATCACCTGTAGGGTCAAATATTAGATGTACATTGGTATTTGACCGATTCTTTACAAACACCGTTCTACCGTTACTGGTAGCATTGATAGGCACAACTTCCGTGATAGTGTTAGCAGTCAAACTTATCGCGGTAGTTTCGGGAGTTCCCGGTATTTTACTGCTCATATTTAGAGTGTCTAAATTGACAACAGAACTATAAACTGAGAAACTCATAATAAACTCCTAAATCAAAGTAAAATTTACCAATTTATTGTTTGTTCTAACCCAACAATATTGGTTACGCTATCCTCAGTTATAGCATAGATAGAAGCTGTTGATTTTAGTTCATCATCCCACCCAGCGTTAGGAGGTAAATATAGGCATTGATAAGGTACACAGTTACTGATATCACCGTGACAAAACCATACCCCTACAGAACCTACGTTTTGTAAGTGCAACCTATACCGATTAATATTTGAGGGTCTAACTAATGTGGGGGTATTGCCTATTGTCACCCCAAAATTTTCGGGTTGTGTCAATGTAGGGGTTTTAGGAACTGTATCGAGTTGATATTCAGCCATGCCCAAAATATTAATAGAATCATTGTTATGTAACTGAGTTAAACACCTAGCTTTAACTATTGAGTTGCTATCAATTGCTAAACCTTCGTTTTGATTAGTGATTAATTCAATTAACAGGTTTTCGGTGTGAATGCCTCCATAATATGGCAATTTGACAATCCCTAAATTTAACCCGTTTTCTGTTGCCATATTCCCATAAAATATTTGTAAATCTACCGCTTCCTGCAACACTTCCTGTTTTTTTTCCCACCGTTGGTAATAGCTATCTTCCGGGTAAATTTTGGGGATTTGTGATTGTGCAATACTGGGAGTGTAACATCTAGCGTTTAACGATGATATATAGCTGTAAATACCGATATCATATTTATATCTTTCTGTTATTAATGATTCTAAAGTAGTCCCGTTAAATAACTCTATGGCGTTACTCCAGTTAGCAGCGTTGATATTAGCCGTGATATTTTTAACACCTCTCACCATTTTAACCACCTATTAATAAATTATTTGTTAGTATAATATTACTACTTTAATGCGATTATTTAAATGGTTAGAGACACTATAAAAATTAAAGATACTATTAGGTCAAGCACACCCAGGAATATTGGTAGGTCAGGCGGGGTTGGTAGGTCAGGCGGTGTAAGTTCAGGTTTAGCAGGAGATTTAGGTGACCAAACATCTTCAACAATGGACTTTGGTAGGGGTTTACCGTATGCAAGGGAAAGAGATAGAGGAGGTGTTCCCGGATTAGTAAATCCTTGGGACCCAATTACCAGAGTGCCGCGTGGAATTAACCCAGAAGACCATGGTAGGTGGAAAAGAGAAGACGAGGCACGACGAGTAGATGATGACACACGACGAGTAGACGAGGAACCCCCAAAAAGAGATGAACCAAAGGGAGGAAAAAAACCTAGGGGAAAGGGTGGCGCTGGTAGAGGTTTTGGCGGTCCTAATAGCGGTGACGAGGTAGATGATGATAAAGGAAGGCGGCCACCAAAACCGGGGAACGAAATGCCAGACCCTCGTGATTATCCTGTTAAAAATAATGATAAATGGCATTTAATGATTTTTGCTCAAATAGTAAATAGTAGACTTAGCAGTGGAACATCTAGTATTAATAGGCATTGGTGGAGAAAGCAGGAATCAACAACGTCAAATTTTAGACTTAATAAGATTGGATTAGATGTGTTTATAGAGTGGGAAGAATCATGGAATGATTCAGAGTACAATTACGAAGAGCCGATAATTGTACATAATGATTATGTTAAACATCGTAAGTTATACCCGTTAAAACCTTACTATATGAATTCAGGTTGTGAAAATGTTTCATTTAATAGTTTTTATAACTCTGAATATAACGCTTCATGTCGTGGTCCAAATAGGCTTAGTATTAGTCCATTATTCGGGTCTATCTTTTACCGTTTAACTCCAACCACAACCTGGACAGACGTAACAACTGTTTGGACTAAAGACCCGGAAGCAATGTTAGAGTATATACATTTATGGGAAGTTCCATATGCTGATAGAGGTCATCAATCATACTACGAATATGAGTCTGACATATTTTCGAATGCCTATCGAGGTAGGTGGTATGAAAATACATACTGGTATCCAGTATTTCCTACGAGTACTAGATTAAACTACACCTCCTTAGACGGTACACGAATTTGGGAGAACACCCGTAATTATAGCTATAAACTATGGATTCTGTCTGAAGATAAAGATTATTTGCCGCCAGAAAACAACGTTCGTCAAATCACAATACCAGACAGACATGAATGAAGAATGCTGTGGAATGATTAGAAGGATTTACGAGTTCCTAGACCCTGAATACTTTCCGGCTGAAATGCCGGAAAAAATAACGGTTAATGCTGATAATCCAGAGAACAGAATTAAACGAATAAACACATTGCCAGAAACCTTGGAAAAATATCACCTGGACCCCCGACTTTTATAGTCCGTTCTTTAATCGTTACATCGAAGTTAAGGGAGTATTAACTGATTCATTTAAGCTAAAAATGCAGTTATTGCAGTACCTTAATCCTGGTTTAGTCAATCAGTGTTGGTTTGTTATAAGGGGGACATCCTACCGATGGCAAGGCATCTCATTTATCAATATCGACGAGTTTAAGGGGCTTTTGAAAAACTTAGAGATTCCAAGGGTAAACAATGAATAAACTACACTACAAGGGGTTATTTTCTATTGACGGTGAGTTAATAAACACCACCTATAACCCACACCTATTTGAGTCAGAAACCACTCAAATAGCCTACCGGATACTAACCCCTATAAAGGAACATAAAACCCAGGAAATCCTTGATTTAGCTTATTCCTATATGGGTTGTTATAGCCCTAGGGGGGACTACAGAGGTCACGCTACAGCAAGGTTGACAAATGAAGGCAGCCTACGAGTATCAATTGTTGGTAACCCTCAATTTTGGGAGGTATGTAAAAAAATTTCAAACGTCATAATCAATCATCAAAGGATAGTTAATCATGAGTATCGGATATTACGGCAAAAAACAGGACGATAAATTTAGTTATTGCAGTGCAGTTAAGCCCGGTGAAACGGCAACCTTTCTAATTGTTGATTATGCATAATTCCGAATTAAGTCACCTCATTTATGGATATTCGGGAAAGGTGTATCAGGGGATTTTTCTAACTTCAATGATAGGGATTGGAGTTATTCCAAAGGTGATAAATAATTAATTGCTGTACGGTTTTGTATTGAAAAATACGAGACTGAATATAACGGCAAAAAACGAGAATACACCCCTACATCTCCAGAACTCGCATTGCTTAAAATAGTCGAAAGTGACTCAATGCTTACAGACGGTTCTGTGATGTTTACAGCAACAATAAATCTAAGTCAATCATCAGTCAGACCTTCTGACAGGATATTAGAGGGAAATATCGGAGACGATAATTTAAACTCTGATATTTCTAATATCTTAGAAATTGAATGTATTAATCCATTCAATCAATCTTTCGCTACTTACTCAATCGGAGATATTGACGCTTTCATTGAATCCAAAACTAAAAATAAAGCAGGATTTAATGGAAAGGCAAAATACAAAACCTTCGAGGAAAGGTTAACAGAAGGGGCTAAGGTTTTGGATTGTGACCCTAGCTTTGAGAGTCTTTATAACAAGGTTAAACAACTTGATTCTAATGTATTAATTGCATTAATTGAATTACTGCGATTAATGTAGTCACAAATAAATCCCCCCTAAATATTTAGGGGGGAATAACTACCATACCATGTCAACAAGTCAAGAGCGATAAGAGGTTACTACCATGTCTGAGGACTATATTGATTATAGACTAATTAGAAGTCAGATGTCATCTGAACTAGAAGAAATAATCACAGAAGGCAACCTGGGTGAGCAATTAGAGTCTGTTTTACGGGCTGTCTGTGTTCTACCATATCCTGATATTCAGTTTCCAATTATCGCCTCGTTTATAGCGTCTCCAGTAACGTTAATGTCTACCGCTGGTATCCTGTTCCTTTGGGGGTCTAGCGGTACTGGAAAGTCACAGGTAGCTACCGTAGCATCTGAACTATACAAGACAACCTCGGTGCTTGCTAATAGCACTTTCGCTTCACTGAGAAACAAGATACAACATGAACGATTTTATGACCCCCTTCAATGTGAATTTGAGAAAAATTTTATATTGGTATGGGAAGATATCACCCCTAGCTTATTAATTGAAAATGAGAATATGTTATCGCTTTTCAAGGTGTTAAACCGCAAAAATAGCCGAATAACCATCAGTAGTCAGACACCGGGAACTAACATGATTTTTAATGCTTTCGCTTTAAAGGTGATTAATTCAATACATCCATTGTGGACATTTTGGGAGTTAAACGAACTCAAAAGACGGATGTTTCCTATATGGTTTAAAAAGAGACTATGACATCAGAGGAATATAGGGGGAATAGTTACGAGTTAAGTGATTTAAACGATGTAGAGGATATTACGCTTGATAAATTATCATCTCAATTAGAAATTTTCTGGAGAAATATCGATAACTGCAATCAATACAGCAAGGTCAAAAAACAACTACAGAAACACAAAAAAGATATCATTAACGCTAGGTTATCAAGTGAAATTATTGTCACTCATTCATTGATTTATCAATTATCTATCAATGAATCAATTAAACGCTTCAATGATTACTGGGATTTTGTTAATGAAAAAATCTTGACTATATCATCAGGTACTGAACAATTTTTAGACAGTTTTATCACTCAAAGTATTGAGGCAAAAATGAAACAAAACAACCAGGCAATTAACGCGGGATGTCCTGAGTTAACCGAGGTTGTAACTGATATCGACCCGAAAGCGTTAAAAGAAGCCATTGAGAGAGCTAAAACAGATGGATATCTTGATAGTCGCGTTAATGTTTCAGAGTTGACTAATCTAATGAAAAATAGAGGATATAATATGATTAATCAGAACGGCAAAAATGTTTGGAAACACATCATATAGGAGACCAAAAAAATGACTCAAACCAACACAAATGCCATTATAAAGGCAAGGTTTAAAACATTTAAACAAATGGTAGATAGTACAGTCTACAACGCTAATAAAGAAGACGCTAAGGAAACGTTAATTTCAATACTAGATGATTGCGAGGTTGAGTTATCCTTAGCAGACGCGAAAAAACAATTATCGCTCAAACAGCTTAATTATATTAAGCATTTACTAACCAAAATCGAATAATTTAAACTCGTCCGAAATGACGTTAAACTATCACAACTTAACCACTATCAAAGGATAAAACCATGTCAATCAAATTAAGTACACCCGGATTAAACGTAGTAGAATATAGCTACATGAGTAATCGATTAAATCCTAACGTTGTAGGATTACTTGACTTAGTAGAACTTGCTATCACATCTGAACAATTCGACGAAATTGTCGAATTTATTCAAATCCACAGGCATTTTTTAAACGCGGAAATCGAGTTACTCAAAGGCATTGAAGCCTTGCTTAATGCAAAAATTACAGAACACAACAATAATCAAAATCACCCCGATAATGATGATCACAAGTTCAATTAATCAATAGGAAATAAAGCCATGAATGAGTTTGAACAAGAAAAAATGATGGTTATTGCAGAAATGGCTAGGGAGATTTACATTCAAATGATGTCACGAGATATCTCCTATTCCAATCAGGATACTAGGGTGACATTAGCCGAAATATCTCATAACGCCGCTGTTGATTTTATGATGGTACACGAGAAATGGGTAGAATCTCAGTATCCAATTATCTCTCAACCTCAACCAGGCATTATTGCCTCTGATTTCAACCTTAATGGTTATAACAGCGATATCCTACTGGGAGGTGATTTTCATGCCTAAGCTACTCCCGGTAGTCACACTAACAGGGTCTTACAAAGGGTTTCTGGTAGGTCATGGTAATATCTGTATTGAAGTAGGTTCTTTAGAATGGTTTAAATACCTAGAAACCCATAAATCCTTTTCAGTGGAGGTTAATGGTAAACGATTTACGTTGTGCAAAAAACTCTCAATTAATGGTTTTACCTACTGGAACCTCAAAGGGTGGGATGGTAGCGTCAATCATCACATTTACGTTGGAAAATCTGACCAAGTTACTTTGGACAAGTTAATAGACGTAGCTAACGCTATGATTGCTAAGTGCAGAACGACCTAACACCTAACACCTAACCCAATAACTTAAATGGCCCCCTATCATGTCCTAGCGTGGTAGGGGGTGCGTGTATAAATTTTTTAGATACCCTATTTTAGATACCCTAAAATTATTTATATGCTTACCCCCTCATGTCCTAGCGTGGTAGGGGGTGCGTGTATAAATTTTTTAGATACCCTATTTTAGATACCCTAAAATTATTTATATGCTTACCCCCTCATGTCCTAGCGTGGTAGGGGGTGCGTGTATAAATTTTTTAGATACCCTATTTTAGATACCCTAAAATTATTTATATGCTTACCCCCTCATGTCCTAGCGTGGTAGGGGGTGCGTGTATAAATTTTTTAGATACCCTATTTTAGATACCCTAAAATTATTTATATGCTTACCCCCTCATGTCCTAGCGTGGTAGGGGGTGCGTGTATAAATTTTTTAGATACCCTATTTTAGATACCCTAAAATTATTTATATGCTTACCCCCTCATGTCCTAGCGTGGTAGGGGGTGCGTGTATAAATTTTTTAGATACCCTATTTTAGATACCCTAAAATTATTTATATGCTTACCCCCCTAGTTTACCCACAATAGACGGGTTAAGATTTTGGCTTAGTGCTTTATTAGGGGTACTGGGTTCCGCACGGGATGATTACCACCAAAAATTGGAGACTTGTCTAGCGGTATGTAGGTATCGGTTTCGATGGAGAATCAATTCTCTAGGATTATGTGGATAACCGATGTCGCTGGTAAAGCAATTGTCTAGGATTATGTAGGTATCAGCGAGAGATGACGAAACAAGTTACCAGTTGAAAAGTTGTTTAGGGGTATCGGGTTGGTTCCGGTAGATGATAGTTCAGATTATGCGATCGCATTTTGTTGGTAGCGAGTAGGCTCCCCAATATTTCCCCAATAATCTGACTCCCATAGATAACCGGATAGGCAGCCTAATATCTTTGTACATTGATAGGAGTATCGTTGTACATTGATAACCTAGTGGGTTCCCCCTACGGCTACCTACGGCTATCGTGTTGACTTTGAATCATACCCTCCCCCCAACCGAAACAAACACTCTTGGGGGTGCGACCGACGTGATAGCAGTCAATGGTGAGGAACGAACCGATAGGCTTGCCATTGACGGGTATCACAAGGGAGTTACCCTATCGGTGTTTGGTTGGGGGGTGGTATGGGTATTTGACAGTTCCCCTAGGTTATGCTTGTTGACTGAGTAATCAACCTATTGACAGAATTATTTTCCTGTGCTAGGACTAGATTGTGAGTAATATCTGAGTAACTCGATAGGATATAGGGGTTGAGCAATAACCCGCTATCGCTGTCAGGATAAGGGTTTAAGTTAAATGGTTCTGGATGGTAGTCAAGCGTCTACATAGCCTACAACCCCTATTCTACCGTTACTTAGGTGTTACTCAAAACCATAGCAGGATCCATCAATCTGTAGCCATAAAATAACCCCTAGGGTTTAATCCAGGGGTGTTAATTTATGAAAGGTTGACGATTAGATTAATCTATCTGATAGATAACTCCGAGAAATGCCTTAGCTTCTGGAGTGTCAACATCAAATCCTAAGGCTGTTAACCGTTCTATGGCTACATCTAACGGTATAGGCAACTTAGAACCTCCTTTGAGAACTTCTAGGGTTGCATCAATGCCTTCTGTCTTGTATTTACCTTGATTAATGATTGCGCTATGACCCATAAGTCTCGCTCTCAACTCAATAGGTAGTCCATACTTTTCACCTAACAGGTTGTACAGCCTACGAAAAGCATATTTTTGGGTTACCGGGCATTTCATGAATTGAAGTCGTTGACTAAACGTTGCGTCAAACCCTCCGATTATGCTTTTGGGTTTACTGCCTTTTCTGGGACTATATTCTGGTAACAACGGCTGTTTCAATTCCAGGAAATCAAACATTTCAGGGCTAGGTATTGGTGCAACAATCCTTCCCCCTGTTTTGATACTCACTTTCCGACCTTCTGCGTCAGTAAAGTAAACATAGTCACCTAGCACCAAGTAATTGTCTTGATTATCGGGGTCTGACAGTGCTT
Organism: Limnospira platensis NIES-39; assembly: GCF_026000695.1. Classification (GTDB taxonomy): domain Bacteria; phylum Cyanobacteriota; class Cyanobacteriia; order Cyanobacteriales; family Microcoleaceae; genus Limnospira; species Limnospira platensis. The sequence continues at coordinate 2,973,341 of NZ_AP026945.1, forward strand.
TGATAGTGATACCATCATCCGTTACAAATGGCTTAGTTAGATTAACTGCGGCGGCTATCTCGGTAGGTCTTAACCCGTACATTACTGCCATACCAGTCACCCATAACCAGTTATGTCGAGATGATTGATGTTGAGGGCTTTTAACAGTATAGGCTTCTTGTTTGGCGCTATACCACCAATCCTTAAAGGCATCAATGCTTATACGCTGTTTCTTTTTGAATTGCGTTTGTTTGGCGTTAATAGGCTCAAGCTGTTTAAGCAAGTGTTCTTTGTTAGGTGATTTTTCAGCTATGGCTTGTAAGATGTAGTAACGTTCTTTAAAGGTTTTGGAGCCCACTAATTTCTCTCCATTCTGCAAGGGAGTGTATAGCATAGTGTTAAAACTCTCCCAGCTAGGGTATTCATCCCAGTCAGGGAACAGCCTGAAGTATGCTTCTTTAGTAGACTCGTAAGACGCTAAGTCGCTAGCGATATCGCGGGAACGTTTCCTTCCTGTGTTGCGGTTGTACCCCGCAAAATACTCATTCTCAATTTGTTTAAAGATGTCCCGGTAGGTTATCAGATTATTCTCAATCTGATTTTTCCCTAGGATGGTTTTATCGTACCAATCCCAAAATTCACTAGCGCTAGTGATAGTTCCCAGGGCTTCAGATACCAACTTAGCTTTCTTAACGCCGTCTATCACCCCTTGAGGTGTACATTCAAGGTTAGCCGTTTTGGGTAGCCGTTTTCCGGTAGGTGGCTGCTTAAACTGCAATAAGAGATTGTATCTAACCCCGGTCTTTTGAAGTTTGAGAGTTACCCCTTTGGGACATCCCCCTTTAAAGTCTTGATAGGCTTTGAGGAACCTAGTATAATTGTCGTCATAATTGCCCTTTCCCCCTACAGTAGGGGTATCAGTAGCGTTACTCATTTTTTACTCACTTGTTACTCTGCTATGGTTTTGAGTAACACCTAAGTAACGGTAGAATAGGGGTTGTAGGCTATGTAGACGCTTGACTACCATCATAGGCGGACACAGGCCAGTTTTCGACAGTAAACCAGTCCAACCAGGGAGAATTAGGGCCGTTTTCCAGGATATCATTAAAGAAGAAAAAGCCTCGACTAGCATGGTTAAAAACCCCATCTAGGACGATTTTAAGATGGCGACTATGGGCAGCATCTATCAATTCTCGTAGGGCTTGATTACCGCCTAAAATCGGGTCAACTTGATAATAGTCATGGGTATGGTAGCGATGGTTACTGGCTGATTGAAATACGGGAGTAAAATAAATAGCATTAATCCCCAAGTCTTGTAGATAGTCTAGTTTTTCAATGACTCCCCACAAGTTACCGCCTTTATATCCCTGTAAAGTGGGTGGTTTTTGCCAATCTTCCCACTTAGGATGACTAATAACTGAGGGTCGAGGTAATTGGTTTTTGGCAAAACGGTCAGGAAAAATTTGATAAAATACCGAATGTTTTACCCAGTCTGGAGTGTAAATTGTCATGGTTACGATTTGGAAAACACCAATATATATTTAGGGCGTATAAATTGCTAAGTAACTTATACAGCCACTTATGAAAATATTTCAACCTAAATATGACGCACGATCACCATAATACCATAGTAGTTAGTGGTCAAATTATGATCTGGTGGCACTGAGACTGTGAACATCAGATAAATTTGGGCATAATTGGCCTAGCTATGTATTGCGGATAGTATCTCCTATCTGCTAGGATTGACAGCAAGCCGAACCTTAATGAGAATCACAAGTGTCAAGTCCAGAAGAAACAGCCTTGGTTCCCAAATCATCTGGTAAGGATGCAGGTTTAGCCCCCCTACTCCTTACCGTGGTTGAATTAATCCGCCAGCTGATGGAAGCGCAAGTTATCCGGCGCATGGAAGCTGATACCCTAACAGATGAAGAACTTGACCGCGCGGCCGAAAGTCTGCGTAAATTGGAGGCGCAGGTGTTGGACCTCTGCGAAATTTTTGATATCGACCCAGCAGACTTGAATATCGAACTGTCGGAGTTGGGTTCCCTTCTCCCTAAGTCCGGTGGCTATTACCCAGGGGTGTCCTTGGGAAATCCCTCGATCTTGGAACTTCTCGATCGCCTTCTGAATACGGGTATAGTAGTAGAGGGAAGTGTTGATCTGGGTTTAGCCCAAATTAACCTGATTCATGCCAAGCTGAGATTGGTGCTAACATCAAAGCCTCTATTATAGCCTAGGGATTACCCAAATTTATCCCATGGGCAAGTTTTGGGTTGTGGGGGGCTAGTGATAGGTGCTAGACTGCTGATAATTACTTTTTGATGAGTGACTAATATGAGTTACAGTCTGTATTTATACGGAATTTTACCTAAAACTAAGCTGAAGTCTTGGCATTTGCAAGGCTTAGATAATCAGCCAGTTTATACTCATGAAATTGATGGGTTTATTTTTCTGTATTCCGAGGCGCAACAGGAACGGTATTTAGCCAGCCGTAGGAATTTGCTAGGTCATGAAAAGGTGTTAGAAGCCATGATGCAGGAGGGATATAGGACGATACTACCTTTGCAATTTGGCTTGATTGTTTCTGATTGGGATGCGGTAGCTAAACAGTTAGTTAATCCTTATCATGAAAGACTGAAAGAACTGTTCGTTAAGTTGGAGGGTAATCGCGAGGTGGGGGTGAAGGTTTTTTGGAATCAAACCGCTGAACTTAATGCTTTAATGGAGGAAAATCAAGACCTGAGAGAAAGACGCGATCGCCTGGAAGGTCAACCCCTCAGTATGGATGAAGTGATTGCTATTGGTCGGGAGATAGAGTCAAACATTTTAGACCGCGAAAATGAGATTATCACCGCTTTTCAAGATTGCTTAATTCCCCTAGCTTTAGATTATGTAGAAAATGAATCGATGACGGATTTAATGATTTATAACGCCGCCTATTTAATTCCTTGGAATAGTGAAGAAAAGTTTAGTCAGAAGGTGGAGGAAATCGACAATTACTTTCCCAAACGGCTGAGGATTCGCTATAATAATTTTACAGCCCCCTATAATTTCACACAACTTGATTAATGAGAGGATAAATCTATGGTTTTACGATTATTACTCGCCCCTCTGACCGCTCCCCTGGATGGTATTGTATGGATAGGTGAACAAATCTTAGAACGCGCTGATGCTGAACTAGACGATAAAGAAAATTTAAATAAGCGTCTTTTGGCTCTTCAATTAGCCTATGATATGGGCGATATTTCAGAGGAAGATTTCGAGGAAGAAGAGGAACAGTTATTACGAGAAATTATCGCCCTAGAAGAGTCTCAGCAACAGTCGGAGTTGGCATCAGATGATGATGAATAATTATCGGTTTTGGGGACAACGTACCCGCGCCCATCTATCGGCTTTTCTTTAGATTAGAAATGTGCAGTGCGTCAGTGATGGTGCGTCAGTCGAGAAGATGATTATTGACCTGATGTATTCGCTCTGACGCACCCTACCAGGCTTATAGTTTATACCTGTGAATCAGGGTCAATGCCTAAGCGTTTTAGCTGTTCGGCGAGACGTTGCGATCGCACTTTTTCCGCCGCCAATTCTTCTTCCAACTGCCGCGCCCGTTGTTCGGACTCTTGGGCTTGTTGGTGTAACTCTACAGAGGTCAAAAAACGACGACCATCGGGATAGTACAACTCTAAACCCGTTGACGGAAATTCAAAGCTAATCTGGAGGCGAGGACTCACCCAACCAGACATTTCCTCAATCATGGCTAACTCCCCGTCCCTATGCAACCATCCCGCCAAATCCAAACGTTCCGGGTCATATATATAATATTCTTCCACCCCGTAACGCTCATAAAACTTGAATTTCCGGTTCATCTCCGCTAAACGATTCCCTGGTGAGAGAATTTCAAACACTACTTGGGGCGCTATATTATCCTCCTCCCATTGTCGATAGGAACCTCGATGACCTTTCGGCCTGCCTATGGCTACCATGGCATCGGGGGCTTGACGGGTTTTATTGTCCCCTTCCACGGGATACCAGAGTAAATCCCCAGCCACAAACACATCGGGACGATTGGCGAACAAAATTTCTAAGTTCTCTTTAATTACCACAATCCACTGGAATTGCTGGGTATTTTCTGCCATCGGTTGTCCGTCACTATCGGGATAAATTACGGTTTGGGAAACTTGCTGAACCATAGTAATTTTCTCATCTTAATGGGGGGGTGGTTTATACCTGTGAATCGGGGTCAATACCTAAGCGTTTTAACTGTTCGGCGAGACGTTGCGATCGCACTTTTTCCGCCGCCAATTCTTCTTCCAACTGCCGCGCCCGTTGTTCGGACTCTTGGGCTTGTTGGTGTAACTCTACAGAGGTCAAAAAACGACGACCATCGGGATAGTACAACTCTAAACCCGTTGACGGAAATTCAAAGCTAATCTGGAGGCGAGGACTCACCCAACCAGACATTTCCTCAATCATGGCTAACTCCCCGTCCCTATGCAACCATCCCGCCAAATCCAAACGTTCCGGGTCATATATATAATATTCTTCCACCCCGTAACGCTCATAAAACTTGAATTTCCGGTTCATCTCCGCTAAACGATTCCCTGGTGAGAGAATTTCAAACACTACTTGGGGCGCTATATTATCCTCCTCCCATTGTCGATAGGAACCTCGATGACCTTTCGGCCTGCCTATGGCTACCATGGCATCGGGGGCTTGACGGGTTTTATTGTCCCCTTCCACGGGATACCAGAGTAAATCCCCAGCCACAAACACATCGGGACGATTGGCGAACAAAATTTCTAAGTTCTCTTTAATTACCACAATCCACTGGAATTGCTGGGTATTTTCTGCCATCGGTTGTCCGTCACTATCGGGATAAATTACGGTTTGGGAAACTTGCTGAACCATAGTAATTTTCTCATCTTAATGGGGGGGTGGTTTATACCTGTGAATCGGGGTCAATACCTAAGCGTTTTAACTGTTCGGCGAGACGTTGCGATCGCACTTTTTCCGCCGCCAATTCTTCTTCCGCCCGCCGCGCCAGTTGTTCGGACTCTTGGGCTTGTCGCTGTGCTGCTTCGGCTTGTCGCTGTGCTGCTTCGGCTTGTCGCTGTGCTGCTTGGGCTTGCTGCTGTGCTGCTTCGGCTTGTTGCTGTGCTGCTTCGGCTTGTTGGTGTAACTCTACAGAGGTCAAAAAACGACGACCATCGGGATAGTACAACTCTAAACCCGTTGACGGAAATTCAAAGCTAATCTGGAGGCGAGGACTCACCCAACCAGACATTTCCTCAATCATGGCTAACTCCCCGTCCCTATGCAACCATCCCGCCAAATCCAAACGTTCCGGGTCATATATATAATATTCTTCCACCCCGTAACGCTCATAAAACTTGAATTTCCGGTTCATCTCCGCTAAACGATTCCCTGGTGAGAGAATTTCAAACACTACTTGGGGCGCTATATTATCCTCCTCCCATTGTCGATAGGAACCTCGATGACCTTTCGGCCTGCCTATGGCTACCATGGCATCGGGGGCTTGACGGGTTTTATTGTCCCCTTCCACGGGATACCAGAGTAAATCCCCAGCCACAAACACATCGGGACGATTGGCGAACAAAATTTCTAAGTTCTCTTTAATTACCACAATCCACTGGAATTGCTGGGTATTTTCTGCCATCGGTTGTCCGTCACTATCGGGATAAATTACGGTTTGGGAAACTTGCTGAACCATAGTAATTTTCTCATGTTCGATGAGTCGGGCTAATCTCTGAAGCTATTTTGTAGTATAGCAGTTTGATGGGGGGGTGGTTTATACCTGTGAATCGGGGTCAATACCTAAGCGTTTTAACTGTTCGGCGAGACGTTGCGATCGCACTTTTTCCGCCGCCAATTCTTCTTCCGCCCGCCGCGCCAGTTGTTCGGACTCTTGGGCTTGTCGCTGTGCTGCTTCGGCTTGTCGCTGTGCTGCTTCGGCTTGTCGCTGTGCTGCTTCGGCTTGTTGGTGTAACTCTACAGAGGTCAAAAAACGACGACCATCGGGATAGTACAACTCTAAACCCGTTGACGGAAATTCAAAGCTAATCTGGAGGCGAGGACTCACCCAACCAGACATTTCCTCAATCATGGCTAACTCCCCGTCCCTATGCAACCATCCCGCCAAATCCAAACGTTCCGGGTCATATATATAATATTCTTCCACCCCGTAACGCTCATAAAACTTGAATTTCCGGTTCATCTCCGCTAAACGATTCCCTGGTGAGAGAATTTCAAACACTACTTGGGGCGCTATATTATCCTCCTCCCATTGTCGATAGGAACCTCGATGACCTTTCGGCCTGCCTATGGCTACCATGGCATCGGGGGCTTGGCGGGTTTTATTGTCCCCTTCCACGGGATACCAGAGTAAATCCCCAGCCACAAACACATCGGGACGATTGGCGAACAAAATTTCTAAGTTCTCTTTAATTACCACAATCCACTGGAATTGCTGGGTATTTTCTGCCATCGGTTGTCCGTCACTATCGGGATAAATTACGGTTTGGGAAACTTGCTGAACCATAGTAATTTTCTCATGTTCGATGAGTCGGGCTAATCTCTGAAGCTATTTTGTAGTATAGCAGTTTGATGGGGGGGTGGTTTATACCTGTGAATCGGGGTCAATACCTAAGCGTTTTAACTGTTCGGCGAGACGTTGCGATCGCACTTTTTCCGCCGCCAATTCTTCTTCCGCCCGCCGCGCCCTTTGTTCGGACTCTTCGGCTTGCTGCTGTGCTGCTTGGGCTTGTTGGTGTAACTCTACAGAGGTCAAAAAACGACGACCATCGGGATAGTACAACTCTAAACCCGTTGGCGGAAATTCAAAGCGAATCTGGAGACGAGGACTCACCCAACCAGACATTTCCTCAATCATGGTTAACTCCCCGTCCCTATGCAACCATCCCGCCAAATCCAAACGTTCCGGGTCATATATATAATATTCTTCCACCCCGTAACGCTCATAAAACTTGAATTTCCGGTTCATCTCCGCCAAACGATTCCCTGGTGAGAGAATTTCAAACACCACTTGGGGCGCTATATTATCCTCCTCCCATTGTCGATAGGAACCTCGATGACCTTTCGGCCTGCCTATGGCTACCATGGCATCGGGGGCTTGGCGGGTTTTATTGTCCCCTTCCACGGGATACCAGAGTAAATCCCCAGCCACAAACACATCGGGACGATTGGCGAACAAAATTTCTAAGTTCTCTTTAATTACCACAATCCACTGGAATTGCTGGGTATTTTCTGCCATCGGTTGTCCGTCACTATCGGGATAAATTACGGTTTGGGAAACTTGCTGAACCATAGTAATTTTCTCATCTTGGATGAGTCGGGCTAATCTCTGAAGCTATTTTGTAGTATAGCAGTTTTCGATTGAGGCGGTCTCATGTTACTTGGCTAAGATAGGGGTTGGCTGGAATATTTATCAACCTAATTTGGTTGGGTTTCGCCCAGGGCTGCACCCAACCTACAGCTATAAGGCTTAGGTATAGTGGCGGATATTTTGACAACGCTTTCCTAGCCATACCATTGTTAGATATACTATTATCATAATTCCGGGCATAATTGTCAAAGTTTGAGACTAGCGGCGCAGATGCACAAATAGAAAATAAAGCATTCCAGGAAACCAAGATAAAGACAGGGTTTGAATGGGTCGATCGCGCCAGATTAGATGGTCAATCGCTTGGCGATCGCAGTATTTTCAAACATCAATGGGAGAGGATCAAGATTATTATCGACTATTATTCATGCTTTCATCCCCCAAGTCTAGGGCTGAGGTGCATAGTACACTTTTTATATAAATTTGGCTTCAACTGTGAAATTACCGAGTTATAATAGTCTCATGACTTAATGAAACCCTAGCGTGGATAATTATTTTCTATCTTATTCCCAAACTTTCACCAATAAAAACCCCGACCTAGGGAATTGGATCGGGGTACAAGTTTGATATGAGCATTATATGGGGATTATTACCGCATATCCCACAGAGCCTTAAACAAAGTCTCAGCCAGCTTTCTGGATGTGGCATTCCTGGCAGCCTTGAGCGCCGCCCCAGAAACTTTGTTCCCTTTGTGGTATGCTCTAGTTACCCAATAAACTCTAAGCGAATGAGCCTCTGGAGATTTTGGTAGGCAATCGTAGGGGGTTGTCGCGATCGCACCTTCGCCCGGTTTCTGTTCACGATGAGTCCCCCTCTCGACTGCCCGAACAACAAACTGATGCAACACCGATCGCGCCTCTTTGCTTCCTGTGAAACTACTCCGAGTGTCAGCCTTTCCAGATTGCACTTGAGTAGCCCCCAAACCACAAAGCTGTCGAAATCGTCTCATAGCCTTAGACTTGGGAAGGCATTTAAACATCTCATCAAACGGAACGCACCGAGTAAGTAGCCAGCCTCGTTCCCGGCAGCCAAAACCAAACTTGTCAAACACCCGATGGTAGCAATCAAACTCTGGTAGGTTCAGATAGCTTAGTAGCTCTTGCTCTACCATTGCCTCTGACTGATGCCACATACAAATCTGTTGGGCTAGTCGCGCTGTTACTTCACTAATCCCCGTGCCTTCCCCCGCCGCGATCGCCTTCGTATATTCATTGTCAAACTTAGTCTTGGTCGCTTTGGGGATTCTCCAAGTGCCTTGTTCAGTCCAACCACAAGCCCAAGCCCACCACGCTGGCAGTTTGTCCGGGTCTAATTTCCCAGACTCTTTTAGAACCTTAACTTTCGCTTTCGCTGGAAATTCATAGACTAGCCTAGACTTGGCTTGGTTTATCGTTTGGGTGCGGCGCTTGTTGAATGACCCAATATCTCTTAGGCATTGTTCAATTTTCGCTACTTCTGGCGGCCGCTCCCTCACCCAATACCTGCGATCGTAGGCAATTTGGTAATGCTGGAAGTATGTGGCAACCATGAGCAAAGCATCGTAGGGGTCAGACTTGTTAGACGTTCCCCCATAGCTTTTCCGAGTGTCCTTAATCATCGTCTGATCTACTTTCAGCACAGGGATTCCCTCCCGATGTAAGCAGTCAATCCAGAATCTGCTATAAGTTCGGGTCGGCTCTAATATCACCACAGACGGCTCCAAAGACACAAGAAACTGGATAGACTTTGCATTTGCTTCTAGCTTTCGGTGGCACTCAGCAAATGCGGGAGACTCGTAAAAATCCCGCAACGCACCCGCTGGCATAAATTCTAGCCACACGGCATCGCACCACGATGAGCTAACATCAAGGCCTACAATTAAACTATTCATTTTTAACCTCTAGTGTTGTGGTTAATCGTTCCCACGAAGCTGTTACGGCTCTCGCCCATTCTATCTGGGGGAACAAATCTCCCTAGAATCTAGCCGGGGTTGGAACCCGGCTAGAAGCAATTATTGACTTCTGCCCCCAGTAACAGGTTGGGGAGGGAAACCTCCCATTTCAATTCGGGGGGGCTAGTTATCAATGCGGTGGGAATCACCCGGTTATCCGCGACTTCCCCCCAGGTGTGAGGGGAAAGTTTCGTCCTTTACCGGCTAGGACTCATCAGGCGGTGAAATCTAGATTTTCTAAAGCTGATAGTGTATATTCCAAGTCTGCATAAATTTGATTGTGATACATTTCAAGCTGCATTGCATAATTATGCACATCTTGGAATCGTTCATCATTAGAGATAAAATCGATAACTCTTAGGTGAGTAATGGTGTTATCAATTTCCATTTTGGCTTTAATTAAACAGTTCGAGAAAGAGACTGCCTCTCGTGTCAAATCGACCCACGCGCAAAGAGAATTTTCATCCTCGCCAAACAAGTGACCAGGAAAATCCGCTGATGTTTTTTGTCCAAGCGGTGAAACCCGCTAGGCGAATTGGCGGCCTCGGCTTTTGGTTTGACCATAGGCTTTTTACCTATATATAGGGTGTGCTTTTGCGATCGCCTGACCAACCCCAAGGCGATCGCATCAATCTACCAGCTTCCCCGCTCTCAACATCCGGCTTTTTACCTATCGCGCTCGAATAATGGAAGACCCGCAGCACGCTGTACGGGGAAAACAAGAAGTCAGTCTCGATGACGTTAACGGAAACAGCCGTCGGGCTACTGGATCAGATGGCTATGGAGCTAAATCTGAATCGGTCCGAATTGGTGGAACAGATTGCCAGGGGGATAATTTCCAGCCAAGCGGGGAAAGTGTCCCCGGAACAGGCGGGAAAATTTTAGAGCTGTTGGAGGAGTTGTTTGCTGGTTTTCATGAGTATGTCAAAAGCCATGAAACTCGATTGGAGGAAAGACTGCAAGCAAACCGAGACTATCAATCTCAAATGAAAAAACAAATGGAGAACATCCGACAGGAGATTCTCCAACAGGTCTCTAAATAAATTGAGCGCCCCTCGTGCCCACGGGGGGTGCTTTCTATTTTGGCACGCTGCTAAACCCTCAAGAAACAAATGGACTATGGCACAACACTTTTCTAACCTTCAAACTGTCACCGGTGAAAAGGCGATCGCTAATAAAGTCACCGATTCCGTCACCCTGGGTGACGCAAAAGTTAAAAATTTAAACGCGCCGTTACGCGCGATCGCTCATAACCCGACCGACACAACCCCAAGCGTTCCTCCAGAAGTGCTGGAACTTGAGTCCAAAGTGCTGGAACTTCAGTCCGAAGTGCTGGAACTACGAGACCTGGTTAAAAAAGATTACGCCGCCTTTTCCCGAATCGCTGGCGACATTGATATGGTGAGCGCCCTAATTCATGAAAACCGTCCTTTTCTAGCGCGGCTTTTCTTGGTTCGCAACATAGCCAAAAACTCACGATCGGCACTTTTGGCTATAAATAGTCGAGCGATATCTGGAGAAGATGATGACAGGGGCTCTGGCCGATGAGGAAAAAATCTAACTCACCAAGGCAGCTTTCCGTCATAATATCGTCACCCAGGGTGACGGATTCTGAAAGTGTAGAACCATTCGATCCGGCTTGGGATGATATGGATGTCTTGAAACATCTTAGGGACTGTCCGAATCAAGACCACAAACAACTCGCCCAATCCATTGATATCCCGATATCTCGTGTAGTCAAGTCTCTGGAAAGGTTACGCGAGAAAGGTAAGGTTAAGTATTTGGGATGGGTAGCCGTCACCCAGGGTGACGAAAATTCATCACCGGTGAACACTTCCCAGAGCGATCGCCTAACTGTTCGCTGGAAAACTAAGTCAGCCGCCCAGGACACCAACGGGAATAGATATGCTTACCTATATAGGGGACAAAAGCAGGTTTGTTACCTTGCCGGCCCCCATCTATCGGAAAAAGCTAAAGCGATCGCCGACCAAGTAGAACAGTGGATCGAGTCCGGCTTGTCTCTTGAAGCTATCCTAGAAAAACTTCCCGCACTTAAATCGGGTGGTTGGAAATCCCCGGATAGCAACTCCTGAATTTTCCACCGGAGGAGATTTGAACCCCCCAAAAACTTTATGATTTAGCAAAAAAATCAAGGAGCATTTCCCAACCCCAAACGGCGCTATCTGCTACTGTACAGTGGTTAGCGCCGTTAGCCGTGTGTGAGAATGTTTGATGTTTTAGACAAAATACCAAGCAGCCCCGTTTAGTGCTAAAATTGGCGGAATCTAGGGCAGTTACTTCTCGATCTGTGTTTGGCTAGTAGCACCCACTTTCCTCTGATGTCTGGCAACCTCAAGTTATCGACTGCCCTAGATTTCATCAATTGCCTTTCTTACTTTGCTAGGGTCAGCATCAATGTAACGCTGCAATGACGACATTGATTTATGACCGGTAATCTCCATTATCGTCCGGGTACTAATTCCCTTGTCGTAGAGTTTGGTAATGAAAGTGCGGCGGTAACTGTGAAGCGAATAGCCTTCATTCTGTAATCCCAGTTGAGCGATCGCTTTTCTGTGGAAAGAGTCGATCGCTTGAACTGTCACCGGTGAACTGTGGTCGGATGGGCTAGGAAAAAGCCAGACACTACCACCAGGTCGGTAGGTTCTCAGAACTTCTCTCAATTTTTGGGAGACGGGAACCTGTCTCACCCCAGCATCTTTCCCAGCCGATCGCTTCCTAGTTTCTGACCTAAAAGTAATCTCCGGCAAGGCAATCTGAGAACTGCCATCGGCGTAGACATCAGAAACTTGCAACAACCTAACGGCTCCCACCCGTTCCCCGGTGTATCTCATTATGGAAAGTAGAGTTTGTTGCCAGGGATATTTGCAGCGTTTGATTATCTTGTCGGCGATCGCATCAGGAATGATTGATGCTTTACCAATGCGGTTTTTTTTCATGAATTCGTGTCTGTAGGGAATTTCCCCCAGTTGCCTAGCCGACGAGGTAAAGCGATCGGCTTACCTATATGACTATTGTAGGGTTCGGGCGGGGAGAATATTAGTTTTCGCGCCGACTTGGGGGAAAGTTTGGCGGCGAGCGATCGGATCAGCCTTCTCTATATTTGTTTACTAACCGGTAATACTCTCCCCTATTTTTGTGAATTTACCAATCCTCCCATGGTAAAAACTGCGTTATCTCAAATTCTCCCCCTTGTTTTGGGTCTGTGCTGTTGGGCGTGTAAATGCAACGGCAAAGTCCTAATCCGGGAGCTAAAAAAGAACCTTCAGCTTTAAACAGCAAAATATAGCGTGACAGAGTAGGAGTCAAGTTGAAGGCTCCTCCCGTGTGAGGAACTGTAACAATAGAACACCGGTCTGTTATCCATTTTTCAAGATTATCTATGTCAATATATGAACTGAAAACATTAGAAAACAATGCAACTTGAGATATTGCCATCCACATGGTTTCACGAGGAAATAGTAAAATCTCGATATTAGTTCCTTCCTTGATAACAGACGTAGAAATTCCGTCATTCCCAATGTATGCATAAAGATTATTGGTAATATTAAAAACATATTGTTTACCGGGCAAAAAAACATCAAATTGCCAGGCTCTAACTGCTCCCTCTGTTGTAGTCCACGTTCCCCAGAACCTATTATAAGTATCTACGTCATCATAATTAACTTGAGAATCAGAACTTATAAACGATGGAAGTTTGTTTATATTGGAATCTAAGGAAATAAACGGTCTAATTGATAAATCTGGGATAGGCATATCGTCCTCTATTTCGCTTCCTATGTTGTAGTCAATTTCCGTATCTTGGCGCACCCAGATAGAGAGAATCTGAGTTGTGGGGCTGCTTGCTAAAACACCAATCCCTCCATCACTCCCATCGGAGTAGAAGCCATTTTCAAAAACAGGTAAGGATAAATCAGACCCTACCCACCGAATAGAAAAAGGATTGTCGGCTTGGATGGTGATTTCCCGACGGACTAATAATGGCGTGGCGGGGACTATTTCAATCTCTTCCCCTGCGGTGAGTTGAAAATAACCTGACTTAATATGGCGATAATAAGCGCCGCCGCCCCCGCCACCGGTAGGACGCATTGCCAATCGAATCGGCATTTATAGTAGAATAAAAATAACCACTTCTATTGTCTCACATGAACATCACTCCGGGAGTCTATCCTGATTTTTCCGAAACCACATTAGAAGCCTTAACCTTAGCTATGGGGCGGCGATTGCTACAAAGGCAAAAAAACCTGACGATTAACTTCACAGGAAAAGACGTTATGGATTTAACTCTCAATGAAGAGGATTCTGTTGTCAACCTGGATATTGACGAGCTAGAAACTTATATAGAAGGTGGCGCGATTAAAGTCCAAGAGCCGTTTGTTGATGCCTTTGAACCCGGTATAGGCAGTTACCCCTTTAACCAAACCAATTTAGCTAGTGCTTTACTGCATTTAGTTGTACATCAACACATAGCAGAATTTAGTTTCGAGCTAAACCCCGAACCCGCCAAACAACATTGTGATTTTTCTATCCGACCTAACGTTAGGGGAAATGGAACTTATCCATTAATATGCACCATCACTTTAACAGACTATCCCGTAATCATTGACTACACTAATGGTATGACTTCAACCGCACAACCATACTTATTGACACCTTAAACTATGGCAGAAAATCGCTGTTCAGAAACCGACACATTTTCATTTGAAATTAATCAAAGTAATGCCAGTAATTATGTTAATGACCCATTAACACTTGGGGCTGTTTCTAGTGCCGTTAATTCAATATCTGCCAATATTGACCCTAGATGGCTATGGCGGGCTAATGCCTTCCTATAAAGTCTCACCGCCTCAGTTTGGTGTCCAAGTTTTCCCCGGTCTCCTTATCCTGAATTTTACCCAGAGGATTCGGCGGCAGAAAGAGCAGCTAAATTAATGAAATTAGAGAGTAACCATCCTAAATTTGGGCTGCAATTGCTTAGAAGGAAAAGCGCCACAGGTCCATGGATTGAGGCAGCTTGTCCTATCATTCAAAATCGAGGAAGGCGGTTTTATGTTCCTCTAATTAATCCTTACTTAACAGCAAACGAGGTCAAAATACTTGGCAGTGCTGACCAATTGGGTGTAAGTTTTAAGGATTATGGCAACGGCATATTAGGGGGCGGTTCAATAGCCAGTAATCGCATCTATGACACTCTTTACATCGAGGGAGAATATAGAGTAGAATTAGACTTAATGCTGATGGCTAAACGTCCGGCTAATACAGTGATGAATACAGTCACTGTAAGCCCTAATCCCATGTTAATAGCCCCCGCTAATCTAAGCCGTGCTTATTTTGAAATCCAAAATCAGGGAGAAATTGAGCTCCTTTGGGGTTTTGGCACATTGGGAAGTGACGCGACAAGCAATCCGTTCAAAATGCCACCCGGCCAGATTTATTATCCAGGTAATGTAGCAGGATTTATACCAACTGACGCGATATGGGCAAAAGTAAAAGAGGGAACGGCAACTGTTCTGATTATGGAGAGTTCTTATCAATGAACACAGCTTTATATAGCAGTGAAAAACCCCAGGATTTAGGTCATCTACCAGCGGGACAATATGAACTGGCTGCAGTTAATTTGTGGGATAGTAATTTATCATCAATGCTTTATGCTAAAAAGGTGATATACAAGCGCCACTTTTTACTCCCCGGTCATCCCTCTGATGGATTTCCTATCATTCGAGAGTTAAAAGCCTTAGCTAATGTTCCCATACAATACAGGAAAATTAATGAATTTCCGAAAACGGATCGACAAACAACTAAAACAGATTCAAGCAGTAGGGGGGACTATCGTTTTCTTGTTGAGCAATGGTTAGAGAGAATTGAGTATCTATGCCAAACTTTTGACTTTTTAGAAGTGTTGCCAGTCACTGCCATGTTAATGTCTTGGAGAAGCCCGTATCTGCCTAATGCTTATTTTATGCTAAAAAAACGGGAAACCATTAAGTCGGTTTCTTTGGAAGCGATCGAGGCGATGGAACCAGAATGGCTGGTTGAGAATCGGGTGTTGTCTGAGGAGGGATGGAGGCAATTATTTATTAATTGGGATGAGGAATCTTTGTCATGAGAGAGGTAGAAGAGCGAAGCAGGAGGGTGAAAGACATTGTTAGAAATCGCAACTACCGGCAAGCTATAGATGTAATAGAAAGAGAGGTCAAAAGATTAGAGGCGGATGACAAACCCAGGGCTAGAGTAAGGTTTCCCCGCGACGACGGGGATATTGATATAGACGTTGGGGGGATAGTTGATTTTGCCCGGTCGATGTTGCCAAAAGCAAGCATAGAGGCTGAGGATTTACAGGATGGTGGAACTAGGAGAGGGATAAAAACTGAAAAAATAGGCAGCACAGCCCGCGCATTTGTAGACCTTGACGAGGATGGAAGCCCCAAAGGTTTTGGGGGAACAATTGACAGTATCAATGATGCTAATGTCTCGGTTTACCTTGGGGAATGCGAGCAATCGATGAGCGTAACTATTGGGGGGAAAACGGTTACCTTTGCCAGAAATGTTTGCGAAGATGATAAAGACGAGGAAACAGAGGAAGATGAAATTGAGACAAGCGAAGATGAAAATGATCTTAGACCTCCTAAGCTCGATATCCCTCGACCTCCGGCTGGATATTCTCGCCAGTTAGGGGAACTCTATCTAGTTAAAAAAGTATTCTTTTTGTGGGGGTGGTTTCCAACTTTTACGGAAGCAGGATTAAATTTTATAGCGAAGGGTGAGGGTACAATAACAACAAAATCAAGCTTAATAAGTTCCCTTGAATTTTCCAATGAACGTTGGGCGTTCGAGTCTATAACTTTTATGGGAATAGTGCCAGTTTCGGAGACTAGACAGCTTTTTGGGCGTTGGGATAGACTGCGGTTTAGAGATGTTAAAGTTGGAGTACACTTTAATTATATTAAATCGGTAAGTCAACTAGAATATATCAAGAAATCTCCTACATGGTTTCCCCAGCGTGTATGGACATCATACCCGATGCTTTCACCTTATTATTTGAAATCAGCCCAGCAGATTAATGTTGCGGTGGCTCCGATAGTTTTTAACCAAATAGAACCAGAAACTGGTAACTATATAAGCCATCAACTTTATCAGAGATATATATCCTGGTGCCTTTACCTGGTACCTCTGCCTTATACAGAGAATTTATCTGAACCAGAGCCACCGCCAAGTTTACCAATATTACCAGATGATATGGACAAAAACTGTTGTGAAGATTTGATTAAGATGACTCGGGAAATACATAAAGCCCTAGGGGTCAGGAAGTTGTTAGACAAGAGTTTCCAGGTTCCGTCTAATATGATGATACCAGAAGGTAAAGGGAATCATGCAAATAAGGATTATCTGGAAATCATGTCTGACCTGTTTAAAACCATCGATAATTATGGTTTTGATGCTCCGGTTACTGTTAAAGTTCAGGATACGAATAAAGCCCAAAAAGGCGACCAGTCTATAGAGTTAAAGTTTAACTCGCTGGGGGCTATATTAAAGGCTCAGACTGAACTGTTGATTGAGTTGAAAGGTGATAGTGCTAACCGGTTAAATATTCAGATTCGCCTAGCTTATATAATGACGAGAATGTATCGGACTTTAGCTAAGTTATATTACAGAACGTCGGCGATTTTGGACGGGTTGGGAATTCCTATTATCTCGAAGGTGGTGACTTTACCGATTGAGTTTAATGTGTTTGGTAAAAAACACTGGGGAGCTGGTAAGGGATTCGGTAAGGATAGTAAAAAGGGTCAGGAGCCTAAACTTGATTTAAACGATGAAGACACGACAGAAGCTATGTTACCCGATTTATTAGAGATTCATGATTATGAAATAGAGGTTGATGAGTTTAGGTTTAAAAGCACTGACCTTTATGAGATAATTTTGAATATGGCAGCTAAAATGAGGACATAATCGTGACCAAAAGAAATCCCCCCCGTGGTTCCAATCGTCCCCCAAGCGATTCGGGTAGTGGTAAGAAGCCACCATCTGAAAGAGAGAAAAAAGCGGGGTTAAGAACTGATACAAACAACAGAATAGAGGAAGCGATCGCGGTTTTAGATTTTCGGCTACACTTAGAATATTTAAATGTAGCTTCAGCCGTTGGGGGCGGCGATTTTGAACAGTTTAAACGTTCTTGGTTGATGAATTACTATAATGCTATGACAGAACCGAGGTTTAAAGATAAACCCAAAAATCCTCCTACTAGAGAGGAACGGGCACGTCTCTTAAAGACTAATGCTGAGTTGATGATGAATCGCCAAATCAAATCCGATAATTTGTCATCGAGGGAAAACCTAAATGAGTTCCGCCAAAGTAAAGACTTATTACCATTCGACGCTGATAATATAGGTTAAGATTATGTCTAATGTTGTAGGGATAGACCAGAGAGAACTAACTTCAACCGCTATAGCTGGCGGTGCGATGTCCGCCCAGTGGTTTAATAGTTTTTCGTCCACTTTCTACCAGCAGGTTCAAAACTTAAAAGCCTTTGATTTTAAGAAATGGGCGGGTAGTGTCAAGGGTGGAGCTTTAGCTATTGCAGAAAACATCAAAAAAGGGAACTGGGGTTTTTTCAAAGATTGGTTGTTAGAGGCTCCTATGGTTCCTAAAGTGGCGGGGCTTTTAGCGGGTGGTTTAATTGCTGGGACGGTGCTGATTATTGGCGGAAAAGCTGTAGGACTTGTTGCGGCGGGTGCAGGAGGTGTAATATCAGCCCACCCGGCTTTTGTTGGCGGTTTTTTAGGGGTAACAGTGCCTACACTGATGAGCAAATTAACCCAAGGGGTTTCTCAAGCCTATAACTTTGATTGGGCAGCATCTGACAAGAAAATGATGGACGATTTAAAACAAGCGGCTAATGCTTTATATGTTCCCTTGGGGGAAACAGTCGGGAAATCATTGGCTAGTTTGGTGGCGGGGAAGGTAGGGCAGTCGGTTAATGCAGCAACGCTAAGGATTCGGGAAGGTGCGATCGCCGCTATATGTATGATTAACCCGACTATTAAAGAGACTTTGGTGGATGCGTTATCCTCGCTGAGGTATGCGGTGCAAGAGGTTGTTAAAAAAGCACTGTTTGTTATGGCTTACATTAACGCCAGAAAAGTAGCAGCCAGGTTGTTGGATAAGGAAGATACTTGGGGCAAGGAAGGGCAATCACCTTTTATTGTTTCGGAGAAAGTAGAAGAAACTTGGGCGAAAGTTAAAGAAGATGACTATTTTGATTGGGTGAATGAGCAACAATGGGAGGGTATAGAAACAATGACATCTACTTTTTTTGAAACCCTCGGTGATTTGTTGTCAGAGCAGGGAACTTATGAGGAGTGGATACCGGTATAAATTCATCACCTGAGAGGAGGGATATCAATGGCAGACGTTGGAAGACTTACCCAGCAAACTTACATCATGATGGCTCGTCAAAGGCGTATCACGAAACTATCAGATAAGCGGCCGGAACGAGTCCGAATAGAATTGCAGCCAAACTGGAACGTTTATCAGTTACAACCTGATAGAAAAAACCCAGATTATAAGCTGCTGATGACTGGTTCTGAGTCAGCCTTGGCATTGCAGTTGTCACAACTCGGATGGATGGAGAAGATGCTCGATCATCTTCTCAATGCCAGCGATCTAAAATTCGAGGATTGGTTTGATGTTTGGGCGGCGGGTTATCCAGAACTGCGCTACAGAGTGAACCCAAAACTCCCCAATTTAAGAACTAACTATCCTTCATCTAATGTTAAGGATTCCAATGGGGAAACAATAAGCAGATGGAGAAATGAGGTAGGCTCTCGCCCGGCTTACATTGAATGGAAACCTTCAGCCCGAAAAACAGCAAAGGATCTCGGGCTTCACCGCACAATAGAATATTTTCCCGATCGCTCTCAGAACAAATCAGTTGTCTTGACGGGGAACGACAAGGAGCTAATTAGGCAAATCCTACAAATCCACTACGAGGGTGGGGGTAGCAGTGAGGGGATGGATAGCACGGTCTCGACGGGTATTAGTTACCGGGGCGCTCCCAAGGTTGTGCTGTACTTTTTGGAACGGATCGAGGATGTGGAAAAAGGCTACCGACAATTAGAGGCAAGAGTGGGATTCCGTTTGGTGGGAAAAACAGAAAACCCGAACGGAACTGGCGACTTGTTAACTAAGGCTAACATCAGAAATTTGGCTCAGAGAATTGTCCAGAACTTTCTACAACCCGAACAATTTCGTCTTCACAAGGGTAGAGAATCGGTTAGCTACAGAGATAAACGCCAAGGGTTAGAGTCGTTTGTTTTTGCAACTAGCGCATCAGAGGGGATTAATCTTTATCAGCGAATCTGTCGGGTGATGGAAATAGAATTTGATAACTCAAAGGTCTTTACATCGAGCAACCAAAATCCAACCCAAGCGTTTCCTATCACGCCCCCAGAAGTGACGATATTGGGTAACAAAATTAAACCACCCCGCCGCCGTCCGGTCGGGCACGTCTATTTTAGAGAGGCGAAATTGTTTTTAGAGATGCTCAACGAGCCTATCCTTCTCTGTGACTACAACGGGCATATATACAGGAATCCCGATTAGAAGACAACCCCAATATTTTTTTTAGATCAAACAAACTCCCTTGTATGTTCGGAAACCCTATAGGTTTCCGTAACTGTTCCACGCTCTAAAAATACCTGTTATGAATGTAGTGGTAATCAGTTTTAAAGCAACAAGGCAGGTATTCTATGCCCCCTCTAAATAGTTCAACAATTTATAGCTGGGATGCACCCTCGCCAGGGGGTACGGGAACCATTAAAGTAGCTGCCCGGCTTTCTAATCGGTACAATGGCATTGCTACACATCTCGGAATGACCGCCCACACAGATCCAACAAATGTAAATGCACATATGCTTAAGCCAAATAAAGCTGTGCAGGAGGGTTTCTTAATGAAGATGCGAATTAACTACCGAAAAGACAATAAGTATTATGGTGCTGATATTTATGTGCCTACAGACAAGGTTACTGAAGCCATCCAGATACTACCTAACAAGCCCTGGGATGGTACGGGAGTGATAACTTCATGTCGCGATCGTGTACGAGTTGATTACCGTTAATAGAGAAAGGAAAATATATCAATGGCTAGAACGAAACTGTGTCAATTAGTAGATGACACTAAGGTTCGAGTATTTAGAGCTAGTAGTGTGATGTATGACGATAACACTGTAACACATTTGGGAATAGGTCCAGTCGCTGATGCGAATAAGAAGGAGCCAGTTTATGATACTGGGGAATTAATGCGAGCTGGTGTATTGGTGAGACTTTGCGTTAGTTGCAACAATGGAGTTAATAGACCACCAATTACATATAGAATATTTTGCGACGTAGAAAACGTAAACGCTGCTTTACATCATTATAATAGTGGCGGTAAAACCCTAAACGGGAAACCAGTATTGAGAGCTAGTCTAGACCGTCGTCAAGTTATCAAGTAAAGCATGAGTTTTACTGATGCTTATGGCACATGGGAGGTGATAGCTTCAAGCTATCAGCCAAGTCAAGAGTGGATAATTCACAGCCCCCCAGTTACTCAATACTCATTGTTGAGGTTTAAATTTTCAACTGATTGGGGGCGGTGGAAAAATCCCTATGATGGCTATAGGTCAATGCTGCTTATTCGAGGGCATTATTATAATGATTCTGAAAATTCTGACTGGATAACAGAGCAAAGGACTGTATACGTTACAGAGGAACCGCAACTGATTAATTATCCACCAGTTCAAGGGTTTACAGATAACCCCTCGGTGATTAGAAAGTTAGGAGTTCGCCGCCGTTTTTTCAAAAACGCAACATGGATCGAAAATCATCCTACAATGGATCTAAAGTTTGACGTAACAATTGAGGCTTTTGTAAGTTAACATGGACATCTCTCTTAATCAATTAATCGACCATCTCCCAGATGATTCACAGTTTAAAACCTTACTAGAAACATTGGGGGCAAGCGGTGATAGTGTGGACGCTACCGTAGAATTTTGTCATTTAGTAGGGGCATTATATCAAGCACAGTAAGTATACAACCAACAACCAGGAAATAAAGCAATTAATGTGGTCTCAGCAGTAAGTATTAGGCCTGTAATAGAAAGTTTAGACGGGACATTTTTTAGGAGGTTATAAAGAACTCTAGCTTTTTTTGAAAAGTATGAAAATAGTATAATTGTCCCGAACGTCAAAAGTTAGTTGGTCGAAAATTTAAAGCTGCCAGATAATTCGGATTCTATCTGCGTTATCTGGTCAAAGTCTTGAAATTAACCCAAGTCAAATGTGATTAAAAATCCACATCAACAGAGGAGTTAATTCCGCCGTGGATATTGAAATTGAGAAAATTACGGTAATTATAAGTTGGATACTTTCACTCATTAGTACGGTCTGGTATGTATCAGTTCAATACACAATAATTAGAGTACAAGTCAACAGAAACAGAGAAGAGCTAAACAGAATATCATCAACGCTTAGGCGAGAAATAGAAGACCATAATAAACTTATATGGATAAACATCAACCACATGGAAAAATACTTAACCAAAAATCAAGATTATTTTCCGTTAAATATCCAAAACCAAAAATATAAAGATTATGGCGACTGATGTTTTACCAGAATTATTACGGGTAGGAAGTGATGGGGTAGTGATATTTTTAGTGTGGTCTTTGATGAAGCAAAACCAAAAGTTAATAGCAGAGGTCAACTCAAGAGACAATGAATTGATGAAGTTAATTTACAAAATACTTAGCAGTGAACAACGAGGGACAAGAAGTAAACGCGATCGCACAATCAAGCCAAAGCCACAAGAATCCGTTAGGACTTGGGAGTAGAGTTGTCTGTGGCCCTAACGAATAACGGGTTGTCAAGTAGCCATTACTCATGGCCATAATCATCATACAGAAAAACTAAAGCGATCGCCAGCCAAGTCAGTTAACTCGTATAAACGCTTCCTGTCTATGCCAATTATCGGGATGTGACGCACCCCACGAGCCGTATGAGGGAAAACTCTCACGTACGGTTCTGAATGGGAGGGGACGAAGGCGACTCCATTCTCGACCCCTAATCTCCCACTAAACACTTCGTTTATGACCTTGAGTTCCTTGCCTTGTTTGGTGAGATGCTCCAAACGTTGGGACCTATAGCATTAGTCAAGGTGGTTAGGACGCAGCTTTTATAACGGAATCCATGGCATCATCGAGAGAATCAAACTGCTCACGTGCAATGGCGAATGCGGGCTTTCAACCACGACCAACATTTCTCTATCTTGTTGAGGTCTGGCGAATAAGGTGGTAGATAGAGCAAACGGCATTGAGCCGCCTCCACTAGCTCAGGAATCCGTCCCCCTTTATGAAACGTTGCATTGTCTAGCACTAGAGTCTGACCTGGCTTCAGTGTTGGAATTAAGATGAACTCCAACCACAACTCAAACACTGTCCGATTACAACAACCCTCAAAGCGATCGGGGGCTAAGAGTTGTTGATAACACCATGCGGCCATATAGATCACCCTGCCCTGCCTCTTCCCTGATTTGAGGGCATCGAAGCGTTTTCCTTCCTCGCAGTAACCATAAGGGTAATCCGAGTCCTGACTATTCATGCCGGCTTCATCGAGGTAGACCACTTCTTGTGGCTCCATATGTTCAATCTGAGCAATAAACTCCTCTCGCTGTTGCTGATCACGTTCTTGGTAGCCGTAAGTTTTTTTTTCTGGTGAAGCCAATTTTCTTCAAGGCTCTGGATATGGTGCGAGGAGAGATGTCGTCATCCCAAAGTTCAGCCATTGGAGCGGAGGTTTTGTGGCCATGCTCTTGGGCAAAAGCCTTGAATTTTTGCCAGTCGGTAATTTTGTGGTTATTGCCAGGTCGGTGATTAGGTTTAGGGAGGAAGTCTCCGGTCTGTGCTTTTCTTTGCAGCCAGAGATTAATGGTGTTCCGGCTGACATGGAAAACTTGACTGGCTTCTGTTTTGGGCATACCGTCTAGTTCAATTGCATTAATAACTTTTTGTCTGAGGTCGTAAGTGTAGGGGGCTGGCCTTTTGGGTCTTCTTAGTCATCTCGTCCTCTCCATTATACGTCCTAACTTTCCTGTCTTGTGCTATATGTGGGTATCGATTCCCATCCCGGTAATCTCCCCCAGTTGAAAAGTTGTTTAGGGGTATCGGGTTGGTTCCGGTAGATGATAGTTCAGGTTTTGCGATCGCACATAGGTTTACCTATAGGTCTAGTCCATAGAAAGACAGCCTAATATCTTTGTACATTGATAGCTTGGGGAATTATCTTCTGCTGTTGTCGTGGTTGATTTTGAAACATACCCTCCCCCCCAACCGAAACAAACACTCTTGGGGGTGCGACCGACGTGATAGCAGTCAATGGTGAGGAACGAACCGATAGGCTTGCCATTGACGGGTATCACAAGGGAGTTACCCTATCGGTGTTTGGTTGGGGGGTGGTATGGGTATTTGACATATTGATTAAGTTGGTGCGAGACGTTCAGGCATGAAATAGGGCTGCAATGCCCGAAATAACCGCCTGGTGGGGACTTCAACCCCTGGGTTGAATATAAGGAGCGCACTCCTGACCATCCCCATAACTGTTTATATGTCCCGACGCTTGGAGAAATCTAAAGCAAGGCAGGGAACTCAAGGTCATAAACAAACTGAGAAATCAGGGAGTAGAGAGTAACGGCGATAGCCACCCCCAGTTTCAGGAATCACAACCCGTCAGATTGAAGCGGGGAACGGAAGGCGTGAAGTAGAACCTACTACCAGACGCGACCACTGCCAACCATCCATGACTAAGGAAATCTGAATGTTCCGACTTGAACCATCGTCATCATTAAGTAGCGAAATAGGTTGACACGCTGCGCTCAAAAGGGCAAGGGGAAAAGTAGGAGGCTCAACTTACTACCTACACAGACTTTTAAAAGTACCCCTGTGGAAAGGACAAGTCTAAAGATGGAACGCCCATATAAACGGAACGTTTAAACCCCTCATTGGCTCTGCCTCACGGCAGAGCGTGAAAAGTGTAAGCGTATGCCTTTAAGGGGAAAGGATGTGACTGAAAGCTAATGCCTAACTGTAATGGTTAGGATATGCCCACTAGTCACGGTGTAGATATATAGCATTAGTCAAGGTGGTTAGGACGCAGCCTTGAGAACGGAATCCATGGCATCATCGAGAGAATCAAACTGCTCACGTGCAATGGCGAATGCGGGCTTTCAACCACGACCAACATTTCTCTATCTTGTTGAGGTCTGGCGAATAAGGTGGTAGATAGAGCAAACGGCATTGAGCCGCCTCCACTAGCTCAGGAATCCGTCCCCCTTTATGAAACGTTGCATTGTCTAGCACTAGAGTCTGACCTGGCTTCAGTGTTGGAATTAAGATGAACTCCAACCACAACTCAAACACTGTCCGATTACAACAACCCTCAAAGCGATCGGGGGCTAAGAGTTGTTGATGACACCATGCGGCCATATAGCTCACCCTGCCCTGCCTCTTCCCTGATTTGAGGGCATCGAAGCGTTTTCCTTCCTCGCAGTAACCATAAGGGTAATCCGAGTCCTGACTATTCATGCCGGCTTCATCGAGGTAGACCACTTCTTGTGGCTCCATATGTTCAATCTGAGCAATAAACTCCTCTCGCTGTTGCTGATCACGTTCTTGGTAGCCGTAAGTTTTTTTTTCTGGTGAAGCCAATTTTCTTCAAGGCTCTGGATATGGTGCGAGGAGAGATGTCGTCATCCCAAAGTTCAGCCATTGGAGCGGAGGTTTGATCGCCATGCTCTTGGGCAAAAGCCTTGAATTTTTGCCAGTCGGTAATTTTGTGGTTATTGCCAGGTCGGTGATTAGGTTTAGGGAGGAAGTCTCCGGTCTGTGCTTTTCTTTGCAGCCAGAGATTAATGGTGTTCCGGCTGACATGGAAAACTTGACTGGCTTCTGTTTTGGGCATACCGTCTAGTTCAATTGCATCAATAACTTTTTGTCTGAGGTCGTAACTATAGGGGGCTGGCATTTTTGGTCTTCTTAGTCATCTCGTCCTCTCCATTATACGTCCTAACTTTCCTGTCTGGTGCTATAGCTCTGAAAGTTGAGGTCATAAAGCAGGGGATCGTAACCCTGTTCCCAATGACAAAGGGGTATCCACATCAGGAGCCGTATGAGGTGAAAGTCTCAAGTACGGTTTTGAAGTGGAGTTGGGGAAGGCGACTTCCCTTTCGACCATAACCGAACTAGGAGCCGTATGAGGTGAAAGTCTCACATACGGTTCTGAATGGGAGGGGATGGAGGTGACTCCATTCTCGACCCCTAATTCAGATACGACATGAAACTGTAAGACCAAAACTAACGAGGGTTAGTGGAGGCAGGATTCAGCCCAAGAATCCCCACGCCTTTAGGCTGGGGAGTGTCAAAGAGACCCCTTGGGGATAGGGAGTGGCTGCTAAACGTTAATCCTTTAAAAAGGGTTGGATAAACATGATCACATCTGTCTATTTTAACTGAAACGCTAGAATAGTTCTGGTTGTGGAACTTGCTTGGGTCTAAGAAATTCTCGAAACTGTGTTGAAATTATGGATGATGTGCGAGACGTTCAGGCATGAAATAAGGTTGCAATACCCGAAATCACCGCCTGGTGGGACTTCCACCAAGGGGTGGAATATAGGGAGTCGCATCTCTGACCATCCCATAACTGTTTATATGTCCCGACGCTTGGAGAAATCTAAGCAAGGCAGGAGACCCAAGGTCAAGACAGAACGTTTGAACGGTGGAAGTAGTGACCCACCTAGTATAGCAGGAAGTTGAGAGTAACGGCGATAGCCACCCCCAGTTTGAGGAATCACAACCCTGGGACTGAAGCGGGGAACGGAAGGCGTGAGGGAAAACCTATTCCCAAAATCCGACCACTGCCAACCATCCATGACTAAGGAAATCTGAATGTTCCGACTTGAACCATCGTAATAGTTTGGTAGCGAAATAGGTTGATACGCTGCGTCCAAATGGGCAAGGGGAAAAGTAGGATAATCTTATCAATACCTACACAGACCTTTAAAAGTACCCCGGTTCTGAGGACAAGTCTAAAGATGGAATGCCCGTATAAACGGAACGTTTAAACCCCTTTTAGGCTCTCAAGTGGCAGGATGTACCTGCACAGTAGTGAAAGTGTAAGCGTATACCTTTAAGGGGAAAGGATGTGACTGAAAGCCAATGCCTAACTGTAATGGTTAGGATATGCCCACTAGTCACGGTGTGGATATAGAGACCGCGACAAGTAAGAGTTTGATGACGAAAGCGAGTTTAAAGACTACGTGTTGTATTTAGCTCCCAAAGTTGAGGTCACAAAGCGGGGGGTAGTAGCCCTGTTCCTATTGACAATTAGGGTATCTACATCAGGAGCCGTGTGCTGGGAAACTCGCAAGCACGGTTTGGAAGTGGAGTTGGGGAAGGTGACTTCTCTTTCGACCATAACCAATCAGTCATAACAGTAACTAGGGAGTATTGGGTCTCAAGTGTTGCTTATCTCACTGCTGTTCAACCTCTGTATCAGTTAAAATGCCAGTTTATGATCGACCTGTTAAAAATCCTCAAGTTTCCGATAATAATGCGATGAATGATAATTCGGCTCCTGTGGAGTTTTCTGTACAGTTTTGGGGGGTGAGGGGAAATATTGCTACCCCTGGCCATAAAACTGTTCGATATGGGGGGAATACCTCCTGTGTCGAAATGCGTCTGGGAAATCAACGTTTTATTTTTGACGGAGGGACTGGGTTAAGAGTTTTGGGTTTGGATCTGCTCAAACAAATGCCCGTTGAAGCCTCTGTCTTTTTTTCCCATACCCACTGGGACCATATCCAGGGGTTTCCTTTCTTTGTGCCAGCATTTATCCCGATTAATCGCTTTCATATCTATGGGGCGATCGCTCCTGATGGGTCAACGATTAAGGAACGCCTGTCTGATCAAATGGTACATCCTAATTTCCCGGTTCCCATGCACGTTATGCAATCAGATCTGAAATTTTATGATCTGATCCCTGGGGATGTGATTACTTTGTCCGATGGGATTAAAATCGAAACGGCTCCTCTGAATCATCCTAATATGGCGGTCGGCTATCGGGTTACTTGGGAAGGCCGTACAGCGGTTTACTGTAGTGATACAGAGCATTTTCTCGATCGCTTTGATAATAATGTTCTGCACTTGGCTCGCGATGCCGACTTGCTGATTTATGATGCCACCTATACTAATGAGGAGTATCATGATCATAAGTGTCCTAAAATTGGCTGGGGACATTCTACCTGGCAGGTGGGGGTAGAAATTGCTAAAAAAGCCGGTGTCAAACAGATAGCCATGTATCAACATGACCCATCCCACGATGATGATTTTCTCGATCGCGTCCAACTTGAACTCAAAGCTGCTTTTCCTCACGGGGTTGTTGCCAGGGAAGGTATGGTAATTACCCTAGATTAAGCTAACTTATATATATGTCACATTCCAGACTCCCCCATCAGCGCAGATCAAGGAGATATTCTCTATTGATTAGGTGCTGTTTGCTTCTGGTTACTGTCCTGATATCCTTGGGCATCACAACACCAAGTATAGGCCAGTATTCTGTTAGTGCTATAGGTACTGTTGATGTTGTACCGCCAGAATTTCAACTGGGCCAGGAACTCTATTTAGAAAACTGCGCTACTTGCCATATTCCTATTCCGCCGTCAGTTTTACCGAGACAGACTTGGCAACAAATTCTCCAAGATAGTCAACATTATGGCACTCAAATTGAACCTTTAGTGGATCCGGCTCGCCTGTTGGTGTGGAATTATCTCCGCCATTTTTCCCGTTCTATGACTGTGGCTGAAGAGGGTATCCCTTTTAGAATTGAGCGATCGCGCTTTTTTAGGGCGCTACATCCCCGCGTAGAATTTACGGAACCCATTAATATTCATAATTGCCAAACCTGTCATCCTGGCGCATCTAATTATAACTTCCGTCTTTTGACTCCCGAATGGCAAGATTCTCCGTAATCAATTGTTACCAATTATCTGGGGGATGACGGGGATTCTCCCAATCATTTTGAGATGAATCTTGGTATAAATAGGGAGCAATATCTGAGGGTTTGTCTAATTCTAATTCTAGTTCATCATCGGACTCGGCTGATGATTGATGTAGGTTTAGGGGTTCAATGACACGGGCGATCGCATCTTGAATAAATCCTCGCACAAACTCATCTCGCCGATTGAGTTGAAATTGTCGCTGGACCACCTCTGTTATACCCCCATCTCCCCAATCTTGATTTTGGCGAAAATACTCAATAAAACTACGCCCCGCAATCCGGGTTAAATAGGCGGCAGTTATCCCTTGAATAGCCTTACCAACTACAATAGTACCGATGTGAAAATGTAGGGCGGTAGCCACTAATTGAATCGCACCTTTCACAATTCCTAAACTACCCAAAGTTTTGGCTAGAGATAATGCCAACTCTCGCCCCCTATCCATATTTAATTCACAGCCATATATTTTACCAATTTCCACTACCATTTGAGCATTAACCGCCGCAGTTGCTAATAAATCTACCACCGGAAGCGGCGTAACAGCAATAGCCCCAGCCCCAATCCACTGATATCTATCGACAATTTTTTCGGCTTGGCGTAGACGTTGATTATCAATTAAACGGCGCGCTTCTTCGCCTAATCTTTGAGACTGGAGAAGGATATTATCAGCTATTAATTCTTCCCCTTCGGCGCGTAGAATTGTGGCGATTTTATGAATAAGTGGCATTAGATCAGGTTCTGGTTTAAATGTATCTCCATTTTCCAGATTAATCAGTTGAGGATTGGCGGCGATCGCTATCACATCTTCTGAAGAAATAAACCCGCCAACTCGTTGCTTTAATTGATTTAAAATCTGATTTTTATCAGCTTCTGTATACAAGTCAGTTTTGTTAAAAATTAAAAGCGATCGCTTCCCCATTTCCGCTAAATTTCGCAGAGGATACCATTCGGATTGACGCAAATCATTATCCACCACAAATAATAATAAATCTGCCTCTGTAGCCAGCGTTCTAGCCATTTCTGAACGAGTCGCCCCCCCTTCTCCCACCTCCCCAATTCCCGGAGTATCAATAATTAAAATTTCCCGATTTAATCCCGGCAATTTTAGTCGATAAGTTTCCCCATTGATAGTAGTTCCCATAGGTGCATTAACCCGCCCTACCATCTCCCCCATTAACCCATTAACCACAGATGTTTTACCTGCGGAACCTGTGCCAAATATCACCACCTGAATACTACCTTGAGATAGGTTAGCTTCTATATCCTGAGAGCGACTTATTAACGCCTGACGCGCCACTTCATCCTGAATTTGATTAACCTGTTGTCGGATAGCTTTTAAAGACGTTTCAGCGGCTCCTGATTTATCCAAAGGTATACGCAAATTATGGCGGCGTTTTTTGCTCCCATTACCCCCAAATTGAAACAGCCTAAAATAGTAGACAAATGTATAAATCAACAACCCTAGCAAACTTATTAACATGACTAGCAATAAATTTGCTAAAATAGGGTTAGCCATCCACGCCACTTGACTGTATAACCAGGAAATCGATGTGACTAGCCAAATCATTAAACCCAGGATGACACAAACACCCACAATGATGATGAAAAGGCGGTATAAAGGCATAATTTTATGGTTGATCTCAAATCAGTCTATTTTCTATGATAGCTGGTTAATTTAGTGATTTTAACTGACCTCTCCAGCTATAGCGTTTCTCATATCCATAAGGTACAGCCCACTCAAAGAGAAGCCGCTGCGCGTCTACACCCCAAACCCCTCTCCCAAGACGGGAGAGGCTTGTCCTGAGCTTGTCGAAGGGGGCTTTGAAAAGTACCTCACCAATCCACCGAACCGCTATATTAGGATTTGGGCTAAAATGGTATAGGTACACAATTGAGGGCTGATATAATCCAATTATGGCTGGCTGGTAGCCTTCTTTGGGGGGATAATCCCGGATAGATTATTGATAGGTTAATCTAAATGACTAGGGTTTTCAGACCTTTGACTAAACGCCCAATTCCTTCGGCGGCGGTATCTGGTTTTAACGCGCCATAAGCTACCCGTAAATAGCAGCCTTGTGACATACCAAAGGTAGTCCCCGGAATTACAGCCACGCCAAACTGTTTAATCAGTTGTTGGGCTAATTCCATTGAGTCTAACTGGGTGTCTATTTTTAGCAGAAAGTAAAACGCGCCGTCAGCTTGGGGAATTGTGCAAAAATCTGATAATTGGCTGAGTTCATTTAGAAATATATCCCGAACTTCTGTGATAGTTTTAATATGATTTTGGCAATATTCATAACCTACTTTTAACGCCCCTAAAGCTACATATTGGGAGATGACGGGAGGACAGATTAAGATGGTATCTTGAACTTTTTGAATGGGGATTAGTAAGTGTTCGGGAATTAGCATATATCCAATGCGCCAAGATGCAAAACCGTAGGCTTTGGATAAGCTAAATAGAGAAATTGTGTGGGATTCACTGTTAGGAAAGGTGGCGGGGGAGGTGTGTTTGATGTTATTGTAGGTAAAGTATTCGTAGGCTTCGTCACTGATATGGTATAAGTTGCGATCGCCACAAATTTGATTAATTTCTTGTAATGCTTCTGGGGAATAAACCGCCCCGGTGGGGTTATTGGGAGAAATGGTAACAATCGCCCTGGTTTTATCGGTTATGGCGGCTTTAATTGCATCAATTCGCAGTTGATAATGGTCATCAGTCTGAATAACCACCGGCTGACAACTTGCCATTATAATCGCCATTTCATGATTAAAATAGTAAGGAGATTGTATAATGATTTCATCCCCGGGTGAGGTAATGGCTAAAATCCCATTCATAAACCCCATATTACTACCAGCAGTGACGACAATTTTCTGGCGATCGCTGAGATTAATATGATTCTCGGTTTGCAGTTTATCGGCGATTATCTCAAGTAGTGGATTGATACCAATTACTGGTTTATATTTATGATTTTCTGGACTAGCTAAAAACTCGGATATCTGGTCAAATGCCACAGGTGGGGGGCCATAATAAACTACCCCTTGACCTAGGGAAATTGTCCCCGGATGATTGTTAATTAGTTTCCCAATAATCGGAATAATTGGGGATTGGACGGATTGCATTCGGGAATAATCTAGGTTCATAATCTTAACAATGGTATCAAAATTAGATCTATGAAAAATCGCCGCCAATTTCTCAATGGGTTAGGTTTGACACTTTTAGCAACAGGATTTCCGGTATTAGCATCCTCTCCTAATCCTATTAAACCACCCCGGTTGCGGGCTGGGGATACGGTGGGAATAATTGCGCCTTCTGGATGGATTACCAGACAGGAGTTAAAATTTCTAACTTTGCAATTAATGCAACAAGGACTTAATCTGAAAGCTGCGCCTCACCTGATGGATAAATATGGTTATTTAGCTGGATTAGATCGAGACCGCGCCGCCGATGTTAATACCATGTTTGCTGATCCGAATATTCGGGGAATTATTGCCGCCGCTGGTGGCTGGGGGGCTGCGCGTATTTTACCCTTGTTGGATTATAACATAATCCGCAACAATCCCAAGGTGATTATTGGTTATAGTGATATCACCTCATTATTATTAGCCATATATTCCCAGTGTAATTTTATCACATTTCACGGCTTATTAGGAACTTCCCATTGGCAGAGTTTTTCGGTGAATTACTTAAAGCGAGTGTTGTTTTCCGCCGAAGCTGTTACCTTTGAAAATCCTGGGAATATTCGGGTAGAAACTATTACCAGCGGTAGCGCTAGGGGTCAACTGGTGGGGGGTAATTTATCAGTTTTAGCGGCGTTGGTGGGTTCTGAATATCTACCGAATTGGTCGGGAAAAATTTTATTTATTGAGGATATTAACGAGGATGTTTACCGGGTCGATCGCCTATTGACTCAATTAAAACTAGCCGGAATTTTAGATCAATTATCCGGGTTTATTTTCGGACAATGTAGCCGTTGTTCACCTGGGAGGGAAGGGGAATCATCCTTTAGTTTATGGGAAGTGTTAGTTGATCATATTCAACCCCTAGGAATACCCGCCTGGTATGGTTCAGCCATAGGTCATATTCGCGCCCAATTTACCATAGCCATAGGCGGTATGGTAGAAATTAATAGCGATCGCGGAACTATCCAAATGCTAGAAGCCGCAGTTAGCTAAATTAATTCAACCATTCTCCCTTAGCGATCGCCACCACTTTTCCCCCCACCATCACCTCAATTTCATCTCCTACCTTTTTCTCGCCTTTTAAAAATAGTAAAGAAGGGCGATTAATCTCATAACCCTGTTCCACACGCACACTAATATTATCCCGATTATAATAGGAATTATGCACCAAATAACCTGCCAGACAAGAATTAGCGCTTCCGGTGGCTGGGTCTTCGGTAATTCCTAAAGCCGGGGCAAACATCCTAGCGCTGATATTATTTTCCATGTCATAGGGTTCAGGACAAAATACAAAAATCTCCTTAGTATTAATGTTTTTAATAAACTCAAAATAATGCTCTAAATTAACCTTAGCCTGTTTCAAAGCCCTTTTATTTTTGAGGGGAACGATTAAAAAAGGAATCCCCGTTGACACTTCTTGAATGGGAAAATTATCGTCAAAATCGGCAATTTCCAAACCCAAAACCGGGGCGATATCTGCCGCATTAAAACAATTATAAAAAACCGGATTATTGGGGCGCATCCATAACAATTCTTGGTCAGTGTTACCATTACTCCAAGTCACTGGAATTTGACCCACACCCAAATTTAACACCACCTGATCAACAGGTTTTTTAATCAATTCCCGTTGAATAATATAAGCAGTTCCCAGGGTAGGATGACCCGCAAAAGGCAATTCTTTAGAAGGGGTAAAAATCCTGACATCATAGCCACCATCAACCATTCCCACGGAACGGATAAAAGTAGTTTCTGAATAATTCATTTCCTGGGCAATTTCTAGCATCTCCTCATCAGATAGAGACGACACCCCCTCACCGAAGAAAACAGCGAGTTGATTCCCCGCATATTTAGCTTCTGCAAAAACATCAACGATGTAGAAATCCATACAATCAACTCTCAGAAGTTTTCAGACAGCTAATGGCTTCCAATAACCCCCGTGCTTTATTGAGGGTTTCCTCATATTCCTTTTCGGGTTGGGAATCAGCCACAAGTCCCGCCCCCGCCTGTACAGAAACTTGATTTATACCATCTTCCCCCTGACGGACAATCATAGTGCGGATAGTGATAGCTGTGTTTAGTTGTCCCTCAAAATCATAATAACCATAAACGCCAGAATAGGGACCTCGGCGGCTAGGTTCCAACTCATTAATAATTTCCATGGCCCGAATTTTCGGCGCACCGCTGACAGTCCCAGCCGGAAAACAGGCTTTTAGTAAATCCCAGGCATTTTTATCATCTGCCAACTCTCCCACCACATTACTAACAATGTGCATGACATGGGAATAGCGTTCGACCACCATCAGTTGATCAACTACTACGGTTCCATTTTGGCAGACCCGCCCTAAATCATTACGTCCGAGGTCTACTAGCATAACGTGTTCGGCGATTTCTTTGGGGTCCTGTAGCAAATCCTGTTCTAGGTCCTGATCTTCCTGGGAGTTTTTACCACGGCGGCGGGTTCCCGCAATGGGGCGAACGGTGGCGATCGCCTTTCCGTCATGGTTTTTTTCCGCTTTGACCATCACTTCTGGGCTAGAGCCAATCATCTGCCAATCCCCAAAGTCAAAATAAGCCATATAGGGGGAAGGATTGATTAAACGCAGGGATCTATACAAGGAGAAAGGATCGCCTTGGTATTGTGCCGCCAGCCGTTGGGAAATGACCACCTGAAAGATATCTCCAGCCCTAATATACTCCTTGGCTCGGTCAACAGCCGCACAAAACTGGTCGCGGGAGAAATTACTGCTGTATTGGCGTGATGTTTCCGTATCATCGGATTTGTTCCTATCGGGAGGAGTCCATTCTAATAGGGTACTCTGACGAGATAGGGGAGATCTGAGCTTATCTACCAATTGAGTCACGCGATCGCAAGCCTGTTGATAGGCTGTTTCTGGGTCTGTTTCCCGCAGGTCTGCATAAGATATCGCCCAAACCTTGCGCTTCACCTGGTCAAAAATTAGTAAACTATCAAGCTGCATCCACAGGCCATCGGGGAAATCGTCCTCTGTGAGGGGATAAATGGGCACTCGTGGTTCAATCCAGTTGATTAATTCATAACCCCAAAACCCGAACAGTCCCCCAATTCCGGGGGGTAGTTCTGGTAATTTGACAGGTTGATAGGGTTTAAGACAGTCAGCTAATACCTGAAACGGATCGCCTTGAAAATCTTGTTGTTGACCGTCCCTAAATGTTTGGATCATGCGATCGCCACGGGCTGATAAAATCCACAAAGGATCACAACCCAGAAAGCTGTAACGCCCAATTTTCTCCCCACCTTCGACCGACTCCAACAGGAAGCTGTAAGGTTGACCTGCACAAACCCGATACCACGCCGAAACTGGTGTATCCAAGTCCGCCACCCACTCCTGATAGACGGGAATGAAGTTACCCCTGGCCCGTAGTTGGCAGAATTGGGAGAAATCTGGAAAAATCATTGTTGTAATTTTTGGGAAAATTTGTAGCTGAATCTAATGCTACTGTATATCAACAATAACAGAAAATGCTGGTTTTTGGTTGAAACTCAGGAACCAGCAAACCTGATCTTATAGGGAGTTTACCTGTACTGTAGGGGGGGAGATTCTACAAAAAGCCTGATTCTTAGTGACAAGTCAGGTGAACCCACCCCGCCCATAGACCCCTAAGATTCGTAGGTGGCTTTACCGCTGAATTTAACACTAGCTGGGTTGGGGTTATCACCAATCTTGCGATCGATTTTTCCGTTGAACTCCCGACCTTCGTTAACTTTCTCAGGGAAAACGCCATCTTTGGGGTGGAGATATTCCATTTCGCCATTGGGGAAAATCCGATAGATTTTGAAATCCTCGATTTTCGGCTTGAATTTTGTCCGCAGTTGGGTTCCCAAGGCGAGACACTGCTCTTTGCGAGCCAAATAGAGCAAGTTTTCTCCCTCGTTCATAATAGCTGCGCCACCTGTGGGCATTTCAAACACCTGTTCTTTGGTGCTGGTCCAGGTAATGGCATATTTCTCCTCAACTTGGGCTTTGGTGAGAAGACCACCTGTGCTACCACCGAATTTGGGAGCTTTTCCTGTCAGTGTTTCTACCATAGAAAATTATCTCAAAGGTTTTTACGGCATCCTATCACTGATAATACCTTCTCAGTAGCGATCGTAAAGATCCGTTACACAGATATCCACAGCAGCCATAAAAACAGCCAAACCCTACCCTAACCCCTCGCTCGCGATCGCTCGCAGAGGTAGGGATTAGCGCCAGGGCTGGTCATGATTGAGCCTGAGCAAAACCGGAGAGGGTGGGATTCGAACCCACTATAAAGCCTATAACCCCTATTCTACCGCCATTCTAATGCACTCAATGGCGATCGCATTATTAGGAGTTAGTGCAAAATGAGTGCAAGTACAAACAGTACACATAGTGGTACATATCAAGGCTTTGAGGATATTCTTGAGTTTTTCAACCTATCCCGCAAACAATGTCCCAAGGGTGTCAGGATTAAACGTAACCGGGGGACAATCCAACTAGACATCACCAATGACCCGGAAACTGGGGGACGTAAACAAAGGGGGTGTAATTGTCAATTTACCTCAGAGGGTATCCGTAAGGCTGTTGATAAGGCCTGGTTAGTTCATAAATCCCTTGACGGACAATTTCAGTCGGTGTCTGAATGGCTGGACTGGTACAAGGCTACTATCCTTGATGAAAACAAAACTCCCCTAGAGAATGACTTAATCACCTACCGTCAAGTGTTTAAAGAGATGGAGGATGATTACTTTAACGGAGTTCACAAAAACACTAAGCGCAAACGTTCCCGTGATATAGCTAGTGACAGAGCCTCTTTTAAGCGCTGTTTCTTAGATGTATTTAACAAAGTTACAAACTGGGATAGTTACGTTACCTGGGAGGGTATAAAAGAAACCTTGTATACTCCATTGCCAGACGGTAGCAGCCCGGTAGGACATAAGGATTTTAAGGACCGATATTACAAGTTAAGGCAGGTAGCGGAACGGGCTGGCTGCAAAAAAGCACTGGACAAGCTAGAAAAAATTGACCCTACCCAAACAGTATTTGCTGAATCCCAAAGTATAGACTTGGATACCTTGTTAAGTTTACTAGACAAAGAACGCAACGCTGATTATCGTTCTGTCACAGACAATAACGCTCGTGATGGTTGGTGTTGGGTTAGTGCAATGTGTACTTTATATGGGTTAAGACCGTCTGAAGTAGCAGCAGGTCAAAATTTAACTAAGCCAGTTAAGATTGATGGCATTACCTTCCCAGCCATATCTGACCCTACCAACATTGAGTTAGTGTTAGTGATTGGAGAATTTACCTATTTTGGTGGTAGCATCAAGACAGGCTGGCGGTTAGCTATCCCAATGTCAAAAGACAAAACCTTGATTAACCGCCTAGGGATTCATAACGTCTACTTACCTGTTACTAAGTCTAAAAACCCTGGTATGTTTAACGATAATCACCGTAAATGGTTATCACAACATAATTGGGGATTTACTCAAGCTTATGCTTTCCGTCATCTTGGTAACCAACTGGGAGAGATGAATGGGATACCACAGGAAATCAGAGCGCGTTCGTTTGGTCACTCGGTAACGGTTAATGACAGCAAGTACAAAAAACGTCGCAACCTTGCCACAGAGTTAGGTATCCTGACGCGACATCAAAGGCAACCATTGCCGTTAGACATGGGAAGGCAAGTGTTAACCAATAATGGTATCAATCCAGACCTACCAGAGGTTAAGGCTATTCTCAGATTGCTATATCAGCTTGATGATTAATCTCCAATAAACCCACAATACAACACCCCCTAGGTATTTAGCCTAGGGGGTTTCATTTTGCACTAACTCCTAATAATGCGATCGCTTTTGAGTGCACTAGAGTAACGGTAGAATAAGGGTTGTAGGCTTTATAGTGGGTTCGAATCCCACCCTCTCCGATTAACTTAAACCCTTATCATTATTGCGATAGGAGGAAATTAACTAACCCGTTAGTCGTACCGTTACATTCAATATGCACTCCATTCAGTCTTAGCACACGGGACGATTAGTGCATATCCCTTAGTAACAAATCTTAATTATTGACGGGTTAATCAATAAGCACAACTTAATCAATCTGTCAAATACCCATACCACCCCCCAACCAAACACCGATAGGGTAACTCTCTCGTGATACCCGTCAATGGCAAGCCTATCGGTTCGTTACGAACCATTGACTGCTATCACATCGGTCGCACCCCTAAGAGTGTTTGTTTCGGTTATGGGGGGAGGGTATGGCTCAAATTTCAAAACCCATAGGGGTAGTCAGATTATTGGTGAAATATTGAGGAGCCTACTCACTACCAACAAAATGCGATCGCATAATCACGACTAACCTGGCTATGACATACTGAAGCGATACCCCCAAACAACTTTTCAACTGGTAACTTGTTTCGTCATCTCTCGCTGATACCTACATAATCCTAGAGAATTGATTCCCCATCGAAACCGATACCTACATACCGCTAGACAAGTCTCCAATTTATAGGGGTACTGAGTTCCGCACAGGATGATTACCCCTAATAGACGGGTTAAGGTTTTGGCTTAGGGTGTTTATTGTGGGTAAACTAGGGGTGGGTTCATATAAACTTCCAATAGACTACTGGCAATAGACTACTGGCAAAAAATACAAACAACCCCTATCATGATAGGACACGATAAGGGTTAAGGTTGTTATTGAGTTAGGGTTAGCTGTTAGGTGTTAGGTGTTAGGGTTTAGGGTTTAGCTGTTACTCATTCTGCACTTAGTAATCATAGCTAACGCTACGTCTGTTAGCTTGTCTACAATGAGTTGGTCAGATTTCCCTATGTAGATGTGATGATTGACGCTACCATCCCACCCTTTGAGGTTCCAGTAGGTAAAACCATTAATTGAGAGTTTTTTGCAAGCTGTAAATCGTTTACCATTAACCTCTACTGAAAAAGATT
Organism: Limnospira platensis NIES-39; assembly: GCF_026000695.1. GTDB lineage: Bacteria > Cyanobacteriota > Cyanobacteriia > Cyanobacteriales > Microcoleaceae > Limnospira > Limnospira platensis. Next base: position 3,011,892 of record NZ_AP026945.1, read on the forward strand.
TATGGGTTTCTAGGTATTTAAACCATTCTAAAGAACCTACTTCGATACAGATATTACCATGACCTACCAGAAACCCTTTGTAAGACCCTGTTAGTGTGACTACTGGGAGTAGCTTAGGCATGAAAATCACCTCCCAGTAGGATATCGCTGTTATAACCATTAAGGTTACATTCAGGTGATATTACGTCTGAATCGAATCGAGTAATAATTGGATACTGAGATTCTACCCATTTCTCGTGTACTGCCAGAAAGTCAATAGCGTAATTATGAGCAATTTCTGCTATCGTGATTCTATCCTCACGAGTTGCTGTTAAATTATTGCCAGCTAATCTGACAAAAATCTCCCTAGCCATTTCTGCAATAACCATCATTTTTTCTTGTTCAAACTCATTCATGGCTTTATTTCCTATTGATTAATTGAACTTGTGATCATCATTATCGGGGTGATTTTGATTATTGTTGTGTTCTGTAATTTTTGCATCAAGCAAGGCTTCAATACCTTTGAGTAACTCGATTTCCGCGTTTAAAAAATGCCTGTGGATTTGAATAAATTCGACAATTTCGTCGAATTGTTCAGATGTGATAGCAAGTTCTACTAAGTCAAGTAATCCTACAACGTTAGGATTTAATCGATTACTCATGTAGCTATATTCTACTACGTTTAATCCGGGTGTACTTAATTTGATTGACATGGATTTATCCTTTGATAGTGGTTAAGTTGTGATAGTTTAACGTCATTTCGGAAGGGTTTAAATTATTCGATTTTGGTTAGTAAATGCTGAATATAATTAAGCTGTTTGAGCGATAATTGTTTTTTCGCTTCTGCTAAGGATAACTCAACCTCGCAATCATTCATTATTGAAATTAACGTTTCCTTAGCGTCTTCTTTATTAGCGTTGTAGACTGTACTATCTACCATTTGTTTAAATGTTTTAAACCGTGCCTTTATAATGGCATTTGTGTTGGGAGGTTTAGTCATTTTTTTGGTCTCCTATATGATGTGTTTCCAAACATTTTTGCTGTTCTGATTAATCATATTATATCCTCTATTTTTCATTAGATTAGTCAACTCTGAAACATTAACGCGACTATCAAGATATCCATCTGTTTTGGCTCTCTCAATGGCTTCTTTTAACGCTTTCGGGTCGATATCAGTTACAACCTCGGTTAACTCAGGACATCCCGCGTTAATTGCCTGGTTATTTTGTTTCATTTTTGCCTCAATACCTTGAGTGATAAAACTGTCTAAAAATTGTTCAGTACCTGATGATATAGTCAAGATTTTTTCATTAACAAAATCCCAGTAATCATTGAAGCGTTTAATTGATTCATTGATAGATAATTGATAAATCAATGAATGGGTGACAATAATTTCACTTGATAACCTAGCGTTAATGATATCTTTTTTGTGTTTCTGTAGTTGTTTTTTGACCTTGCTGTATTGATTGCAGTTATCGATATTTCTCCAGAAAATTTCTAATTGAGATGATAATTTATCAAGCGTAATATCCTCTACATCGTTTAAATCACTTAACTCGTAACCATTGCCCCTATATTCCTCTGATGTCATAGTCTCTTTTTAAACCATATAGGAAACATCCGTCTTTTGAGTTCGTTTAACTCCCAAAATGTCCACAATGGATGTATTGAATTAATCACCTTTAAAGCGAAAGCATTAAAAATCATGTTAGTTCCCGGTGTCTGACTACTGATGGTTATTCGGCTATTTTTGCGGTTTAACACCTTGAAAAGCGATAACATATTCTCATTTTCAATTAATAAGCTAGGGGTGATATCTTCCCATACCAATATAAAATTTTTCTCAAATTCACATTGAAGGGGGTCATAAAATCGTTCATGTTGTATCTTGTTTCTCAGTGAAGCGAAAGTGCTATTAGCAAGCACCGAGGTTGTCTTGTATAGTTCAGATGCTACGGTAGCTATCTGTGACTTTCCAGTACCGCTAGACCCCCAAAGGAACAGGATGCCAGCTGTACTCATAAGGGTTACTGGAGACGCTATAAACGAGGTTACAATAGGGAATTGGATATCAGGATATGGCAGAACACAGACAGCCCGTAAAACAGACTCTAATTGCTCACCCAGGTTGCCTTCTGTGATTATTTCTTCTAGTTCAGATGACATTTGGCTTCTGATTAGCCTATAATCAATATAGTCCTCAGACATGGTAGTAACCTCTTATCGCTCTTGACTTGTTGACATGGTATGGTGGTTATTCCCCCCTAAATATTTAGGGGGGATTTATTTGTGACTACATTAATCGCAGTAATTCAATTAATGCAATTAATACATTAGAATCAAGTTGTTTAACCTTGTTATAAAGACTCTCAAAGCTAGGGTCACAATCCAAAACCTTAGCCCCTTCTGTTAACCTTTCCTCGAAGGTTTTGTATTTTGCCTTTCCATTAAATCCTGCTTTATTTTTAGTTTTGGATTCAATGAAAGCGTCAATATCTCCGATTGAGTAAGTAGCGAAAGATTGATTGAATGGATTAATACATTCAATTTCTAAGATATTAGAAATATCAGAGTTTAAATTATCGTCTCCGATATTTCCCTCTAATATCCTGTCAGAAGGTCTGACTGATGATTGACTTAGATTTATTGTTGCTGTAAACATCACAGAACCGTCTGTAAGCATTGAGTCACTTTCGACTATTTTAAGCAATGCGAGTTCTGGAGATGTAGGGGTGTATTCTCGTTTTTTGCCGTTATATTCAGTCTCGTATTTTTCAATACAAAACCGTACAGCAATTAATTATTTATCACCTTTGGAATAACTCCAATCCCTATCATTGAAGTTAGAAAAATCCCCTGATACACCTTTCCCGAATATCCATAAATGAGGTGACTTAATTCGGAATTATGCATAATCAACAATTAGAAAGGTTGCCGTTTCACCGGGCTTAACTGCACTGCAATAACTAAATTTATCGTCCTGTTTTTTGCCGTAATATCCGATACTCATGATTAATTATCCTTTGATGATTGATTATGACGTTTGAAATTTTTTTGCATACCTCCCAAAATTGAGGGTTACCAACAATTGATACTCGTAGGCTGCCTTCATTTGTCAACCTTGCTGTAGCGTGACCTCTGTAGTCCCCCCTAGGGCTATAACAACCCATATAGGAATAAGCTAAATCAAGGATTTCCTGGGTTTTATGTTCCTTTATAGGGGTTAGTATCCGGTAGGCTATTTGAGTGGTTTCTGACTCAAATAGGTGTGGGTTATAGGTGGTGTTTATTAACTCACCGTCAATGGAAAATAACCCCTTGTAGTGCAGTTTATTCATTGTTTACCCTTGGAATCTCTAAGTTTTTCCAAAGCCCCTTAAACTCGTCGATATTGATAAATGAGATGCCTTGCCATCGGTAGGATGTCCCCCTTATAACAAACCAACACTGATTGACTAAACCAGGATTAAGGTACTGCAATAACTGCATTTTTAGCTTAAATGAATCAGTTAATACTCCCTTAACTTCGATGTAACGATTAAAGAACGGACTCTAAAAATCTGGAATCCAGGTGATATTTTTCCAAGGTTTTGCATGTTCAATTAATGTCATTTTAGGGTGAACAATTAATTGATTATCATGTTTTCGTAGAAGGTGATAAACCCTACATTCAAATGCACTTGAAAAATAATAGCTGTCTATTTTTTGTCCTCTAGCATTGTATTTATTTCTCATCTTTTGGGTGCACTCCGAAACTTCCGCTAGGGTTATCAATTTCTTTGTCTAAGCCATTTTCCGCCGCATAGATGCTGTATTCTTCTCTGTAATACTCAAGTGCATCCTCCATTAATTCCTCAAGTTTTTCGGGGTTTAATGGTATTAATTTTTTAATGATTTTACCTAAAAAATAAGCGATAAAATCCTTATCAAACTTAACTAAAGTTGATGGCCACGTTATTCCTGACTTTCCACTGGAAATTGGAACTTTGATATATAGGGAATGACCGATATACATCAAGGGGGTTAACGCGATGTTTCGTAGGTTAAGCCTAACCTCGGACCAATGACGTGGTATCATGCTATAATTTCCTGATGCTTGTTGACTGCCACCTGGGTATTATTCATTTTCAGGACTGTATTTTCAGTCCTGAAAACAGATAATATATGGGTGGTTTTATTTTGGACTAGCCTTAATCTAACCAACTAGAAAATGGGTTGACTTCATTATCTTCATCCTCTAAATCACTCTCAGAGCCCAATAGATGGTCTTCTAGTGCATTAATATCATCCTGTATGGCTCCCGTAACCTTACGAGGTAGCTTTACTCCACCTGCTTTTAATAGCGTCAGGATTGCGTTGGTGACTCGTTTAAGTGTGGCAATCTCTGAATATGTCAGATAAAAGGTATTTGAGTTGATAATCTCCGACGTTTGGAGTTTGTTGGTCAATGATTGAATTAATGAAGTTTTGGGGTAAGGAAGGTAAGTATTAACCAACTCCAGAAACTTAGTAAACTGATTAAACCGACTCAACGTCTCTTGGTATTCTGTAGGAGTCAATACTTTATTAGTATTGACATTAGTTACATTTTCTACAGTTACGCTACCTTCAATTGATTCTGTAACTGTATAGTTACCTTGCTCTTTTGAATTCACTGTATTTAATTAAAATTATCTTATCTAATTAATTTATTAAAAATAAACATAAATTATACAATTTACACTTATTTATAAAAATATCAAGTATTACATTAAGTATATATAGAATGTACAAATAATAACCAATACAAAAAACTCGTTAATCCTATTTTGTGATTTAACGGGTATATAATTAGCAACAAGATAGTTATTATGGTTTGTTGCCTGTTTTCTCAGGTAAAGCGCTAAGGTTTCCTTGTACTTGATTAGGTGCTTCAGTTTTACCTGTGGTTAGTTCTCCTAGGTTATCGAGGGTAATTTCAGATTCAGCCGGAATACGAAACATTGAGTTATAGGTTCTAATACTCGCGGGTTTTTTGCTCCAGTAATGAGCAAAAACATATAGCAAAGAATTAATCGAGAAAATTTGAGGAACTTTTAAACCAATAAATCTTAGCTTCCTATCACCCGCGTTAGTTCCTGATGTGCGATATGTTCTCCATACTCCACCCATAGAGGCAGGAGCTTCTACAAAAATCTTTGTGTACTCTATACGTTTCCATGACCTAACTCTAGCCCCTGGTATGATATTACGCCTATTAGCATTAGTTGATGTAGTTCCACTAACGGGAGGTCTCCAGATAGTTAAGTCTCGCACCAGGACGGGTTCCTGTGTTACGGCGTTATCGGATAGCGTATAAAGCAGCAACATAGGCATTGGGATAACATACTTTGATGTCTTGTCTACTGGAGCCTCAACCATCAAACTCCTGCCGATACAAGTGCCTTTCGGTTCCGCTAGTTTAGCAACAAAATTTGCTTTATATTTATCGTAAGCATCATTTAATGGCATAATTTAACCTCATTAATTATCAAACAAAACCTTAGATAGGTAGACATTAACACTATTGTTGTCTACCTAGTTAATGAACCCTAGTCAACAAAAACAGCAATAGCTTCTACATCGATAGAGCCATTAGTAGCATCCAAAACATCATCAGTAGGGATTGTTAGGGATACTGTCACAGCTCCAGTTGCCATGTTGCGGGTATAAGCTGTAACTACCGTTACACCATTAGGGTTTCTAGTTGCGTTTATTTGCGCTCTCTGAACCTGTTCAATAACTTCTAGCAATTGGTGTTCGAGAGTGGCACCATTAAGAGTTACGGGGCTTGCCATAGTCATTACCTCTAATAAATCAATAGTAATAAGATCACACCTATATCAGTTTGGTGTTAGTTATATTTTCGTTAAGGAAATGCTACATATATGTAGCTTCTATTTAATGAAAACTACATTAGACTGTAGTTGGTGGTTGGTTCCCGGTTTTCATCTCTAACGATGTCCTCGTAGCTGTTCTGATTACATCATCTACCCAGCTAGGTTTATTCTCAAAATGTAAAGGAATTTTTACTTTAGACTTCCTAGGGTCTTTATACATTGCTAAAGCGGAACTTTCTCCCATATCGATTTTGGCTTGTTCAAACTTATCAATTAATTCCCAGTTAAGTATTTTGACCTCCGATATATACATTTTTGTTTCCTTTATTCGTTTCGCATTTTCCCTACCGCCAAAACCTTTCCTTTCCTCAAATATCAAAGGGTAAACAATACTAGAATCTGTTAATTGTACTAAATCCTTACAAATACGTTCAGCATCTGACTTGCTAGATTCATTCACAAAAAATGAAAATTTCCTACCATTTCGCATATTGCAGGTTACTTTGATATTGCCTTTTGTGAACGCTGATTTACTAGGTTGAGTAAATATCCTTTGTAATTTATCCCAGGTTATTTTACTTCTTTCTACTGATGGGAGTTCTATTTGAGTTTTTGGTAATGTACTCCTACGTTCTTTAGTCCAATATGGAGGTTTTTTGTAGTTATATAAAATAAAGGTTAATTGAATTTTTAAATTACTACTATTCGGAACTTCAGAGATATCTCCAGACCCTACAAATTGCCCCATATCACGATTACCTAGTATTTCAGTTTGAGCTAACACATTTGCTACATTTTCTTGAAGGTTTCTTAATGATGATACTAGTCTAAATCGCTCTCCACCATTTTCTACAACCGCGTTAACTAATTGTTGTTGTCTATTTTCCTCAATGCGTTGTAATGCAATATATTCATCTAATCCTTGAGCAACTAAAATAATTGCTTCTTTACAGTTATCTGAGAATTCCTCCCAAAATTCTTCACTACTATCTTGATTCCAAATAGTGTTAATATTTCCATCATATTTTTCTGGTAATTTCTCCCTAGCTTCCCTTCTCTGTTTACCGAAACTCCATTCTTCACCTTTTTCGTCACCCCACTTTTCAATCGTTCCTTTACCACCAGGAACCATTGAAACAATAGCCGTTGCAAGTGTTGAAGGACTTTTATCTAAAAACATTTTAACAACCCGTCTACCATGTTTAAACAGTTGCCATGCTATGGCTTTCATAGCCATGTTAAATGACTGTTTAACGTATGAGCCGAAAGCTGTAGATACTTCCATAAGCATTTCAGGTCCCTTGCTTAAGGCAATGTGCATAGCAGCGGCTTTGTTGATAAATGCAATACCAATGGTAGGCAATACTCCACAAACTAATTTACCTGCCATATTACCCAAAAAACCGGCGGTAGTACTAATAAATTGATTAGCAATATTCATCATATTTTTGTCTATCTGTTCATCTGATATATTCCAGTTGAAATTCCAGAAACTATCCCAATTAGACGTGATAAATCGTGCTACTTTCTCAAAACTAAAGTTAGATAAAAACTTAGTAATTCCTTCCCATAACCAACCTCCAAAACTTTTGCCCCATTCAACTACTTTACCAGTTATTTTTGCCCATAGCTTGCCAAACCAACCCATCTCTTGAGTAGATGTTCTCTGAGCTAAATTAACTTGTCTAACGCCATTCCTACCTATACTGCTACGGGTTTGACGGCTAGACAAGCTACGAGTACTCCTTAGCATTCTTGCACTTCTGGCAACCATTACAAAGTCCCTCTTAGTGGGTTATCGCCGTCAATCAATTCGGTTTCTATCTTGATATCAGGAAAGTCTTTTTTCAATAATTCTTGTACTTTATTAGTCTCTTGCTCTCTAATCTCGTCTTGTTTTTTCATTGAATCATATAACCTAGTTAAATCGGCTAATATGTCTTTTGACGGGTCATTACCATTAACTTGTAAAGTACCTTGCGCTCTAACTATTGAGAATATTTCCTTTATTTGATTTAAGGCTGTCTCTAGTGTTTCTTTCGCGTTCTTTTGATTAGTGATTTTAACTTTACTTTCGTTAGGTTCTAGTAGTTCCTCAAAATTATCAGCCTCTGGAGTGAAAGCTGTTTTTAGTTTCTCGTATTTTTCCTCAGTTTTAAAGCCTAAATAGTCTAATATTTCCGAGACTTCCCTACCAGCTTTAAAGGCTGCTGCGTGAGCCAAACCTGCTTCATGTAAGCAGGTTAACACAGCGTTTTGTGTAACCTGATGAGAGATGGCAATTTCCATAACCAGCCCGAAAATTTCAGCTATAGATTCTGCAATATTAGGCAATTTTATTGTTACTTCTTCTTGTTCTTCTGATAGAAGATTGATATCATTAATTTCTACCTTTACCTCAAATTCCCCCCACCTCTCATCATCGATGTCAAATCTGTACATTAACCACTCTGGCAATGTTTTAATTTCTTTAATTCCATTATCAGGATTATCGGCATCTACTGTTATTTTTGTAGGCATTTCAGCCGGAAAGGATTCAGGGTCTAGGAACTCGTAAATCCTTCTAATCATTCCACAGCATTCTTCATTCATGTCTGGTATTGTGATTTGACGAACGTTGTTTTCTGGCGGCAAATAATCTTTATCTTCAGACAGAATCCATAGTTTATAGCTATAATTACGGGTGTTCTCCCAAATTCGTGGACCGTCTAAAGAAGTATAGTTTAATCTAGTACTCGTAGGAAATACTGGATACCAGCGTGTATTTTCATACGACCTACCTCGATAGGCGTCCCACAATACGTCAGACTCATATTCGTAGTATGATTGATGACCTCTATCAATATATGGAACTTCCCATAAATGTATATATTCTAACATTGCTTCCGGGTCTTTAGTCCAAACAGTTGTTACGTCTGTCCAGGTTGTGGCTGGAGTTAAACGGTAAAAGATAGACCCAAATAATGGACTAATCATAAGCCTATTTGGATCACGACATGAAGCGTTATATTCAGAGTTATAAAAACTATTAAAGCCACTTCCATATAATGAAACTCTTTCACAACCTGAATTCATATAGTAAGGTTTTAACGGGTATAACTTACGATGTTTAATATAATCATTATGTACAATTATCGGCTCTTCGTAATTGTACTCTGAATCATGCCATGATTCTTCCCACTCTATAAAGACATCTAATCCAATCTTATTAAGTCTAAAATTTGACGTTGTTGCTTCTTGCCTTCTCCACCAATGCCTATTAATACTAGATGTTCCACTGCTAAGTCTACTATTTACTATTTGAGCAAAAATCATTAAATGCCATTTATTATTATTTTTAACAGGATAATCACGAGGGTCTGGCATTTCGTTCCCCGGTTTTGGTGGTTGCCTTCCTTTATCATCATCTACCTCGTCACCGCTATTAGGACCGCCAAAACTGTTACCAGCACCACCGCCGCCGCTTCTGCCACCCCCAAAACCAGGTCTCCTACCAAACCCACGCGGTTTTTTACCTCCCTTTGGTTCATCTCTCTTTGGTGGCTCCCTAGTAGGACCTGGGTCCCATGGGTTAATTGTGTTTCTAACCATTTAAATAATCACATTAAAGTAGTAATATTATACTAACAAATAATTTATTAATAGGTGGTTAAAATCATGAGAGGTATTAAAAATATCACGGCTAATATCAACGCTGCTAACTGGAGTAACGCCATAGAGTTATTTAACGGGACTATTTTAGAATCATTAATGACAGAAAGATATAAATATGATATCGGTATTTACAGCTATATATCATCGTTAAACGCTAGATGTTACACTCCCAGTATTGCACAATCACAAATCCCCACAATTTACCCGGAAGATAGCTATTACCAACGGTGGAAAAAAAACAGGAAGTGTTGCAGGGAGCGGTAGATTTACAGATATTTTATGGGAATATGGCAACAGAAAACGGGTTAAATTTAGGGATTGTCAAATTGCCATATTATGGAGGCATTCACACCGAAAACCTGTTAATTGAATTAATCACTAATCAAAACGAAGGTTTAGCAATTGATAGCAACTCAATAGTTAAAGCTAGGTGTTTAACTCAGTTACATAACAATGATTCTATTAATATTTTGGGCATGGCTGAATATCAACTCGATACAGTTCCTCAAACCCCTACATTGACACAACCCGAAAATTTTGGGGTGACAATAGGCAATACCCCCACATTAGTTAGACCCTCAAATATTAATCGGTATAGGTTGCACTTACAAAACGTAGGTTCTGTAGGGGTATGGTTTTGTCACGGTGATATCAGTAACTGTGTACCTTATCAATGCCTATATTTACCTCCTAACGCTGGGTGGGATGATGAACTAAAATCAACAGCTTCTATCTATGCTATAACTGAGGATAGCGTAACCAATATTGTTGGATTAGAACAAATAATAAATTGGTAAATTTTACTTTGATTTAGGAGTTTATTATGAGTTTCTCAGTTTACAGTTTTATTGTCAATTTAGACACTCTAAATATGAGCAGTAAAATACCGGGAACTCCCGAAACTACCGCGATAAGTTTGACTGCTAACACTATCACGGAAGTTGTGCCTATCAATGCTACCAGTAACGGTAGAACGGTGTTTGTAAAGAATCGGTCAAATACCAATGTACATCTAATATTTGACCCTACAGGTGATAGCGTGTCAGACGCTGCATTTTCGGTTAAGCCAGGTGATACCATCTCAATAACGTGGGGTAGAACTGAGTTACAGGCGATAGCAGAATCTAGCGCTAGTATCAGCGTTACAATTATCGAATATATCAATATGTAATCATCAAATGAATGGCTAGTATTAAGTTATTAGCCATTTATTTGATTACTCAATATAGAGGCAGTTATGACTAATTTCAACATTTACTCTAGTAAGTTTGGGCAATCAACCGATGACTTGCCAGAAGGTGAAGTTAATCTGTATTTAACTAATGAACGGATACAAGCAGTTATTGACTCCAATACTAATTTAGTCAAATTAACTGAGTTAATTTGGAATAATATTATTAATAAACCTGGCACTTTCCCCCCATCTACTCATTCCCATAGCTGGACTGAAATAACGTCCAAACCGTCTACGTTTACTCCATCAGAACATACACATACTATTGCTAATGTTACAGGACTTCAAAGTACATTAGACGGTAAAGAGCCTACTTTTACCAAAAGTACAGCATTTAACAAAAATTTTGGAACAACTATTGGAACTGTTACAGAAGGTAACGATGTCAGATTATCAAATGCTAGAACACCAACTAGCCATACACATACCTTATCTCAAATAACAAATTCAGGTAATGTTGCTGCCATTGATACAAATGGCAGTACATCTAACTATTTACGCGGCGATGGTGTTTGGGTAACACCTCCTAATACAACCTATTCTGCGGGAACTGGCTTAACTTTAGTAGGAACTGAGTTTAGAAACACCGCCCCAAACGTATCCACCAACCTCTCTACAAGCACTACAAGCAATACGTTAACCGTTAACAGTTCTGACGGTACTAATGCTGTATTACCTGCTGCTACAACAACCGTTGCAGGTGTAATGTCGAACGCTGATAAGACAAAGCTGGATGGGATTGCGGCAGGCGCACAAGTAAATGTAGCAACTAATTTAGGAGTAACAGCAGGAACAACAGCAGGTCCTGTAGTTACATCATCAACAGGAACTAATGTTACTTTACCTACAGCTAGTGCAACTAATTCAGGGATAATTACAACTGGGAATCAGACATGGACAGGAGTTAAAACATTTAATTCATTAATTACCGGGTCAATAAGTGGAAACGCCGGAACAGCAACAGCACTTCAAACTGCTAGAACAATTAATGGGACTTCGTTTAATGGTAGTGCCAATATAACAATAACTGCCAATACTCCTAATACATTAACAAATGGTACGGGATTAACTGGAAATAATTTTAATGGGAGTACTGCCACAACATGGGCGGTTGCTTATGGCACTACAGCAAACACAGCCTGTCAAGGTAATGATAGTAGATTATCTGACGCTAGGACTCCCACAACGCACACACATTCAAATATTACATTAACTGCAGGTGATGGTTGATCCGGAGGAGGAACTTTAGCAGCTAATAGAACAATTAATGTAGATTCAACTGTAGTTAGAACTACAGGTAATCAAACTTTAACAGGAATTAAAACATTTAACATAACAAATAATCCAGTAACTTTTGCAACTAATGAAAGTTTTCCTGATGGAAATATGCTTATTGATTTTAATGTTTGGAGGGGGTTTGACATCCGCCGGATAGGCTCTACTGCTGGTTCGGCAAGTTTAGTACTAAATAGTAGAGTTGGAGGAAATAGCTGGGCGTTTTCTCATCAAGGGAATTATTCTATGCAATTAGAAGCAGATAATAATCCTAGAGTATTTATATATCATGGTATTAATTTTCATCAAAGCGATTGGCGAGCTGTTCCTAACGATAGATGTTCAATACAAGTATACAACGGACAGACATATTTTACAAAGAGCTCAACTCTTTCTTCATCATCTGGAGTACATACTAGATTTAGAGTAGGAGACACAAATGTATCTTATATTAACGATAATGGAGACTACGTTAAAGGTAGCTCTGATCTTAAATTCAAAACACTTTTATCAAAACCAACTCTAGGGTTAAGCGAAATTAACGCATTGACAGTCACGTGGTTTAAGTATAATGAACTTGCAGCATTTCATGGCTTTAATCCAAGTACAGAACAATTTGGGTTAATTGCTCAAGAAGTACAAAATATATACCCTAACGCAGTTGAAGTGGTTAAAAATGACCATACAGATAGTCCTGAAGTTGACGACAAAAAAATAGATTACTTAACAATCATGTATGATAAACTGATACCATTAGTGATTGCGGCAATTCAGGAATTATCAGAAAAAATCGACAAATTGGAAAATATGCTAAACACTCAACAATAAATTAACAGATAATGCCTAATGCACTTGATATATCTGAAAGTAATTGGTTTAAAGTTTATGAACTTAATTTCAGGATAGAAGATGATAGCTACACGGTACTAAAAAATTACCTGACATTTCTGGCAGTAAATTTATCAGGATATTATTTGACGCTGACAGTGTACCCGTGTACTGGAAAATGGCAGGGTGGTTAAAATTTTACACATACAATGATGTGAAGCAGAATATGATGGTTAAACGTGAAATTATATGGCTTAATGAATATCAAATAATTGAATCACCGCCGTACAGCAATTTTTACGCTTCATTTTCTCCACTAGAAAGAATTAAATGGTTTACACTTCATTTTTGGAAATTAATATAAATGAACTTGGTAATAGTTGAATTAGGGTTAATTATTGTCGCGATTATTATCAGTATGTTCATTACGCATACAGGAAACCTAATTATTGAGAATAGGTTAGACGGTATCCAAAATAGCCTAAATTATTTGATTAGATATGTTAATGATTTTATGCCATCAACAGTTTGTAAAAAACAGTTAGAAGATAAAAAGCAATCACCCCCTCTTCCAATTAACAGAGATGATATTGATGATGATGGTTGGAGAAAACCCTAACACCTAACACCTAACCCAATAACTTAAATGGCCCCCTATGGTTTCTAACTGTAGGGGGTGCTTGCATATTTTTTGTTAACAGGAGTGCTGCAACAGGAGTGCTGGAAGTTTATATGAATGCTTGCCTCTAATTTACCCACAATAAACACCCTAAGCCAAAACCTTAACCCGTCTATTAGGGGTAATCATCCTGTGCGGAACCCAGTACCCCTATAAATTGGAGACTTGTCTAGCGGTATGTAGGTATCGGTTTCGATGGGGAATCAATTCCCTAGGATTATGTAGGTATCAGCGAGAGATGACGAAACAAGTTACCAGGTGAAAAGTTGTTTGGGGGTATCGGGTTGGTTCCGGTAGGAGATAGTTTAGATTATGCGATCGCATTTTGTTGGTAGCGAGTAGGCTCCCCAATATTTCCCCAATAACCTGGTTCCCTACGGGAGTCAGGTAGGCGGTCTGATATCGTTGTACATTGATAGGGGTATCGTTGTACATTGATAACCTAGTGGGTTCCCCTATGGGTTGTTTTTGAGCCATATCCTCCCCCTAACCGAAACAGACATATTAAGGGAACTGACCGTTGCGATAACAGTCAACAGTGACGCTAGGAACCGCTAGGCTTGCTGTTGACGGGTATCGCTAGGGAAGTACCCTATCGGTGTTTGGTTAGGGGGAGATAGTAGGCATTTGACAGATTGATTAAGTTGTGCTTATTGATTAACCCGTCAATAATTAAGATTTGTTACTAAGGGATATGCACTAATCGTCCCGTGTGCTAAGACTCAATGGAGTGCATATTGAATGTAACGGTACGACTAACGGGTTAGTTAATTTCCTCCTATCGCAATAATGATAAGGGTTTAAGTTAATCGGAGAGGGTGGGATTCGAACCCACGAGAAGCTTGCACCCCTAACGAATTTCGAGTCCGTCGCAATCGACCATCTCTGCCACCTCTCCAGGCATTTCCAAGCTCATTAATCATTATAGCATTTCCCAGGGAAATTTCAACAAAAAAGCTGTAGGTCTTGGTTGGCCAACAGACACAGAAAAGCACCCCACTCTAATGCTGCGAACTGGTTGGACTCCATTTTAGAGATCGGCGGTTACTTCTGCTGATTTTCTAATTGCATAGGGATTCGGGATCAACTCCCCCCTGATACTCGCAGGTAAAACCATTTTCACACCAGGAAGCCATATCGACTTCTCGAAGGTGAACAACATCAGAACAACTCGGTTGCCAGATCTGGCTAAAAAAAAAGCCCAAAGGATGGCTCTGCTGAGGTCTAATATGGTTTTGAGCAGAGATTCTGTGTTCCCGGGTATCCCGGATTCTTCTACTAATTCCATTTCTGGCCAAATCCCATGGGCTCCTAACATGATTTTAGCCATCCATTGGGCCCTGGTAAGGTGGGTATCTGAGGTGAGGATTTTTACATGGCGCGCACCCCATTGGGTGAGTAAGGGTTGACTAAACATATAATTCCCGAAGGTGGAGTTGGCACATTTTTCTAACCAAACTCCTTGGCTGGGGGCTTTGTTACGCTCAAATAGCTTGACAATGCAGGGGTCGTCGGAACCTTTAGAAATGATAATGGGGATTTGTGGATATTCTGTGGCTAGTTGGGAAACATAGATTTCTCGGCGGATACTTCCCCCCAATACTAAGAAGGTATCAACGGGTTCTCTAGCGGACGATCGCATTATTAACAGGTGATTGACCAGTCCTAGACTCATGAATAACATTAAGGCGCACGCTGCTATGAGCAAAATTTTGACTCGGCGGCGCGCGCCTTGTCTAATCAACCTGGGGGTGTTCTGAGGCTTACTCATCTAAGGCTTCCCAAATCCTACTGCTATAATGTCAAGTTGTGGAGACTTCCGCCGGCTGATACGGAATCCAATTAATAGCATGAGCATACCCAAAATTTGGCAACAATTTTTTTTCTTAGGTTCCCTAAGTTTCACGGTGACTGTCTGTACGATGGCTGCTGCTGAATCTCCTAGTTACCAACAACAACCCAGGAATGCTTATCCTCAAGAGTTTGTCAGCAATTATGTGAGCAATTGTCGTGAGCGATCGCAGAGGTCAGGGCTAACCCCCCAACAAGCGCAAACTATCTGTCAGTGTACCATTTTTGAGTATCAAGATCGATTTTCGATTGAGGAGTTTGTGGACATCCTACAGCAACTTCAGGAAACTGGACAAGCCCCAGATGAATTGGTGGATGTAGCTTTAACCTGTAGTGCGAAACTGGAAAATAATTAAGGGGATGATGGTAAGGGCGCTATGACTAATCATTAGCGCCCTGAAACCGTCATAAGAAGTCGAAATAACTCGCGTCAATATCCAAAAAGAAATTATCCTGAACAACCGCTAACAGTTGCTGAGTACCATCTAGGGTGGTCTGAATAATTGCCGTTCCTTCTGGTAGACTAACATTGGTAGCAACAGATAGCTCCTGGGATGGAACTAATTCATGATTTTCTCTGCGTCCCCGTAACATCACCGTATCTTTCTCTGGGTCAAAATCACCGATCAGGGTGTAACCTCTTCCGGCGCGACTTATTCCCACTAGGGTATCATTTCCTTGGTCACCAAATAACAGATCATTACCACTACCGCCCACTAGGTAGTCGTCTCCCTGACCGCCATAGATGGTATCATTACCGCCGTCACCATAAATTGTATCATTGCCCTGGTTGCCAAATAGCAGGTCGTCATCTGCGCCACCGTAAATGATATCATCACCGATATCGCCGAATATGGTATCTCTACCTTCAGCCCCTGATAAGATATCATTACCCTGACCGCCATAAATCCGGTCATCTCCCCCTTGACCATCTATGAAATCATCACCCATAAATCCGTAAATGGTATCATTACCGCCGCGACCTAGGATGACATCATTCCCATTGGTCCCAAATAACTCATCGTCGTCGTTAGTACCAATTTGAGTCGTGGCTGGACTCAGGGGAGGCAATTGATCAAAATGATTCTGAAGCAGGAAAACATTATTGCCAGGACCACCAAATAAGGTATCTATCTCATCTGTCGATACACGGGGAGGTACAGGGGTTGACGGGGTTGACGGGGTTTCGGTATTGGTTAGATTTTGAATTAGGTCTTCCATGGGTATAAAAAATAAACAACAACTCGGACTTGGACTATGTTTTCTGCTACCCTGATTTTAGCTCAGGAAACCTGGCTAAAAATCCGATATTTGGGTCGGCATGGTCATTTACTTGTACAACATGAACATTCTGGCGATTTATTAAGAAAATATAAAATAATTTTCCTCTAAATCAAAGCAGAAAACGTCCTTGACTAGGGCAATTAAGTCAAAATCTCCTTGGCGATTTTGGCCGACAATTGCTGTACCGGGGGGTAATTGTTCGGGGGAAAGTTAGAGTCGAAAAGTTCCTCGGAAGTCCGTTAACTGGATGATATCCTCATCCAGAGCAAAGTGATCAATTAATGTATAACCAGGAACTCGATCGCTAATACCCATTAAGTATCATCCCCCCTATCACCCAATAACAGGTCGCTACCTGTTTCACCCACGAGAGAGTCATTACCTTGACCTCCGTAAATGGTATCATCATCTCGGTGCTAGTATTAGGTATGTACCAAAGTTGAAGACAGATTCAAAAGCGGCTAACCACGGTTCAAGTGTCGTGATTGTAGACCACAGTTTGTTGAAAACCCCACCAAAAAAGTGATTCACCAAGGAACACGGTCTCTGATTGACCGTTTGCGGACTGAGGGAATTCCCCAGGCTGGAGTAGCAGGAACCGTCCAAGTGCCTGAACCCTGGCTGCCAGACTGCGTTAGTCAGAGATATGTCTCTGTACGCCGCCAAGTCCAGGTAAGGCGCAAAAAAAAGGGGGTTTGGCAGTACCTTGAGGCAAGGAGTGTCTCGCTTAGTAGGCAAGGCCTTGTCCTTTTCCAAGTGTTGGCAGAATCACGTTAGTGCCTAATGGTATTTTATCGATCGCCACAAGGCATCATTACTTCTTTGAGGAATGCCAAAAAGTCCCATATTTATGGATTTCGGTAGTGGTTAGAACTGGAGACTGTGTGATTTTCATCATAGCAATTAGTTCCCCCTCAACCAAAACTCTAGCGGCGCACAATCAAACACCCATTCTAACCCAAAATTATTGATGGTTTTCACCATAATAATATCAACAAAATTCACCTGGTTTAACTTGCAGACAAAATGCCATTTTATCTCCGGGTTATTTTCCCCGGTAATTGTTTCCCGATAAACCAAGAGAGTATTTTGATAAACCAAAATTTCGGAAACCTGACCACGGGGGTTAATTTCGGAAACCCAACCCCCCAATTCCAAAACGCCATCAGCGGTAAGATTACACTGTTCAATTTTTCCGATAGGATGATGATAATATCGAAAATTCTCCCAAGTCATGGTCGGATTTTTCGCCAAAATATATAGGTCTTGATACCGACAAATTCCCTGGGGTATGCGATGATAAACAGCCTGATGTTCGGAAATATCAGCCATGGTATTAGCGACAAAATTTTCGCCGACATAACTGGTTCCATATTCCCCCAAGTCCAAAGTTCTGCTTTCACTATTCAGACAAAATAATAACTCGGAATCATCAATCATTAAATGAGATGGTAATAAACTGCGGTCATGGACGCTAAACAATAATAAACCATTGGGATTAAGTAAGCCATATAACACCCTCAACCAATGGGAAAAAGTAGCTTTGGGGAGATGGCTAAAAAAAGAACAAGCCAAAATACAGTCAAAACTCTGATTACAAAGATAGTCTTTTGGCTGAGAAGTAGACACAATACCATTGACCCCAAACTGTTCAACCTGAAACTTTACCCCCTCGGCATAAATATCAGAAATCCAGACTTTATCTGAGGGTATTTCTTGCACAAAAAACCTGGTAGAACGTCCATAGCCACTAGCAAAGTCTAAAAATGCACTAATCTTATTAAAACCGCCAAAATGCCAATTAACCACCTGTTTTACAGCATCAAATATGCGAATACCATTGCTATAATAACGAATGATCGCGCGTTCAGGAAAGCCTTGATTTTGGAGGGCAAATAAATACATTTCATCCTGATTGTCAATGGTTCCATTAAAGCGTTCAGGAAACTTAACTTGATTGTTAACAAATGTTTTAATTGCTGGCATTTCTGCACCGGATGTGGTATAATTCATGCAAGATAATCTTCCGATTTGTGATATTTAGCTGGTGGAGACAGTCTAGCAGACTGGTTAGCACATCTCAACCGGAAGGGGGCGGGTCTGGAATGGCGATCATCTGGTGGAGTTGAGAGAAAAGGTGATCGGAGGTTGTAAGATAAGATAAAGCTGTTGTTAACAACCCGATTCAAGATCATGAAAGTCTATGTCTTGCTGTTCAATGCCGGGACTGATAATGAGGGAATCCATACAATTCAGATGGGCGATCGCAATAAGGTGTTAATGTTTGAGGAGGAAGACGATGCCCTCCGCTTTGGTGGTTTGTTGGAAGCCCAAGATTTCCCCAGTCCCTGTATTGAGGCAATTGATGATGATGAAATCAAAGAATTCTGTCGCAGTGTAGATTATGATTGGGAGTTGATTCCGTCTGGGGCTTTAGCAATTCCTCCAGAAAATAATGTGGAGGAGTTTGAGTGGGAAAAACAAGGCAAAACCCAAGACGAAAGGGACTCAGAGGAATCCTCAGAATTTCCATCAGACGAACTCGACAGCATTCGCCGTCGCCTAGAAGGTTTACTTTAGCCTGATCACTTGTGAAGGACGAACAGCAAAAAATGACTAATTTGGAAACGCGGGGCCATTTATTGACGGAACAGGCTAATGCGAGTAGTGAAAACCTCGATCGCCTGACTTCCTTGGAATTAGTGGATTTGTTTAACCGCGAGGATGCTAGAACTTTACTGGCGATCGCCCATGCGCGCGAATCTCTGGCCCAAGCCATTGACCTAACTACACAAGCCCTAAAAAAAGGGGGGAGGTTATTTTACGTGGGGGCGGGTACCAGTGGCCGTTTAGGGGTGTTAGATGCGGCTGAATGTCCGCCCACCTTCTGTAGTCCCCCGGAATTGGTACAGGGGATTATTGCGGGGGGCGCAGGGGCTTTAATTCGTAGTTCGGAGGAATTAGAAGATAGGGTCACGGATGGGGAAAAAGCGATCGCCCACCGCCAAATCACGGAGTTAGATATCGTCCTAGGAATTACGGCGGGCGGCACAACTCCCTACGTTCATGGGGCGCTACAAGCAGCTAAAAGCCGAGGGGCAAAAACCATATTTATGGCTTGTGTTCCCAGGGAACAAGTGACGTTTGATGCTGATGTGGATATCCGCCTTTTAGTAGGTCCAGAAATCCTGGCGGGTTCCACTCGCCTAAAAGCGGGAACTGTGACCAAAATGGCATTAAATATTATCTCAACCAGTGTGATGGTTAGGCTAGGAAAAGTCTACGGTAATCGCATGGTTGATGTGGCGGTGACGAATAATAAATTACGCGATCGGGCGATGCGTATTTTAATTGATTTAACAGGTATGACTCGCCAACAAGCAGCCGAATTATTAGAACGCAGTAATAAATCGGTGAAATTAGCCCTATTAATGTATTGGACTGATTTGGATGCGGAAGGGGGAATTCAACTGCTTGATGAATGTCAAGGACAATTGAGAGATGCGGTGTTAAAGCATCAAAAATCATCATCATTGTGAATAATTATGCAGTCAACTATCTAATCCCCACTCTCAGGTTTTCGTCACTCCCTCACCGCCTAACCCCAGAGGGAGTTAGTTATCAATTATCAATTATCAATTAATGAGTGACTGTAACCCGTCAGAATGGCATGGTATTCTTAACCTGACATATTCCCAAAATCATGGCATTACCCAAGTAGTTGATAAGTATACCACGGCCCCCTATAAAATCCAACGCCCTTTTTATCCGCCAGGTGAGGAAATTTGCCATAGTGTAGCATTACATACCGCCGGGGGAATGGTGGGGGGCGATCGCCTTTCCCAAAACCTGCATTTACAAGCGGATACGAAAGTTTTATTAACTACGGCGGCGGCGAGTAGAGTTTATCGTAGCACGGGAAAAACTGCCAGCCAAAATGTTAAGATTAAACTAGAAAAAGGCGCTTATTTGGAATATTTACCACGGGAAACCATCATTTTTAATGGTGCTATTTATCGTCAAGATTTACGGGTAGAATTAGCCCCAGAAGCGACCTGGTTAGGATGGGAAATTACCCGGTTTGGTCGTTCAGCCAGGGGGGAAAATTTTGGACAGGGAGAGTGGCGATCGCACACGGAAATATGGCAAAATGAGAAACCACTATGGATAGATAGACAATGGCTTCCTGGGGGTGAAACCATTTTAGAGAGTCCCCACGGCTTAGGAGGATGGCCTGTAGTTGCTACCCTCACCTGGGTGGGTGAACCTGTTTCCAAAGAGACCCTAAACCATGTTAGAATGCTGTGGGGTGAACACCAAAGCGAAGGAGAAGCCGGGGCGACTCAACTGTTATCAGGGTTATTGTGTCGTTATCGTGGTCCGTCTAGCCAAGAGGCGATCGCCTGGTTTACCCAAATTTGGCAGTTATTACGCCCCAATTTATCAGGAAAAAACATCACTAAACCGCGAGTGTGGAACGTTTAATAATTTCACGAATTTAAGGAGTTGTGGATGCAACTATCACCCCAAGAAAAAGACAAATTGCTAATTTTTACTGCCGCCTTAGTAGCGGAGCGCCGTAAAGCCAGGGGAGTTAAATTGAACTATCCCGAAGCTGTCGCTTACCTATCTGCTGCCATTTTAGAAGGGGCGCGAGATGGTCGCACTGTGGCGGATTTAATGAGTTATGGAACGACTCTTTTAACTAAGGATGATGTTATGGAAGGGGTAGCGGAAATGGTGGACGAGGTACAGGTAGAAGCGACATTTCCCGATGGTACGAAGTTGGTAACAGTTCATAATCCTATCCAGTAAAACAATCACTATTTAATTAACTATGATTCCCGGAGAAATAATCGTTAAACCAGGAGAAATCGAACTTAATTCGGGTCGCGAAACTGTCAAAATCAATGTGGCAAATACAGGCGATCGCCCCATCCAAGTCGGTTCTCATTTTCACTTTTACGAAGTCAATCCCGCCTTAGAATTTGCCAGAGAAACAGCTAGGGGAATGCGCTTAAATATCCCCGCTGGTACAGCCATCAGATTTGAACCAGGAGACCAGCGAGAAGTCGAATTAGTGACTCTAGCCGGAAGTGGTGAAGTTTACGGTTTTAATGGGTTAATTAATGGCACATTATCACCAGAAGTTAAGCGGGAAAAACGCAAAAAAGATAAGTCCAAAAAAAAGCCTAAGTAAATCTGGGGAGTTAACCCGCCGCCAGCTTAAAAATAGCTATATTGTGATTAATTAGGAGCCAAAAATGAGTTATCGCATGGATAGACAAGCCTACGCGGAAACCTTCGGACCAACGGTAGGCGATCGCATTAGATTAGCGGATACAGAACTATTTATAGAAGTAGAAAGAGACCTAACTACTTACGGAGATGAGGTCAAATTTGGAGGGGGTAAAGTAATTCGAGATGGTATGGGACAATCTCCCATTTCTAGGGAAGATGGGGCGGTTGATGTGGTAATTACTAATGCCCTAATTTTAGACTGGTGGGGAATTATTAAAGCTGATGTGGGTATTAAAGACGGTAAAATCTGTAAAATTGGTAAAGCGGGAAATCCCTATATTCAAGACAACGTTGATATTATTATTGGTCCGTCTACGGAGGCTATTGCGGGAGAAGGTAAAATCCTAACGGCTGGTGGAATTGATAGCCATATTCACTTTATTTGTCCCCAGCAAATTGAAACGGCGATCGCCTCTGGAATTACCACTATGTTAGGAGGTGGCACCGGACCCGCCACGGGAACAAATGCCACTACCTGCACTCCGGGAGCATGGAATATTCATCGAATGCTACAGGCGGCGGAAGCCTTCCCGATGAATTTAGGATTTTTAGGGAAGGGAAACAGCGCCCAACCTCAAGGCTTAGTTGAACAGGTAATGGCGGGGGCTATGGGTTTAAAACTTCATGAAGATTGGGGAACTACACCAGCGGCGATCGATGTTTGTTTAACAGTTGCTGATAAATATGATATCCAAGTAGCTATTCACACAGATACTCTCAATGAGGCGGGGTTTGTAGAGAATACCATAGCCGCGTTTAAAGACCGGGTAATTCACACCTACCACACGGAAGGCGCGGGGGGTGGTCATGCGCCAGATATTATCAAAGTTTGTAGTTATAAAAATGTGCTGCCTTCCTCCACTAACCCCACCCGTCCCTATACGGCAAATACCCTAGAAGAACATTTAGATATGTTGATGGTATGTCACCATCTCGATCGCCATATTCCCGAAGATGTTGCCTTTGCTGAGTCCCGCATACGTCGGGAAACCATCGCCGCCGAAGATATCCTTCACGACCTCGGCGCATTTAGTATGATAGCCTCGGACTCCCAAGCTATGGGAAGGGTAGGAGAAACGATTATCCGCACCTGGCAAACCGCCCATAAAATGAAGGTACAAAGGGGGTTATTATCATCCCCAGAAAATGCGGCAGAAACCCATGATAATTTCCGGGCTAAACGCTATATTGCTAAGTATACCATTAATCCTGCTATTGCCCATGGAATTAATGATTATGTCGGTTCGGTTGAAGAGGGTAAATTAGCAGATTTATGTCTATGGAAACCGGCATTTTTTGGAGTTAAACCGGAAATCGTGATTAAAGGGGGGGCGATCGCCTGGTCGCAAATGGGAGACCCCAACGCTAGTATTCCCACACCCCAACCGGTTTATATGCGTCCGATGTTTGCAAGTTTCGGAGGGGCGATATCTGCCACATCATTAACCTTTGTTTCCCAGGCTTCTTTGGCGGGTAAAACCATGCAAAAACTGGGTTTAAAAAAAGCGACAGTTCCGGTATATAATACCCGCCATTTGAGTAAATTAGACATGAAATTAAACGATAGTTTACCCCATATAGAAGTAGACCCAGAAACCTACGAAGTCACGGCAGACGGGGAACTGCTAACCTGTGAACCCGCCACAGTTTTACCCATGGCGCAGCGCTATTTCTTATTCTAACTTCACCCTTTAGGCAAGGTTGACAAACTCTCCCAGAAGCAGGTAGAATAAATTAAGATAAGGTGGCAACGATCGCACAGTTACGTCCGTTAGCCTTAGGGCGATATAAAGCCCCATCAGCCGCCTTGATTACAGCCATGGGGGTAGTTCCATGTTGAGGAAA
Source organism: Limnospira platensis NIES-39 (assembly GCF_026000695.1). Taxonomy (GTDB): domain Bacteria; phylum Cyanobacteriota; class Cyanobacteriia; order Cyanobacteriales; family Microcoleaceae; genus Limnospira; species Limnospira platensis. Next base: position 3,035,680 of record NZ_AP026945.1, read on the forward strand.
ACAAGCAACTCCTATAGAGGCGGTGAGGGTGTTTAAATTTTGACCGTTATGGTTGAGACGCAGTTGGCTAATAGCAGTGCGGATAGCTTCAGCCCGATCGCAGATAGCGGGTAAAGACAATTCTGGCATAATTAGAGTCATTTCCTCGCCGCCATAGCGACAAGCAATATCTGAACCGCGCACACTGTTTTTCAATACTTCAGCAACCACCCGTAAGACATAATCCCCTGCATAATGACCAAAGGTGTCGTTAAACTGCTTAAAATGGTCTATATCTAGCATGATCACACCAATGGGGTGCTGTTGACGTTGGGCGCGGAGAATCTCTTGATTAAAGGATTCTTCCAAATAGCGGCGGTTAAATAATCCAGTTAATGGATCTCGGATACTCTGATTTTGGAGGGTTTCTCGGAGGTTTAAATTAGCGATCGCTAAACTTAACTGTTCCGATACAGTGCGGGCTAATTGCTGTTTTGGTTCAGATCAAGCCGTGGCGGTTTTGGTAGCTAGATAAAATCATCCCAAAGTTTCCCCCTGAGCTACCATGGGAATACAAAGGGTAACCGCCAATTCTGTAGTGTTTTGGATATACTGACACCGAGGACCTGAGCGTTGATTTCCTACTTCATAGGGACGACCCCGGCGCAGTCCCCAACAATGCTTAGGGTCAAAATCAACTGCTGAATGCAAATCAGACCCCCACCGAGCCACATTTTCAACCCGGTTGCGGGAACTACAGGTTCTAAACAGACCACCCGAACACTCAGGGAAGAGCAAGGTGCGACTGGGCGGGCGATCGCCTCATAAGCCTCATCGACATTGTTACAAGCCTGCAAAAATTCGTTAATTTCACCCAAAATCACCATCTCTTGGTGACGCTGCTTGAGATCATCTAACCTTTGTTCCAACTCTTGATTAACTTGTTGGAGAGCCTTTTCTGACTGTTTAGTTCGGGTCACGTCCCGGAAAGTGACCGCAAAACCATCCCCCAATTTAACCGCCACATTTTCAAACCAACAGTCAATGCCATCATGTTGATAATGAAACTCATACTGGAAAGGTTCGCCGGACTCCACCACTTGGACTAATGCATCAAATAAACCATCAGTTTTATTTCCCGGCATTTCTTCTAATAATTGTTTACCGATTAATTTTTGAGGCGATCGCCCCACCAATTTGCCAGCCGTGGGATTAGTCAACAACCAGATAAAATCCACTATTTCCCCAGTCTCATCCCGCAGAGAACGAAAAGCCATAATCCCATCAAGGGAACTATTTAATACACTAGCCAACTGCGCCTCAGAAGTTTGTAAAGCCTCCTGTATTTCCACCATGTGGGTGATATCTGTCACCAGTTTAATGCAGCCGTCATATTGCCCCAGATCATCAAACAAAGGTGTAGCAGAAACCAAAGCCCAGACCACTTTACCATCACGGTGGCACAGCTTGGCGCGATGTTGACCCATTATACCCTGATGACGCTGGTTTAGATAAATTTCAGCCATCGAAGATCCTTCTGTGTCGATCAAATCTAGGAAAGACATTCCCAGCATATCCGTGACAGAATAGCCTAGCATTTTTGCCATTTGCTGATTGACAAAGCTGGTGTTATCTGTCTTATCTAAAACCCACACTCCCTCCTGGGTGGTTTCAATAATGGTGCGATATTTGGCTTCACTGTATTTGAGGGCTAATGAGCGCCTGTTTGCGATCGGTAATATCGTAATTAATCCCCGTCATCGCTCCGGGTACCGTCACTATGGTGCTGGACTATGGTTGCCCCTCGCAACCAACGCTTGATTCCATCGGGTCTAACAATACGAAATTCTATATTAAAAAAATTATCTTTGGCTATGGCTGCTTCCATAGCCTTTTCAACCTCGGTAATATCATCTCGATGGACTAGATTAGCCCAGTCTTGATAAACTGCTTTACCCTGCCAACCTTGCAACCCAAAAATCTCATACATCCGCTGATCCCAGTTTACCGTATCTTTGAGATCCCAATCCCAAGTCCCAATTTGACCTGCTTCTAGGGCGATCGAACCGATCGCCACTAACCAAAGATAGGGCCCATCTTACAAGGTGCATGGTTCATTCTAAGGACCACCTCTCATCCTCTACCGCCTCTACCACAATGCCACCATTCCCATGCAAGTCGATTTCGTACAATAAAACGCGATCACATTTCAGTAATCTTTGCACTTCATCGGCTGTTGTCTGTAGAATTTCCTTGAGTTTCAGCGATCGCCGAATCCGCAGGGCCATAGTCGCGATGATATGATCCCAAGTCTGTCTGATTTCGTCGCTGTCGCGCAGTTCCTGACAACCATTCTTTACCTGGTCGGCCCATTTACTATTTAAATCTCTCAAGGGTTGATTATTCATCTGTATTAGCAAATGCCTTGAGGGCTGACCTGATCGAAAAAAAGTCTATACAATGGCAATCATGGCAATAATTTTAATATTTGTAATAATTTTAACTGATTACCTCCAAAAATTAAAATCCCTCCTCCCTCAGGCGATACTTGCTTTTTTTAGCGGCTGATGCTATCATATTATATAATACAGATATGCACTAAATTATTTTTTTGCAACAATAGCCATTATTTAAGATTATGTAAATATGATATCACTAATCGCCGCCGCCTGTCAACCCCTCTGGCCGATTTCGGCGGGCTATTTTTTAAAAAAATTGACCAAAAAATCAACCCGAGATAATTTAACTGTAGAATAGAAGCAGGGAAGCCACAGGAGGAAATGATGATAATTAACCTAATTTATAAGTTTATTCAAATGGTAAATTCATGCACCTTGTCGGCGAGTCTTTCGGGTTCTCCGGAGAGAGGAAATAGCAAAATATTAGGGATGTTAGGATTATCAATCAACTCGGGTAATCGATTTAATTGTCTCTCGGTAATGGAAATACCATCAGAGGCTTCGACATAGACCATTTCATCATCAAAATTTTCTTCAGCATAAACCTGGATAAAAAAGCGATCGACCCCCCATGCTTCTAGGTCTGCGGCAAAATACTGTTTTGCCCAATAGGGGTTATGGTGGCAGATATCAAAACTAACTGAGGGGTTAGCGGCTTTCATTTGTGCAATCATATTGCGGACAAAATTAGTTAATTTAGGAGTGCGATCGATTTGACCTGGTAACTCATCATGATAACCCAAATAATCATCCCATTGGACTGCATCAATCTGGGGGTATTTTTGGACAAATTCAACCATAATATCAGTGAAAAATTGAGCGACCTCTGGGATGCCAACATTCAAGACATAATGATCAACTCCTGGGTGAGTGCGATCGACTCCAGGGACGATCCAACCTCTCTGGACTGCTAGATCAAAGGCGTGACTATTTTCGTCTATTTTAATGCCTTTTTCAAAGTAAGCATGAACTTCCATGCCGTGTTTATGGGCTTCATCAATTAACCAATCAATCCATTCTTCTTGAAACAGATTTTGACAGCTATTATAACCAAATTTTGCCTGCATAACTTGGCTTTCATACATGGTACAAGCGTTACCCCATACCCCATGAATAATGGTATTAATACCGCGATCGCGATAGTAACGAACCCTAGCCCTAATGGTTTCTTCACTGGCGTTATTTGTGGCTTTATAACGACTTAAATAAATCCCTCTAATGGGTTTACCTTCCCAGGTATTGAGTGGCAATGATGGTAGGGGAGAAGGTGGCTGTATTGTTGGTGATTGTGGTGGTGTTTCCGGTTGTGGTTGTGGTTGTGGTTGTGGTTGTGGTTGGGTAGTTTTCGGAGGGTCTGAAATGTCGGGTAAAGTTGGCGGCGATTGATTAGTAGGAAATTCCCAAGTATTTATAAATGGAATGTCAGCGATAATTTCATGATTAAGAAACCGACCAATGTCTAAGTTATCTCGCTGTGTAAATAGCCAATAACCTCCACCTAAAAACAGCAGAATTACTGAAAAGGGAATACTGGCACATCCACAGCCTCCAGGTTCTCGTTTTTGATTAGACATGATTTGTTAATGAGTGCGAAACTACTTGATAATATCGGCGATACTTTCATTATTACCTAAAAACCTGATTTCTGCCAACTGGCTATATTACCTAGGGTCTGTGGGTTGGCTGGAAATGATGGTAATGGCGATCGCATGATGTATAATGATCATTGATAGAGTCCAAGTAGATTGGGGTCTGGGTTGGGGTATCAATTGGGATGCCAAAACCGTTAGTAACTGCTACACTTTATCCTGATCAGAGTAATAATAATGGTAAAGTACAATAATCCTACACCTGGGGACACTAACTGAATAACTGGATACTCAAAATTTAGTCTTGAAGACTTGGGGGGGGATAAAAAACTATCAAGCTCAATTGATGCGAAAAAGACAGGAAAGCAATTATTATTTGTATGAAAATACTCTCTAACTGGAAATACAACGTTCTGATTTTATTGGCTATATGCTTGGGAAGTGTTTTAATTTTTACCCCCTTAGTAAAAACTCAAGATGCACCCATATTTTTATCTTCAGAATCTCTGGGTAATCGGGCACAATTAAGGATTGCGGAAACTGTGCCTGATAGTAATAATGGCGATTTAGGGGTGACTGAAGCCTGGGGAGATTATGATATTATCGAGCTACAAAATCGCTTACAACAAAAGGGGTATTATCTAGGGGCGATCGATGGCATTTATGGGGAACAAACCCGAGAAGCTATTTCTAATTTTCAACTTGATATCGGCTTAGAAAGCACTGGCATAGTTAATCAAGAAACCTGGGAGTATTTACTAGGAAATGCTGCTGTTATTGCCCAGAAAAATCAGTCGTCAAGCTCTATGTCTCCAGATATGCAAAAAATCATAGATCGAGGAGAGTTAATCGTCGCGATAAATCAAGAAGATTCGCCGCCTTTTTTTGCGGAAAATGTAGACGGTGAATTAATCGGATTAGATGTTGAAATAGGGAGAAAAATTGCCAAAAGTCTAGGAGTACAAGTTAGGTTCGATCGCAGTGCAAAAACCTTTAATGAAGTGGTGAATAGGGTTTATAAAGGTGATGCGGATATGGCGATTTCCAAACTAAGTCAAACCTTAGAAAGGGCAAAAATTATTTCATTTTCTCATCCATATTTAACCATGCGCCATGGTCTTTTGTTAAATCGCTTGCAATTAACTCAAGCCACAAGAAATAAAGATTTGGTAGATTTTTTGAGAGATTTTCAGGGGAAGATAGGTGTAATTAATGCCTCTTCTTATGAGATATTTGCTAGGGCAAAATTTCCCAAAGCTACGATTATCAGATATTCCAATTGGGAGGATTTAATTAGAGGTGCAATGAGGGGAGATATACTAGCAGCATATCGGGATGAGTTGGAAGTTAAAAAGATTCTGATTAATTACCCCAATGTGGCTTTAAATTTTCAAACGGTCGCGTTAACAGATACCCAAGATCCGATCGCGATCGCTTTACCGTGGTCTAGTAATCACCTGTTACAGTTTGTGAATTTGTATCTAACAATGAACGACAAAAAATATACAGTTAGTCAGTTATTAGAAGATTATTCGGATTTGTTGGTTTCCCCATCTAATTCTCGTCAACTCACCTCACAAAATTAACCAAAATACCCACTGATAAAATATGAATTTTTACAGCGTCTTTAAGCAGTTAGTTAAAAGCCTAAAAAATCCCTGGTCGATTGTTCCGGCTATCCTTCTGGGTGTATATATTGGCATTGTTCATCAAGATATTGCCCTACTGTTAACCCCCTTTGGAGACCTATATTTAATCCTCCTCAAAATGTGCGTTTTACCGTTGTTATTTTCAGCCATAACAATGAGTGTAGGTAAGCTAATTTCTAGTCATGAAGCCAATAAATATGTCAAACGGATTTTAATAGTATTTTCCCTCAGTTTATTAGGGGTTAGTATCATTGGTGCAACCGTGGCATTTTTAACTAATCCTGGGGGTAATTTAGAAGATTCTACCCTCGCAGCTTTGGGGGTAGTTGTGAATACTTCAGAGTTAGATTTTGAGGTATCTTTGACTGGTCCAATGCCGGAGACTACAGAAAAATCACTGTTAATATCTTTTTTGTTTAGCTTAGTACCTGAGAATATTTTTGCCTCTCTCAGCCAGGGTAATTCTCTGGAAATACTATTTTTTTCCATTGTGTTTGGTATCGCTATGGGATATTCCAAAGAACCCGCCAAGGAGGACGTATTTAATCTTTTGGAAACCATATTTAATACCTCGAAAAAATTGATTGATTGGATGATTTTATTCTTACCGTTTGGTTTGTGTTTCCTGTTAGCTTCCCAAATGGCAACTACAGGTTTTGGGATTTTGGTAGCTATGCAAAATTTTGTGATTATTGCCATTGTAGCTTTTCTGATTATATACATTATCAGTACCCTGGTAATTTGGCAGAAGTCTGGCTATGGCTTTGGTCGGGTTTTGATGGTCTTAAAAGAACCCACAATTTTAGCTTTAGCTACTCGCAGTAGTTTTACCTGTTTACCTTCTGCTATTTCAGCTTTAGATGAACACTTAAACTTTGATAAACAGACAGTTAATTTAGTCATTCCCCTAGCGATAACGGTGTGTCGATTTGGTCCGGTGGCTTATTTTGCGACAACTTCGGTGTTTGTGGCGCAACTCTATAACTATGACTTTAACCTGTCGAGTTTTGTAATTATCATTATCGCTTCTATTTTAGCAGGAATGGCAACGGCGGGGGCGACGGGAATTTTAACGCTGACCCTGTTGGATATAATTTTAAAACCTTTGGGATTACCCCTAGAAGCTATACTGGTATTATTAATTGCGATCGACCCTATTATTGACCCTTTCCGAACTTTAACTATTGTGCATACCGGAATTGCAGCGACAGCAGCGATCGCCGATACTCACCCCCTACCAACTGAGACAACCACAACCTTAGCGCTTTCTAAAGATACTACTATCGGATAATCGATAACTATTTAAGGGGGCTTGATATTTCGGGGATATTCTCATAGCCAAATGCTAAATCTAATGTCAAATTTGCCAGAATTTCCAAGGGGTCTATTGCTATTAATGAGCTGGTATCCAGTAGTTTTAACACTACAGAAATCTCTGTACATCCAGCAATTAATAAATCTGCCCCTTGGTTTTCCAGCCACTTTACAGCGGTTTTTAAGATGTTAATAGGGGGGGGCAAAATTTGAACTCCTGTGGCTTTAATCCCCCAAATTGGATGGTAAATAGCATTCATGATATCTTGCTGTAATTCGGAGTTTAAAATCGGGGCGATCGCTGTTAATCCCGCCGCCGTTAAACTATCCTGATATAGATGGGCTTGTAAAGTTCCATTAGTGGCTAAAATCCCCACGCGATTAAGTTCAGGATAATGCAGTTTAATAAATCTAACTGTCTCCTGCATAATATGAATCCAGGGAATATTTAACTGAGACTGGACTAGATCATAAAATCCGTGAGAAGTGTTACAGGTAATGACCAAAAAATCGGCCCCAGCCACTTCTAATATTTGACCATATTTGACTAAACCAGGGGCACAACTTGGCTGATTTCCTAGTAAACTTTGGGTGCGGTCGGGAAGGTCTGTAGCATTAATTAAAAACCAAATCGGGTGTTGGCGATCGCCACAAGCACCGCGACTGGAATTAAAAGCCAGTAATAGCCGTTCAAATTCAATATGTGCTAAAGGACCTAATCCGCCAATAATTCCGGGAATAGCTTGTTGTTGAAAGATTTGTTGACTGTTCATTGAACTTAGGGATAATTAGGACGGGACATTTAATTAAATTGCGGTGGGTTATCAATCGGAGCCCAAGGATTGGATTCTATGTCAGGAGAAAAGGGTGTGAATTGTGTATCTTGTGGGCTATCTGATGGGCTGTCTGATGGGCTATCTGAATCAGGTCTGGGAGGAGGTGCAGGTTCTGGTTGAGGAAGAAGCACCCTTTCAATCAAAATGGAACGTTGAACCTGTTTACCGTCAGTATTAGTGGCTCTGAGAGTCAGGGTATCCTGTCCTGACTGAGGTGCAATGGGATAGGTCAAGTTTCCACGGTTAGGAACCACGCCAGGAACGGGGAGTAACTCGGTTTGTATGATACCAGCACCACTAACTTCCCATGATAAATTTAAAGGTGATGGAGAAGTTTGAGGGTCTATAATAACGACGTATTTTAAGGGAGCATCCTCCCCATTAATCTGAAAACCATTGATTTGAGGAGGGGGAACCGGGCGTGGTCGGATACGAATGCGATCGCTTTCCATAGATGTAGCCATGGCTGCCAAATTCCCCCGATGAACAGGTATTAACTCAAAGATATAATCTCCAGGTTGTTGGGCGGAAGTCGGGACGTTAATACAGGTAAGCTGTTCAGCAGTTAATTGGCAGTTATTCTGAAGTGCTTGGGGGATGCTACCATTAAAAGGATAGATAATTTCGGGGACTGTAATTATTCTTTCGGGGGAGCGCCCAACCATCCGAATAGCCAGCAAATCTTGAGGATTTTGGAGGCTCCAATTTAGACGAATAGGAGTATCTTTCCCAGCCTGATAGTTAGATTGTGCGGCTTGAAAATTAGTAATTTCTGGGGCTAGTGGTGGTTGAATAGCGATCGCATGAATTTGTCGAGATGGCTCGGTTTCGGGAAGTTCGGAACGCTGAATAGCTGTCAACTCAAAATTATAGCGTCCTGGGTCTGGTAGTGGAATAGCCAGATTATTGCAAACCAATTGTTCCCCGGTAACTTGGCATTTATCTTGTAAGGTTTGGGGAATTTGTCCATCAAAGCGATATGTGATCTTGGGGAAATTAACCAATCCGTCGGGGGATAAACTCCGCAACTCCAACTGTTGAAGTTGGGCGGCATTATCAATCACCCACTGAAACTCAATTTGTTGCTGTTCACCACTACGATAAGTAGAAGACGGGGAAGCAAAAGTGGTTATCCGTGGGGGTGGTGGAGGTTCCCAGACAATGGGATCAGCAGGGCGACTGTCGGTGACTTCCCCCAGAGATTGACGGGAAATGACTTGTAATTCAAAAATATAAGTATCAGGTTTTTCCATTGTGTGAAGCAACCCCTGACAGGTCAAAATCCCATCCAAGTCAACCTCACAGAGACCGAGTAAATCTTCGGAGAATTGGTCAGGATTGACAGTATAGGTTTTCTGCTCAAAATTAACCTGGCCATCGGGAGAGCGACCGATTAATTTTAAGGTTTGGACTTGATCGCCATGGAGAATCTGAAAACTAAATTGTGCGATTCTCTGAGGTTGGGGAGCAAAGAAAGAATCACTATTAGGAAAGGTGTTATTGAGTGCGATCGCATTATCAACCCTGTCTGTGGTCAATTCCGGGCGCTGCGATGGTCTTGTGGTGCTGCTATCGATTAATCTGACATCAAAACTGGTAATTTGGGGAATAGGTAGAGGTGCAATCCTAATTAAACTGGTTTTTGCTACTTGAATCTGGTCAATATCGTTTTTAGGAAGCAACCTTAACTCAAAAATATACTCCCCAGGACGACGAGCATCAGTGCGAACATTGTAGCATCGCAATAGTTGTCTGAGGGTACACACAGAAGCCAACTCATCGGGAATACCCCGACTAAAATCATAGGTAACAGCAGCACTGGAAATGCTACCATCAGGAGATTTGCCAACAATTTGCAGGGCACGGATTTGGCGAGTGGGCGGTCCAATTACCCAACCCAAATAAATAAAATCGTCATTAGCGGCGGCGTAGCTGAGGGACTCGGATCTAAACTCTAAAATCCTGGGGGGGGTGGGAGGCTTAAAAAATACAGACCAGATCGCGAAAATCAAGGCGGCGATCGCTCCTAGTCCCAGCAAAATGGCTAACAACAACTGCCACCAGGGGCGAGCCTCCCAAATTAGAGTGCCATTGATACGCTCTTGAGGGAGGGGCAAGCGGTGCAAATCTTGGGGTTCCAAATAAAACTCAAACACCCGTCCCTGACCCCACCAAGGTCTGTACCACCAATGTTTTGGGATGACCTCGACAGACATTTCCACAGTCCCCTCTGGGGGTAGCCGAAACTCATCTGGTATCAGAGTATACAGACAATTTGCTACTTCTCCTTCTTCGCGGGGGTTAAACTGCAGTTGGCGATCTGTATTACCTCGATTCTGGATTGGCAGTTGAAACTGTCCGCTTCCGGTGCGAATGCGACCCACCACGGTCTGTAGATCCCACCGCAAATCATAGTTAGGCTTAATATGAAAGTGGAGGATATCCAACAGAGTCAAATCAGGATGATTTTCGGAGTTGAGTGTAATGGTGGTGGCATATCGCCCCGCCTCAATGTCTGGCGGTAGGTTTAACTTTAACTGAATCTCTCCTCGCGCCCCGGGATTGAGGGCTAAACTATCAGTGGCGACGACTAAACCCAAATCATTCAAGCCTTCTGGGTATTGGATCTCTACCCATTCGGGGGGGACATCGGTACAGTGCAACCGAAACCGATCCACTCGGCGATCGCGGTTATTGACTATTAAACGGAGGGTTAACGGCTGTCCTGCTATGGCGATCGCTGGTTCAACGGAAGTTGTAGCGGGTATCAGGCTAAAAGTAGGATCATCAAGTCGCACCGCCGACGCTACTTGTGGGAGTACCTGAAGATTAGCATTGTGGTGGATGGGGGTATCTTCCGGGTAGTGTAATGGTGCATCTACAACTAGGAAGTAATTGTAAATTCCTGGAGTCGCCTGGGGGGGCACAGGACATTCAAAGACTACTTCGGCACTCTGCTGAGGACTTAGGGCTAATCGTTGGTGAGGAATGGCACACCATTCCCATACTGATGTAGAGGTTTCATCAATATAAACGTCAATAATCGCACCCAAATGACCCTGGTTAACTAGGGTAATATGCAACTCGAAGGTTTCCCCAGCAGTAATAGCAAAATCCCCGGACGGGTTGGCAATTAGGGTTAGAGATTTTCCCCAAGTCTGTAGGTCTGGTTCGGGAACCCCCTCGACGATTTTGTTAGGTTGTTGTTGGCCGTCATATACAATTTCTGTACTGCTCATGAGTTAATGGATAATGGATAATTAATAGTTGTTCTACCTTTGCTAATTACAGGGAGTGGGAGGTTGTTGGATGCGGTGAAGGCGCACTTGGTGATCTCTACCTCCTGTGATAATGCGGAGGTAGGAGTCAATGGCAATGATATCTAAACTGCTTTTGGGGGAGGGCGATCGCGCGATCGCCTCACCCCCCATATTTTGGGTAGATCGCTCTCCTGTGCTATTCAATAGCCACAGCATCACCTCTCCATCATCTCCGGTACTGGCTAAATAGCAGCCATTAGCGGTCAAAGCTAGAGAACGGATGGGCTGGCCTTGGTGAGCTTGCCACTGATCTATAATTTGACAAGTGGCGGACTGGTTGGTTAAGCATTCGCGGAGATTCCAGACACTGATGGAACCGCGATCGTCTGCTGTAGCCAGCAAAAAAGGCTTATCTGCTGCTGTAGCCAGAGAGGTGATGTATTCATCTTGTCCCCCCGCTGGGTAGGGAACTGTTCGCAAGCCTTGATTACCGCCCGTGGTATCCCAAAGCACCAATTGGTTATAGCGACCAGCGATCGCCAGAGTTTCCTGTCGCGCCCCAACGGGGGCTATATCATAAATAGCGAAATCAAATTCCTGAATTAACTGAGGTTCCTCAACATTAGTGAGATTTAACGTAGGTCCCAGATACCATTGCAGTATTAAACCGCTGCCGTGGCCACTGAATAAATACTGGGAATTTTGACTATAAGCCAAAGCCATGACCCGATCATCCCGGCGATAAGAAAGGGAGCGCCGGGGGCTGTCAGCCAAGTTGAGCAAGTCCCAAATCTGAATTTCCCCATTTTCCAACCCCACAGCCACCTGATTATTATCAACCGGGCGATACAAACCTGTGCGCCCCGCCTTCCCCAAATTCCCCAACAAACCCATGGGTTGCAGTCTATTTTCCCGAACTCGCCACCCCCGCAGAGTCTGGTCATTGGAGGTGCTAATCGCCATATCCCCCAAACCGTTAAACCTAACCACATTGACGGAAGCAGCATGATAGTTAAGTCGGAAAGCGGCATACAAAAACCACCAAATACCACCTAAAATCAGTAGTGCGATCGCCACCTGTAACCACCGGGGAATAATCGGTAATAGTCTCAACTCCAGAATTTGCAGACCCTTCTGTTCACTGTGGGCTGTATGTTCATCAGTTAGTGGGAGGTCGTCAGCAATTGGGGAAATTGTGATTTCCTTCGACAAACCACCTAAAGCGCTAGAAGCGGGAGTTAGGGGAGATACCACAGCCTCCTTAACTGTAATGGTCTGTGTTTTACCGATACCCAACCAAGGCCGTTTGCTGTAGGCGATAAGTTCCAGAGTTTGGGTTTCTCCCGGAGCCAAATTTACCTGTTCGGGATAAATGGAAAACTCATTTTCTCCGTCTCTAGGTTCAATATCCCCCCCGACTTTAGGGTAGTTATTGAACGTGGGGGTTGTGATTTCCAGAATTTCGGCAGTTCGTCCCTGAGAATAATTAGAATTGTTGGTGAATTCTAATTGGTAAACAGGCGGTTCTATGCCCCATTGGGGCAGCCAAGGCCGACGAGCGGGGACTAATTGCCGTTTGGGAAAGGCATCAAAATCTACGTTTCCGGTGGGTAAAACTTCTATGTGGCCTCTAGTTGGCGGTGAATTCTGGTTGCGATACTGTCCGATCACCGTAAAGGGATAGACCCCAGCAACAGCAGCGTGCATTTCGGGAACTTTGCAGGTAAAGGAGTAATTTTGACTCTGCTGTGGCGGAAGGTTAAAAGTAGTTTGATTATCAAACAGGAACCATTCTCGCTTGCTACTATGTACGGATAAGGTAACAGCGATCGCCTTTTGACTATTATTGTGGATACTAAAGGCAATTTCCACTTGACTATTGGGGAGAGTCTGAATGGGTTTGGTAGGGAGTTCGACTCGAAACGGACACTCACTAACAGACTCGATGATATTGAGCCTGAGAATGTGACGTTCTTCGGTCATTAATTCCAGGGAAAATACTTTAACGGTGAGATTGACTAACCCCACAAATCCAGGAATAGGCGATCGCAGCACTTTCACATGAAACTCAGTTTTGTCCCCCGGTGGTTTATTCGCACTTTGCGGTGTAACTGTGTACCAAAGCCATTCACGATCTGACTCCACCCCAGCAGCGGATATCTCTAGTTGAAAGCTACTCATGCGATCGCTATCATTGATAACCACCACATCAAATGTAGTGTCTTTTCCGTCCGGGTATAGAGTTAAATCCTTAGTAGAAATATCTGTTTTCATGTTTCCGATAATTGGGAAGCGCGATCTTTGGAAAAATGCACAGTGCAACTACACTGTCATCGAGAGAGCAGGACTCTTATTAACCACTTTTTCTAGCCTGTCTGGCTCGCTCCATCAATTCCTGAAATAGCACAGTCGGGTCTTGGTTTTTATGGCTCGCGCGCCGCCATTGTTCTTGCTGGCGATGCAATTCCACCAATTCCTCACTCATATTTTTCTCACGAGTCTGGACAATTGCTGCCATTTCCACAAAGGCTTGACCCAATTCTCCCATTTCATCAGAGCGCGAAATAGTAGATTCAAGCATTTCTGGCGAGAAAGAATTAGCTTTGATAGCTTTCGCTCCTGCGTGTAAATTATCGATGGGTTGGATAATCCACCAAGACGCGATCCCCCCCAGTGTAATCGCTACCACCGTCACACCCAAGCCAATAATCATCGTAAACCGAAGGTTGTTATAAATCAGTTCCATAAAATCAGATTCAGGAATGACCACAACAATTAGCCAATCCAAACCCGTACTTTCCATGGGAGTCACCTGTAGCAATTGCTGTTCACGATTCAATCGAAAGCTAGAGGAAATCGGTTGTTGAATTTGGTTAAGGCTTAACTCAGTATCGAGTAACTTTTGGACTGTAGAGCGGATCACAGGTTCTTGACTTTCGAGGGCGGGTAATCGTCGTTTCTCGCCATTTTCATCCAAAAAGGGTTGTTCGTCGGTGGAACTGGCTACTAAATTGCCAGCGCGATCAATAATAAATGCGATACCCTTGGGGCTGATTTCCAAACTTCTCAAAAAATTGCTGAGGTCTTTCAATCCCAGGTCAATACCCACAACTCCGATAGTATCACCTCCACGACTTTTAACTGGAATTGCGGAGGTCATTCCGAGTTCTAATGTGGAGCCAAAAATATAAATGGGACTCCAACCGATTTCACCGATTTCTATAGCTCTTTTGTACCAGGGTCGTTGTCTGACATCATACTGAGCTTCTAAGTTTCTGATTTTGCCGGCACGAACTCCCGCCGAATCAAGCTGATAAACACTTCGACCTTCAGCTTCTGCGGCATTTCCAATAACTAATACTTGGGTTCCATCTGGCTGCTGTTGAACACCGATAAAATCCCCCCTTTCAGTACCAAGATAAATGTAATATAACCCATCGATCGCCGCTACCTGATTCTGAAAATAACGGGTCAATAGTGGCACATCATTGAGGTCGATTAAATCATTTTCAATGGTGATCAGGTTGAGTTGATTTACCACCATGGGAGCTTGTAGGTAGGTGTCTATGTGTTTTTCAATGGAATTTATCGATTTTTGGCTCAATTCGTCAATCAGACTCTTGACGGCTTGACTGCCACTATAAAAAGCTAATATTGCTGTAGTTATGGTAGCCAAAGCTAAGGGAACCACGACTAATAGGGGAATGAAATATCGGATAGAAATAGATGGTTTCATGGCTTTTCCTGGTCTGGTGGTAAAAATTACGGCGAAATTTTGCCCGGCATTTGACTACTGGACAATTGATAATGATGGTGGGCAAAATTCAGAATATTAATCCCTAATTCTTGGGCGCTGCGGATGGAATCTCTGGATAATTCCTGATGATTATTTAACCCCCAACCAGAGGATAGATAGCCTATGGATATAATAATTTTGCCCCAATTTATCAGTCGGGTTTGCTCTCGATTAATAATTGGTAATTCATCAAATAAAAAGGGATGAATTTTAATCGGGTCTTGGGCGGATATTGGCTCAATATTCGATAGCTGAATCCCCAGATATTGATGGGCTATATTTTCGAGAGGTTCTAAGGCGGATTGTAGGCGGTTTTTAAGTTCGGATTCACAGATAGTTAACTCTGAGGACAATTCCCTTTTAAATTCGGAAATTTGGGAAAATTGAATATCATTGAGAGCCTGTTTAAGTTCGCCGATCGCTGAATTAATATCAGCAATATTGACCTGTTCTGATGAGGCTTCAATGAAAAGTACAGTGCCGCGATCGCTGTAATATTTGAGAGCATTATATTCTGTTTCTCCCCAAGACAGTATCTGAGAATATCTCATATATAGCAAGTGATAGTCTCGCCGATGTTGAGCATCCTGGGAAGTTAAGGTAATTTCTTCGACTGGTTCAGCATCCATCGTGACCGGTGCTAAAACCGCAAGCGATCGCAATAGATAATCGAGATTCTGCCCTAAATAAACATCTTCAGCATTCCCCTGTAAAACCATCCCCACTCGCAGAGTTTTAGCCGAGCGCGGTCGGACTCGTCCCCGGTATCGTAAATCCAACTCGTTAACATCAGGATAAAAAACATTCGTGGCGGGTCTAATTTCGATGCAATCAGGAGAAATAGTGATCCGACACAGTTCGATTTCCTGGGGTGAGGGTGGGGTATTTTTTTCGTCGATCCTAAAACTTTCAGCTACCAATACTTGATCGCTTTGACGGTAGAGAGTTTCTGGATCAACATAGCGCAGAACTAAATAAATAGTGCTGGGTTCTGTCTGCACCAATTTGGCAATCCGAAAATCGATAGGGCGATCGACAATAATCGGATTTCCGGTCAAATCGATCGCAATTCCGGGCTGAATTTGCACCCAGCGATTATCCCGATATTGGGCAGATATACTCTCTGGGGCATCGATTACACACACCCCTAACCCCCTCACTATTCCCGGTTGGTAAAGAGATTGATAATAGAGATTTTGTCGCGATCGGTGGTATTCGTGGGATTGTCGCCAACGCTGGGCATTTAACAGCAATCCATCATCAACTATCAAACGTTGGAGGGGATGAATTTCTGGCGGTGGGTAATCAGAGGAATTGCCATCAGTGATGATCATATATGATTGTCCGAATCTATTTTTAAGTCATAAGTACAGAAGGCTGGTGTCTGTGCTTCAATAACAGTGCGAACCAATTTCTCATCAATAGTATCAGGATCGCACAGCAGGCGTACCTGAAAGTGAAAAGGTTTGCCACCGCCTAAAATGGTATCTATACCCAGATAGGAGCTGCCCATGACCGCCCCTTGGGTAAAGTTTTCTATAATTGAAATGTGTTTGGACACTTCCGGCAAATCTTCATCAAGAGGTAAACCAGTTACCAGGTGTAGGTAAAACCGCAGCCCCCGCCTAGTTCCAGAAGCGCGATAAATCTCTAAGGCGTTGCGAATTAAACGGCGTTGCTGTTGGAGACTGAGAGTGGGGATGTTTTGCCAGCCAACCCAGTGGGCTAAAAATGGCAACATATTTTCGGGGGCGGTGAGGGGATCTAAGTAGGCCCAGAGATTGCCGAATATTTGCAGATCTGGCTCGAGAGTGGTTTCAATAATTTTCAGGAATCGGCCGACAAAATCGATTTCTTGATAAATTTGCGGTAGTAGTTTGATATATGGCGATCGCGGTCGCAGAAATAGGTCAAACTCGACAAATTCCAGTAGAGGCCTATTATCGGACTGGTTATTGAGATAACTGCCATAGACATTAAAGCGGCCGGAATAGTTGAGTTGCAGTCCCTCGGTATCCCTGAAAACAGCTTCTTCTGCCTCGAAAAAATCCCGATGGACTTGAAAACAGAGAACGACAGAGCGCCGTTCTCCGGGTAAGAGGGTAACAAATAATTCTGGAGCGTAGGGGATGACTGGTTGGCCTGGGAGTTCGCCAAGGGTGGACACAACGGGTATCTGAGTCTGACACCAGTGGTGGGGAAAATTCCCGGTCAGTTCACAGGTGAGGTGCAAGGGGCGGGTGTCTAGGTTTTCCAGGTCAATGACGAGGGAGCTGTTTTCCCCTGGAATTAGTTTTACGGGGGCTCGGTCTGGTTCGGGTTGGGAGAAAGTACCTGATAATTCAGGCAACTGAGCTGGTGCTGTCTCGGGAATGTCGATCGAGACGATATCTAAGAGGACAGATTTTTGGTCAGGAACCTGGGTCATGGTGAAAGGGTTGTCTACTGATGGAGGGGGACTGCCCGGACGGGGATTCTTGGCTCAATGTATCTGGTCTCTGTCGCCCCTCTTCCAGGGCTAAAGGCTGATCAGAGGGTAGCGGAAGTAGAGGGGGTTTTATGACCCCCCGGAACCTCCACCGCCGATAATGTTGATCAAATGGCGATCGCCTCCGGCATCAGACCAGGAACAGATAGTGCCATTAGGACCAGGATCAATCATGGCTATAGGTTGTCCCCGCACCCACCGCCCGCCCTGGCGGCGGATAGGAAACAGTTGCACAGCCCCCAAGCTCATCACAGTAGGAAATTGCTGTAGTAGGGCGATGATATCGGCTGTATACAGGGGCTGACCGAATGGCCAACCTTCGGATTGATGGCCGCCAATGATCGGGTTAAGGAACCTATACAAAGCTATTTGTAATTGCGATTGGATCTCTAGCCGAGCTTGGGGATTGTGGTATTGCGGCGGGGTAGTAATTTCGGAGGCGACGACGACTCCTACATACTCTGGTTCACGACATTTTACTTGTATCCCCAGCAGGCGACGTTCATCAAGATAACTGAGAACCTGGCGATTGAGTTCGGAACTGATGGCTAATTCTTCTGGTGAAATGCCGACTCCTTGCTCTAAGGGTATCAAACTGGTGCGGGGTATCAACAGAAGTTCCACGACTCCCTGATTCCCAGGACTTGCCCTGAGACAGCGACAACGGGCGATCGCTCCTTGTCCTGCTACTATAGCTAGGGTTTCAAAGTCTTGGGGGGTGACAGCGCGATCGCGGGTTCGCAGCATTTGGGGGACGCGAATGGCGGCCATCTCTAAGGATTCAGCATCAGAACCGCCCCTAGCGGGAACATGATTGACCACCGCCCCAACGTAGGGCACAGCAGTTTTCATCACCGAGATGGTTCCCGGTTTGACGTTGCCTTGGACTCCTCCTCCGGTACGATAACGAACCATCCGCAAACTGGCTCCGGCTGGAGGTATAGCACCATACTGTCGCTTTTGATGGTCGGCGCTTAAAATGGTGTTTTGTCTGGCGGTGCTTTGCCATCTGGGGGAGTAGTCGGTTTCTCGCACCAGTTGAGTCGGTTCGCTCACCTGGGGTCCAAATTGTACTATTCCAGTTACGGAGTCCAGCACATAGTGGCGATGGTCGGGTTGGGAATTGGAAAAGTCGGGGACTTCTTCCCAAATTTGAGGTAATTCTCCGATCGGGGTAACAGTTAGGTATTCTCCGGCCATGCGAGTCAGCACGGGGGGGCGTTGCAGTTGGAATGCTTGGCCAGGAGTGCCGTCCGTCACTCCTAATAATTCGTCGTTGATTACTTGACACTGGCGGGCTACGGTGCTTCCTCCTATGGCGCGGGAATTGATGCCGACAATGCGGGGGGAGGCACTATAGGGGGATTGGTCGAGGGTGGGTTCTGTGTAGACGCAGCGCAGCCAGCGACCTTGATAGGCGGTGAACTGGGCGACGGGAAATTCTACGGGTAAATGCAAAATAATATCCGATCCGCCTTGGGGGTCTCGACCCTGTTTGACTGCATCTCGAAAACTGAAACCTTGGCTTTCGTCGTCTGCTTCTGCCAGCAGGACTGATTGCCAGTACCTTCCGTTCCAGGCTTCCCAGCGACGGGGGGGATGGTCGGGGTTAATGCCTGTGGGGGTGGCGGCTTGGCCTTTGACGGTGAGGGCGATAACGTTTCCTTCAATGGGACTGTCAGGGGTAAAGACTAGGTAAAAACATTGCCCTGATTCGGGGCGATCGCTGAATAACGAGAGTTCTGGCCCTGACCAGGTTCCGTCTTCTGCCATCGTCCACCAGTTGGTTAACCGATCACGCAACATTTGTGGGGTGATATCTGGGGTTTGACCGTGCAGAATGTGCCCGATCAGGGGTCTGCCAATAACTAAGGGGCGATCGGTGCTAAATACTATGGCTTCGGCATCGGGCAGCCTTTCGGTGGCTATTTCGATGCCTTCGGGGATGGTATAGGCTTGGGGAAGGTCTGATACTAGATAAAAGGTGATTTCGGTTTGGGCTGGGTTGGGGGGCTGTAGGCGAATTCCTAGCAGTTCTAAAAATAGGACGTAGTTTCGCCTGGGAAGCTGGTTGAAGCGACTCAGCATCTGGTCCATCAGCCATGCAAACAGTTCCAGCAAGGTGATTCCTGGATCGCTGGGGTTGTAGTTATTCCACTCGGGACAATAACGAGGGATTCTTAACAAGCATTCTTGCAGCAGATCGTCATAGGTGCGATCGTCTAGGTTGGCTTTGGGAAGGTTGGGTAAAAAGTCGAATACCATGGCAGCTTATTCCGGCTGTTTTTGCAGGTAAAAGGGATAGACGAGGCTCCTTTGATCGTGGCTGGGTTTGAGACTATAGTTGATCACTAAATCTACTCTCCCACCATCGGGGTCGGGAATGGCTTCTACGTCTATCAGCATTATGCGCGGTTCCCACTGTTCTAAGGCTTCTTGGACGAAGATTCGCATTAACATCAGGGTTTCGGAGTTGATTGGTGCAAAGCTGAGTTCCCACAACCGACAACCGAAGTCTGGCCGGTTGACTCGCTCCCCAAGATCGGTCATTAAAATTAGCACGATGGACTCTCGGACGTTGCGATCGCCTGCGCTCAAAGCCCAATTACCTTGCTGATTTACTAACAGTGGAAAAGCGAATCCCTGACCTAGGTGGGCCGGGGGACGGGGTGGTTTCAGCATCGAGATTTTCCCTAATTCCTCGAGGAAATGTTTGCGGGGTTAATAGGACTCAGCATTGATGATTTATACGGCACGGGTAGGCTTGGCATCACATCACACAGCCATACAAAAACAATCGCCAACCGCTTTCATGTTCACTAGAAAACAGCTATCTTTCCTATGCTGCGACCAAGTTGGCATTATATCAATAATTGGGTACAATGTCAATAATTTTGGTAAGAATTTCTCAATAATCGAGGGGGCGGGCGGGTGCAGTAAGCGGCTTAGTCTATGGCTTGGCATATCTTGCACCCGCTTAACGTTGTGGTTCAGTGTTGCCAGATGAAATCAGCTATATTTGCCGGTAGACTGTCTTGGTCGGGAGATTGGAATAAAACCGATCGCTGAACTATAGTGGAGTCGGCTAATCGTCTCTCGACGCGGGAGGGGATGCCATGGTTGTAGACTACATGACCTTTTCCGACAATCACTACCACGGTAAAGTCGGGGTTAGCTTGGACAAAATTGGCGATCGCATCAGCCATGGTTTCATCCCAAAGGACTTGGGCTTCCACAAAGCGATCGAACCCGCCTTCACTACCTTGATGTTGGTGTTGTCTATAGATGTTGTAGAGCATTTGCCGATAGTCTTCATTATCGGTCTTGATTTCGTCGATGGGGGGAATGTAGCGTTTATGTTCGGTTTGTAGGCTGGCTAAACCCGCCGCCGCCACTTGTCGGGTCACTTCGGTGGGGGTGTTGATGGCTAAAACTGGAAGTTGATTGTCCCGCGCAAATCGAAGAATGGGGGCGTAATATTTCCAGGGAAAACCCCAACGTTGCAGATATTCCGTGTCGCGGACCAGTTGGGTTTCTGAAATCTCCCCGGCTAAATATTGATCTATGACTGACTGATAGGGACGCTGGAACATTTCCATGGCGATCGCTATTTGGGGATTTTGCTGATGCAATATTTGCAAAATCTCGAATTGGGCTTGATGGTCCAGGGTGTTGTCGTGGGTTTCCCCCAAATAGATGATGTTAGCCGTTTTCAGAGATTCTAAAATATTTTGGCGATCGGATGACCTGATAGAGGCCGCTTGGGAAAACTCCGCTAAAGCCTGGGAGGGTTGAGTCCAAGCTGATGGTAGGGGACACACCAAAAACAGTCCCAGGGAACAGGTGCAGAATCGAGTAATCAGTTGGACTTTCCAGAAATTATGCTTTTTATACATTATCTTAATGCCGTAAGTGCATATCGCAAATTTTTCTGTAGCCTAGGCTACACAATACCCACCAATAAAGACTTAGGGTAAGTTAATCGGCTTTAAATAGTTTACCAATAGATTTTCGGCATTTCCATAACTTCAACATAGGTATAACTCCCCATTTTCAACTGAGAAGTTGTAGTTTGGGGAGTCAGTTTGTCTTGACATATAAACAGAATAAATTTTAATAAAAATACCCTGTTATCAATCGCTATCTTTTTTGGTGATATCTACCATTTGTGTGCAGCTCACTAATAGGGTTATTAGCACGCAATGCAGCCATAAGCTGAGGTTTGACAGCTTTCACCCACTGGTCAAAGTCAAAATTTTGATCATGGTTGGAATTAGGGATAGTGCTGCGGTTGCGGTCAGTGCGGGTGGTACTCATAGGGATAACTTATCAAGAGAAAAGATTGACTTATAATTAGCCTAGCGATAGATCCCAAAATATTCAACACTAAATGCAAAACTTAACCCAAAATTAATCTGTTAAGAGTGAAGATGGGTTCTAGGCGGGGGCACTAAGGGCGGGGGTCGGGGGTGTGGGTAAGATATCGAGTTGATATGCACCACCAATTTTGATAATTTGATAGGCTAACTAAATAGTGTTAGGAACCTGTAAAGAAGTGGATATTGTAATTGGGCGTGGCAAAAAGGCTCGTCGAGCATACGGAATTGATGAAATTGCCCTAGTTCCTGGCCCTCGAACCCTTGATCCAAGTTTAGCGGATACCAGTTGGACAATTGGCAATATTAACCGAGAAATTCCGATTATTGCCAGTGCGATGGATAGCGTGGTAGACGTGAATATGGCGGCGAAACTGAGCCAAATCGGTGCGTTGGGGGTTCTGAACTTAGAGGGCATCCAGACCCGTTATGAAGATCCCAACCCGATTTTAGATCGGATTGTGTCGGTGGGAAAAACGGAGTTTGTGACATTGATGCAAGAACTCTATGCTGAACCGATTAAGCCAGAACTGATTAAAAAACGGATTGCAGAAATTAAGGCTCAGGGCGGTATAGCAGCGGTTAGCGCTACTCCAGCGGGAGCCAGTAAATATGGTGATGCTGTTGCGAAGGCGGGAGCAGACTTATTTTTTGTGCAAGCTACGGTGGTTTCAACGGCTTTTCTGTCCCCAGAATCGGTGACTCCGTTAGATTTGGCTGAGTTTTGTAAAAATATGCCCATCCCGGTGGTTTTAGGGAACTGTGTCACTTATGAGGTGGCGCTCAACCTAATGAAAGCGGGAGCGGTGGGAATATTGGTGGGTATTGGACCGGGTGCGGCTTGTACTTCTCGTGGTGTGTTAGGGGTAGGAGTTCCCCAAGCGACGGCGGTGGCTGATTGTGCTGCGGCTCGTGATCAGTTTTATCAGGAAACTGGCCGTTATGTTTCTGTGATTGCTGATGGAGGATTAATTACTGGGGGCGATATCTGTAAGTGTATTGCTTGCGGTGCTGATGGTGTGATGATTGGTTCTCCTTTTGCTCGTGCTGAGGAATCTCCGGGACGGGGATTTCACTGGGGTATGGCTACTCCTAGTCCGGTGCTTCCGAGGGGAACACGGATTCAGGTGGGTTCTACGGGAACATTGGAGCAAATTCTCCGGGGTCCGGCTCAGTTGGATGATGGGACTCACAACCTGCTGGGGGCTCTAAAAACGAGTATGGGAACTTTGGGAGCGAAGACTATCAAAGAAATGCAGCAGGTAGAGGTGGTGATTGCTCCTTCGCTGTTGACTGAGGGTAAGGTCTATCAAAAGGCACAACAATTGGGAATGGGTAAGTAGCAATTATTGGGCTTTGGGTGCTGGGGTGGCTGATGTTGGCGGGGGTGGTCTGATTAAGTATCGTAAAAATTAGTGCTACCCCCTGGAATTATTGGCGAAATAGTGCCACAATAGAAGTGGCGGAGACAAATGTTTCCGTTCACTCCTCACACCACACTCCGCCTGGACCTACGGTTCGGGCGGTTTCTTAATTGGGTAATCGTTTAGGTTAGCCAAAATTTTTGGCGATCGCCTGATATGATTAACTTCGATATGCTGTAGTCTTTTGTACAGCCTGGTATCAGAACCATCGGGACAAAATTGCTAATTCTGCCCCAGTTGGTTTGGTGGTAGAATAACTTACGATTAGATTAAGGATTGGAAGGAATGTCAACAGCCGTAGAAGTTACTGATAGCACCTTTGAGCAGGATGTACTGGAAAGCGCACTTCCGGTGCTGGTGGATTTCTGGGCTCCTTGGTGTGGCCCGTGTCGCATGGTCGCCCCTGTAGTTGAGGAAATTGCACAGCAGTACGATGGACAGATTAAAGTTGTTAAGCTCAATACTGATGAAAATCCCCAGGTAGCGAGTCAATATGGAATTCGCAGTATTCCCACATTAATGATCTTTAAAGGCGGCCAACGGGTCGATATGGTGGTGGGAGCGGTTCCTAAAAGTACCCTTGCTAATACATTAGAAAAGTACCTTTAAACCATGGGCTAGACCGGAAACTTGGGATGAAGGGCTTTATATGTGATGAGCTGAGAATCAGGTTTCATCGGGATTAAAGGTTCTTCAACCTAATCTCGACCCCTAATTAATGCGCGTAAGGTGTTACGGAAATTTCCCGCCTATAGGCAAACTATCCCTATTCTACCTGCACCATTAGTCAAGGCGGCGGGAGTGTCAATAAATAAAAAGCCTGTCTTTACAGGCCCACGGTGGAGAGTCGGCAAGCGGGTTGTCCCGCCTGCCTCTTTTCCTGGGATTTTTAGGTTTGATTGGCGGAATTTGGTAATTTGTCAATAGATGGCCCTGGAAAACTGCAAAATATAGGGCAAATTGTTGTCAGTTGTTCTGATTTTATGAATGCTTCTGGAAATGGAGATACGCTGGCATCTCTCAAGAGAGAGATTAACCAACTGATTGATGAGCTACCGGCATTAAAGCACGAAAAATGGATTGTGCGATCGCTTTCTAGCCTGGTGCGTATAGCACAATCAGATATTGAGTCTTTGGATTGGAAAATTCTCTCGTCTGCTGTGTTAGATATGGAGCAGGGATTTGAGATTTTTTACCCTTATCGCCATATTCGCAAAATCTGCATTTTTGGTTCGGCGAGAACTTCACCAACAGCGCCGGAATATGATATGGCGGTAGAGTTAGCGCGCGCGATGACTCAGCAGGGATTTATGGTGCTAACAGGGGCTGGCGGCGGAATTATGGAGGCGGCTAATTTGGGTGCGGGTGCAGAGCGATCGTTTGGTTTAAATATCAAACTCCCGTTTGAGCAGTTTTCTAATCCCTACATTGAGGGAGATCCTAAGCTGATTAAGTTTAAGTATTTTTTCACCCGGAAATTGTTTTTTCTGCGGGAAAGTGACGCTTTGGCTATGTTTCCGGGTGGTTTTGGCACTTTGGACGAAACTTGGGAGGGTTTGACTTTGGCTCAAACGGGAAAGTTTGGCCCGGCTCCGGTGATTTTGATTGACCATCCTGGGGGAGATTATTGGTATGATTGGCAAGAATTTGTCAGAAAACAGCTTTTGCGCCGGGGTTTTATTTCCCAGGATGATCCTAGTATCTACACGATTACAGATGATTTGGCTGTAGCAGAGGCGGCGATCGCTGATTTTTACCAGGTGTATCACTCTAGTCGCTATGTGGGAGATTTATTTGTGATGCGCCTAAATTCTGAACTGAGTGATGAACAGGTCGAATATCTCAATCAAGAGTTTAAGGATATTCTCTCGCAGGGACGCATAGAAAAAAGCCGAGCCCTTCCCAAGGAATTAGGGGATGAAACGGAACATCTACCCCGCTTAGTTTTTTATTTTAATCAGCGGGATGTGGGGCGTTTATATCTTATGATTGCTGCTATCAATAAGATGGGTGAAAATTTACCAGGTGCATCTCATCCTGAACAGAAGTAGTCAGAGTCGGGGATGAAAAACTATTCTCCAAATCGATATCCTTTTCCATAGACTGTGTGGACGAGGGGGACAGCGCCCGGTAGTTCGATTTTGCGCCGCAGGAGACGAATTTGGGCGGCTAGGACGTTGCTGCTGGGTTTTTTGTCTGTTTCCCCCCATAGGTGTTGGTGAATTTCGGTGTGGGTGAGGAGTTGTCCGGGGTGGCGCATGAGATACTGTAGTAATTGGCTTTCCTTTTCTGATAATTCGATCGCTTTTTGTCCACGATAGGCTAATTGAGTTTCACAATCGAATTGCAGATCGCCGAATTGTAGGCGGTTAGAGGTGACTGTGGAATCTAAAATAGGAGGGCGACGCAATAGCGCCCTGACTCTGGCTAGTAGTTCCCGCAGTTCAAAGGGTTTGACTAAATAATCGTCTGCGCCCGCGTCTAGTCCTTTAACTCGGTCGTCTAGGGTATCTTTGGCGGTGAGAAATAGTATGGGGGTGCGGTTTTGCTGCGATCGCAATTGGGCGCAAATTTCTAATCCTGATTGATGGGGTAACATCCAATCGAGAATCAATAGGTCATAGTGATGATTTTGGGCGAGAGTCCCGGCTTGTATACCTTCATAAGCCTTATCGACTGTATAACCTTCTCGACTGAGGGCGCGACTGAGGGAATTGGTTAATTCCACTTCGTCATCTACAAGTAGAATCCGCATGAATATTAAGCTAAATTTGTTGATGTACTCACCTGGTAAGCTACAGGTGAGGTGATTCTCGGCGACTGGTAGCAACTAGGCTCATGGTCGCCCTAGTTATCCCCCTGTCCACCCTAAAACAGTACATGGGGAAGGAATAGGAAGCCGTCCTTTCGGGGGAGGCTGCAACGGAAAGATTTAGTCAAATTGTATCAATATTGTTCGACTAAGGTTAAGCTAACTCATGGTTAAATAAATTTCCGAAGTGATTATGATTACTGTTGCACTTCCTAAAGGCGCTTTACTGAAAGATAGTATTGGTTTGTTCAAAGCGGTTGGACTGGATTTTAGCGCTTTTCTGGATTCGGCTAATCGCCAATTACAGATTGAAGATCCGACGAAAACGGCTAAGGCTTTGCTGGTACGAGCCCAGGATGTGCCTGTTTATGTAGAATATGGTCAGGCGCAATTGGGAATCGTGGGCTATGATGTTCTGCGGGAAAAGCGTTCTCAGGTGGCTTCTGTGGTTGACCTCCAATTTGGTGGATGTCGGATGTCGGTAGCTGTGAAAAAATCTAGCCCCTATAGCCGTCCGGTGCAACTCCCTCCCCATAGCCGAGTGGCTTCTAAATTTGTTCACTGTGCTAGTGAATATTTTGATAGCATTGATTTACCTGTGGAGATTGTACCACTTTATGGGTCGGTTGAATTAGGGCCGATTACGGGAATGTCTGAGGCGATCGTGGATTTGGTGTCAACGGGTCGCACGCTACAGGAAAATGGCTTAGTGGAAATTGAGGTGTTGTTTCAAAGTACGGCTCAACTAATTGCTCATCCCCTCAGCTATCGGTTAAATTCTGATGGTTTAAATGAGTTGATTGCACAAGTGCGATCGCAGATTTTGGTAACTGTCTAATCACTGAGCATTACTCACAGTGCGATCGCATATATGGGGATGGTTTAGTCGGAGGTTGAGTTAATGGTAATTAGTTGGTGATTAACCCTGATTAACTACCTGGTATTAAAGTGCATTTCCCCCAGGGACTAAGGGAGTGCATGGTTAGGGAAAACCATAACCACTGGCGGGTCAGGTGGGTTAAGAAAAACTTAATCTTCACCTGATAAAAAATGTGGTATAAACGATGGTGTGAGCCATAGTTTACGGAATCCCTAAAACTACCAACTCCCAACAGGTGTCGGTATTATGGCTATGATTCGGTGCAATATTTATGATGAGGAGTCGTAAAAAATGACTAATGCTCAAGTTGTCCGAGAACAATTAAGCGCCACCGATCCGGCTAGTCCGTCTCTGCGTAATCCAGCCTTGCTGACTCGCTACGATGATTATATTATTCAGCCTACCTTTCCCAATGCGAATATTTCGATCGCTGTAGACGCATTTAATACAATGCAATATGACCCAATTGTGAAAGTCTTCCAACTTGGGCCTAATGATACTGCTCCTTTCCCTGGTCAAAGTCCGATCGCCGCCAATGATGATCGCGCCTTGGGAAACCGGAACGCCACTATTGCGCCAGGTCAGATTGAATTTGGCACAGGTTTAGGGGCACCGAGTACCCTGAGAGCTGATGGAGTTTCCCGGTATTTAGTGCGGGTAACAAGTTACGATCCTCTGCCGGATACTAGCACATTTCCGCCGACTGGAGAACTACCCCAAGACTATCAATTAGCGGTCAGTGTGGATTTAGGAAATTTAAACCCCCCAGATATTGCTAATGGGGGAATTTTAGGACCTAATGAGTTCGCCACCAATCCCGATGTTGATCCTTTGACAGGTGTAGCTAGATTCTGGGATTCTGAGGCGGGTTCCCATATTTTCACGGCTGATCAAATGGAAAAAAACACCTTAGCCAGCAATCCACAAAGATTTGTGAATGAGGGGTTTGAATTTGTATCAGAGGGAGATACGGTTTTGCAACGCTTTAGAAACTCCCAGGGTGGTTTTTTCTATGCCAGCAATCCCGGGGAAATTAATTTTGTGCAAACTCTGCAAGAATGGGTACCAGATGATCCGGGAACTTCGATTCGGGTTTTTTCGTCTCCTGTAGCTGGTGCATTACCAGTATTCAGGGCGTTTAATCTGGATACTAATGGTCATTTCTATACGATTGATCCAAATCAAGCAGCATTTGCTAATGATTTACCTAATTTCATCGGTCAAGGGGTTTCATTCTATGCGCGACCGATTGCGTAAATGGGGAATGGGGTTCTGTGGAATTAACTATTAACTAAACAGTGGTCATCTTCACTCCCTGCTGCTAGAATTTGGGATAGCAGTAGGGATTTGCTATGAACAGGGGGGTTCATCAGCCCCGGAAAGGGCGATCGCCTTTTGAAAAAATCCATAGCAGTGAGACCATTAGAATTGTTAGCACTTATGAAAAGAATTCTATTAGGATTAATAGTCTTTGCTTTAGTGATGATCACTCCAGCATTAGCAGAACAGCCTTTATTTGTAGCGTATCCTCCTAACCAACATAGGACTATATCCGATCGCATTTTTCTAATTGGAACCGCCGCCCCCCAGGGTGAGGTATTAATCAATGGTCAAGTTATCGATCGCAGTCAAGGGGGACATTTCGCCCCCAGTTTTCCTCTGGAATTAGGGGAAAATGAATTTATCCTGCGCCACGGTGATCAGGAAATTCGGCGCACTATTACCCGGATTTCTAATCAACCACCTATCCCGGATGGAATAGCGTTTGTGCCGGAATCCTTGACCCCTTCTAGCCCCATTTCCCGACTGCCAGGGGAAATGCTTTGTTTTAGTGCGATCGCACCTCCTAACGCCGAAGTTTCCGTGGATATTGCCGGGGAAACTATCCCGCTATTTAAGCAAAGTGAAAGTCGGCAACTTCCTGATAATAAGGCGGTTTTGACTGGCACGAACCAACCTATAAATATAGGGGGAAAGTTCGGGGGATGCGCCACTATTTCCCCAGATACTGATTTTGCTGATAATCGGAAGGCGATCGATTTAGGTCAACCCCGATATCAACTTATTCTCAATGGTGAAACCGTCACCCAAACAGCCACCGGAACCGTCTCTATTTTGTCTCCGACTCAATTTGAAATCGCGGAAGTAATTGTCGATGCAGGGGTCGCCAGAACCGGACCTAGCACTACTTATTCCCGTCTAACTCCCCTCCCCAAAGGAACCCGGGCGCGCATTACTGGTAGGGATGGAGATTATTTACGTCTGGACTATGGTGGCTGGATAAAAGCTGATGAAACGCGGCTTTTCTCTGGTTCCATTCCTCCTAATTCAATGATTCGTAGCGCTAGTTCGCGCCGAGATGGACAATGGACTAAGGTTTATTTTCCTTTACAAGTTCCGGTTCCTATTAGTATTCAACAAGGCGATCGAACCTTAACAATTACTCTGCATAATACAACTGCCCAAACTGATACTATCCGCTTTGATGATAACCCATTAATTGAACGGATGGACTGGCAACCAGTTCTCTCACCCATGGGAGACACTCAAGCGGCGGTTCAATATACTTTCCATTTTAGAACTTCTCAGCAGTGGGGATATGAAGTTAATTATGCGGGCACAACTTTAGTTTTATCCCTTAAACATCCCCCAGAATTAGGTGCATTAGATAATGCTAGTTTTCTGGCATCTATTCGCCGGGGAAGACCTCTAACGGGGGTGAAAATTTTACTAGACCCCGGACATGGTAGTGATGAGGATTTAGGGGCGAGAGGACCCACAGGATACCCAGAAAAAGATGTCGCTTTGATAATGTCTTCTTTGTTGCAAAGTGAATTAATTAAACGGGGTGCAACCGTGTTTATGACCCGGGAGGGTGATGATGATTTATGGCCTCATGAACGGGTGGAAATGATTAATAAACAAAAACCGGATCTGGCTTTGTCGATTCATTATAATGCCTTACCGGATAATGGAGATGCTATCAATACCAAGGGAGTTGGGATGTTTTGGTTTCATCCCCAAGCCCACAATTTAGCAGTTTTTCTGCACAATTATTTAGTGGAAAAATTGGATCGACCTTCCTATGGTGTGTTTTGGAATAATCTCGCCCTAACTCGTCCTTCTGTTACCCCTTCGCTATTATTAGAATTAGGGTTTATGATTAATCCCGAAGAGTTTGAATGGATTATTAACCCGGTTGAACAGCGGAAATTAGCGACTACTTTGGCTGATGCTATTGTGGAATGGGTAGAGTCCAGGGTGGCAGGTTCCGCATAATGAATAACGTAGGGGCGGGTTCTGCTGTTAATTATGTCGGACTACGAGGGTATAAATAAACCCGCCCCCACCCGGTGATTAATTAATAATTGTTAATTGTCGGGGCGGGTTCTGCCAGTTTCTCGTCTCGCCACCAGAGGATTAATAAACCCGCCCCCACCCGGTGATTAATTAATAATGGATAATTAATCATGGATAATTGTAGGGGCGGGTTCTGCTGTTAATTATGTCGGACTACGAGGGTATAAATAAACCCGCCCCCACCCAGTGATTAATTAATAATTGTTAATTGTCGGGGCGGGTTCTGCTGTTAATTATGTCGGACTACGAGGGTATAAATAAACCCGCCCCCACCCAGTGATTAATTAATAATTGTTAATTGTCGGGGCGGGTTCTGCTGTTAATTATGTCAAACCACCAGGGTATAAATAAACCCGCCCTATCTGGGGTTCTGCTGTTAATTAAATCAAACCACCAGGGTATAAATAAACCCGCCCTATATGGGGTTCTGCTGTTAATTATGTCGGACTACGAGGGTATAAATAAACCCGCCCTATATGGGGTTCTGCTGTTAATTATGTCGGACTACGAGGGTATAAATAAACCGGCTATTTGGGGAAAGGTGGATAATGGCGTGGTGTGTAAATCCACTGCTGGTTTTGGCTTTGGTTAATGATGCGAGTTTGGCTATTGCCAATTAAAATTATGGTTCGCATATCGGCATCTTTAATGGTTAATTGTTCCAGTATTTTGACGGTGACGGTTTCTCCTTTTCTGCCTAAATTGCGGGCTAATATAATGGGAGTTTGGGGAGACCTCCACTTTAATAATATCTGTTTTGCTTGGTCAAGTTGCCAGGTTCTTTTTTGAGAAACAGGGTTATAAAATGCCATGGCTAAATCGGCTTGGGCGGCTAATTCAATGCGGTTGATAATGACATCCCAGGGTTTGAGAATATCTGATAGTGAAATGACGCAGAAATCGTGTCCTAATGGTGCGCCAACTCTGGCGGCGGCGGCTTGCATGGCGGAAATACCTGGACAGACCTGGATAGCGATCGCCTCCCATTCTGGTTTGGCTTTGGTTTCTAATACTTCAAATACCGCTGAAGCCATGGCGTAAATTCCTGGATCGCCCGAAGAAATTAACACCACTGAACGCCCTTGAGCAGCTAAATCTAAGGCGGTCTCCGCCCTATTTAATTCTACCCTATTATCAGATTCATGGCGGATAATTTCGGGTTTTCTTAAAAATTCAACTAGGTCTAAATAAGTTTTATAACCCACCCAATCACTGGCATTTTCTAAGACCTCACGCACTTGGGGGGAGAGCCAATCAAGGCTTCCGGGTCCCGTGCCAATTATGGCTAATTTACCAGTGATTTCGGGTGAACTATCTAACTGATAAATTAAGCGATCGCCCCTAGTTTCAAAAGTATCTATATCTGGTTTATCTACAATTTCAATGGTCAATTTTCCCTGTTCAGAAAAGGGCAATTTACTATTTTCTAACCAGGGTGCATTCCCCAGCAATTTAACTTGTTCTCCCGCCAACAAATCGGAAATAAAGGTTTTGGCATCATCAGGATTAATCAATTTATAACCCTTGGGGGGAGATAATAAAGCTGTTTTAAATCGAAGTTCTCCCGTTGTGGTAATAGCCGGAGAAACCTGCAAGAATTGGGCAATTTTACGCGCCAAATCATTAACCCCTTGTAAACCTCCTAAAAGTGGCACCACAGCGCTACCATCTTCAGCCACAGCTAAAACCGGAGGTTCCTGCCATTTATTGATTAATAATGGTGCGACAGTGCGAATTAAAATCCCCGCCGCACAAACCCCAATAATGGGGGTTCCCGTTTGGAAAAGTTCCCGCACCGTATCCCCAAAATTATCATAGGTTAAATCAGCCGACTGGGTGCGTTTGGGAGAACCATAGATAATCCCATGACCTAGGGCTTTTTGAATTTTCTTAGCCACATCAAGACTATTTTCGGTTAAAATAATAATGGCTGGTTGGTTCATAACTTAGGGATAATTCAGGGTTAATTATGGGTTATTGGGGCAGATTTTGACTAGGTACTAAAATTAAGGACCAGTAGGTAACTGAGTTATGGTCAACTTCTGTAATGGGGATAATGGCCTGATTTTTCCAAGTAGCGCGTTCAATATATAAAGCCCTTTGTAGTAGTCCTAAATCTTGCAATATTTGATAAACTTTGGCAAAATGCCGACCTAATTTCATAATGGCGGCTGCATCAGCTACGGAGAGGCGATCGCGTAATATATCCGCCTCTAATGTAGCCGGAAGAATCGTAAAGACATCATTGCGATAAGTTATCGGTACTCCCAACATAGCAGCACTTGCCATCACTGAAGAAATCCCCGGTATAACCTCAATTGCAAACCGCCCAGATAAGCGATTAAAAATGTACATAAACGTACCATAAAGCATCGGATCTCCCAGGCACAAAACCGCCACATCTCTGCCCTCGCTAAGATGTTCGGCAATTTTTTCCGCCCCAATATCATAATAAGGCTGTGACGATCGCTGCACACTAAAGGGTAGGGGGATAGGAATTTCAATCTGATCAGGGGAGATAAAATCGGCAACGATCGCCCTTGCTAAAACCTTGCCATTTTCCAAACTGGGATAAGCAATCACCGGGACAGTTGTTAAAATCCGATGTGCTTTTAAAGTTAGTAATTCCGGATCTCCCGGACCAATTCCCAACCCATAAAGTCGCCCTAATTTAGTCATAATTCATTTTCCTTTGCTAAAGCATTTACTGCCGCCGCTGCGATCGCACTACCACCGCGCCGCCCATGCAGTGTCATAAATGGAATTCCACGGCTATTAGATGCCAATTCAAGTTTCGACTCTGCCGCCCCGACAAAGCCGACCGGAAACCCTAAAATCAGTGCAGGTTTCACTAAACCATCATCCAACATTTCTAGCAGGTGAAAGAGGGCAGTCGGTGCATTACCAATTGCTACCACCGCCCCTTGTAAATTATCCCCCCATAACTCCAATGCCGCCGCCGACCGAGTATTATTAATCTGGCGGGCGATATCAGGAACATCTGGATGATTTAGGGTGCAAATAATCGGGTTATTTTTAGGCAAGCGTTTTTTGGTAATTCCCCTAGCCACCATCATAGCATCACAAAAGATAGGTTTTCCCTCCTGTAGTGCCTCCCGTCCAGCTTTAACCGCATCTTCTGAGGCGTTTAAATCTCCGACAATATCCGTCATTCCGCAGGCATGAATTAGCCTAACTGCCACATGGGATAAATCATCTGATAAGCCTTTAAAGTCCGTTTCATCCCGAATTATTCCAAAGGATTTTTGATAAATTTGGTTACCGTCGCGAAGGTAGTCTATCATCAGCAAATTTCTAGGTAATTAGTTATTAATTAAATCCAGGATTTTGGCGCAAAAACTCAGCCAAAAATTCGGGTATTTCGGTAAACACTCCCTCAAAAATTTTGTGTTTTAAGGATTGTTGACTATCCCCGATATAAACTTGGTAACCTTCCATAGTTTCGCCATTTTGATTAATTGTATGCCCTAAAAGGGTAATTTCTGCGGGACTAGGTTGAGCGCAAAATTTAGGGCAGCCGGTTACATGAATATTAATAGGAGTATCTAAATTTAATCGCTGGTGGAGATATTCTGCTAATTGGGCGGCGTGAGTTTGAGTGTCGGTAAGTGATGCGGCACAGCCAGGCTTACCACCACAAGCAGCGATCGCCACTTGATTTGACTCAATTTCCGCGAAGCCTAATAAGGATAGTTTCGGCAATAATTGGCTAATTTTATGATGGGGAATATTTGGCATTATAATTGTTTGCCAAGGGGTTAATCTTAACTCGGCATTACCAAAGGTTTCGGAAAGTTCGACTAATCCTAACCATTGTTGTGCATTAATTTGTCCTAGGTGTAATGATATCCCAATATAACACAATTCGGCGTTTTTTTGGGGATAAATTCCCAAATGATGATAGGGTTTGCTAGGGGTAGGTTCAGCGGATAATATCGGCAAGGGCTGGGTTAGTTGGCTGTTGACTTGCTGGATATATGTATCTAATCCTAGATTGTCAATTAGCTGTTTCATCCGAGGCTTTTTCCCGGTATCTAAGGGATTTTTTCGGACATACTCCCCATAGACATTAATAAGGGTAGCGACTACGGATAAACATTGTTCTGGCTTGATGACAAGTTGAGTATTATATAGCTTTTTATCTCCGGCGATCGCCAACTGAAAATTAATGCCATTATCCCCACCATTTACCGAGATAGTATTAAGTTGAATCTCATTATATCGATGTTCCCAAGCCACCGGAGAACGCATACCAATTCCCACTGTTCCCCCTCCATCAACTCCGATGCTAAACTTAGGACTAAGTTCGCCAATTAACGGGTGATTTTGAATCAGATCATCCAAGGCTTTAATCAGGGGACGAGTATCAACTAACTCCTGACTATCAATTCCCGCCGTCGGACTACCCATAACATTGCGTAGGTGGTCTATGGAGGGATTTTGAGAGGCTAAATCTAATTGTTGCAGCGTCTCAAAAACTGCTAGACTTGGCGCTTTTTGCACTCCCCGAATTTGTAAATTAGCGCGATTAGTTACTTGTAGCTTCCCTCCCCACTCCCTTAATAAATGACCCAAAAATTTACCCTGTTTACTATTAATCAATCCTCCCGGAGTCCGCAGGCGGATTAAAAAACCATCCTGGGCTTTGGTTCCATAAAATAGACCCGGACAAACATTTGCTTTAACTAACCAATTCATGGTGATTTGTTTCTCCATGCGACGCAGAGAGTGAGCCGCAAAATTAGCTGATTTTGACAACTCATCAATAATTTGTAGTTGGCATTCTGACTCAGAAAATAGCAGATAGTTAAGGGTTAAATTCCCGGATAAATAAGACTATTTACCCGATGAAATCACCCATTTTTTGCTCTGATATTGTATTACAGTTGCGGCACAGTGTCGGAATCTCACCGAACTTTCCCAACTACAAACCCAAATACTATATCATGAATACTGGTATTTTAACTAGAAATCATGGTGAGCAGGGATTTTTCCCATAAATGGTTATCAATTGTAGGAATTGGGGAAGATGGGTTAGAAGGGTTAAGCGCCACGGCGCGATCGCTTTTATCTATGGCTTCAGTAGTTGTCGGTGGTCAACGTCATTTAGGAATGTTACCCCCGGAGGATAACCGAGAAAAACTCCTCTGGACTTCTCCTATTGATGAGTCGATCGCAGAAATTATCCGCCGCCGTGGTCAACCCGTCTGTGTTTTAGCCAGTGGCGATCCGATGTGGTATGGTATTGGCGTTACCCTTACCCGTCACCTTCCCATTGAGGAAATTACTATCATTCCTTCTACTTCCACATTTAGCCTAATGTGTAGTCGTTTGGGTTGGTCTTTAACCCATGTGGAAACCCTGAGTTTATGTGGTCGTCCTGTAGCTTTATTAAATGGCGTAATTTATGGGGGTGCGCGTCTATTAATTTTAAGTGCAAATAGTCGCACTCCCGCCGCCGTGGCTGAACTCCTAACACATCAAGGATTTGGTGATAGTTTAATCGTCGTTTTGGAACATTTGGGAGGCAAAAAAGAGCGACAAATTTCCGGTTTCGCTTCCTCTTGGGATGTTGACGAAGTGGCTGATTTAAATGCGATCGCCGTGGAGTGTATTAGTTCTAATCCGGTTAACTTTTCCCCTCGTTTATCAGGACTTCCTGACAGCGCCTATGACCACGACGGACAGTTAACTAAACAGGAAGTGCGAGCGATTACCCTCAGCCGATTATCTCCCCTACCGGGACAACTTTTATGGGATGTCGGTGCAGGTTGTGGGTCCATTGGTATCGAGTGGATGAGAAGCGATCGCCGTTGTCAAAGTATAGCCATAGAAAAGCATCCCAGGCGCTTACAATATATTGCTGATAATGCCACAGCTTTAGGAACGCCTCACCTGAAAATTATAGCAGGAAAAGCACCGGAATTATTAATTAATTTACCTTCCCCGGATGCCATTTTTATTGGTGGTGGTATTACTACCCCAGGTCTGTTAGAAACCTGTTGGGAAAAATTGCGATCGGGAGGTCGTCTAGTGGCTAATACCGTCACAGTAGAGAGTGAGTTAATTCTGTTAAAATGGCATCATCAATTAGGGGGAGAACTTACCAGAATTGGCATTGAAAGAACCGCAGCCATTGGCAGTTTTTTAGGCTGGAAACCCTTAGCTACTGTCACTCAATGGTCAGTGATTAAACCATAACTAAAATCCCCTTTATTGTTTCTGTAACCAAGCGATCGCCGACTCAATATCAGCCACTGTTTCCCCCATGGGAACCGGAGGACGTTGCACCATAACCACAGGTAATTTTAACTCTCGCGCCGCCACAATTTTCGCGTAGGTAGAATCACCGCCACTATTTTTACTAACAATTGCACCCAGTTGATATTCCCGCAAAATTGAGAGTTCATCTACCACCGAAAAAGGCCCCCGTTGTAACAATAATTCCCCCCTAGGTATAGGTAAATTAGGCTGAGGGGGGTCAATCATCCGCATGAAAAACCAGATATTTTTAACTTCAGCATAGGCGGAAAGTTCCTGACGACCAATAGTTAAAAATACCCGTTCAGCTAACCCTGGTAAAACCATAGTAGCCTGTGAGTGACTATCCACCTCAACCCAGTTATCGCCGGGGACTTTTTCCCAAGCCGGACGGACAACCATTAACCGTTTAATTCCACATTCATTAGCTGCTATAGCCGCGTGGTCAGAAATTTGGGCAGCAAAGGGGTGGGTAACATCAATTAAAATATCAATTTTTTGTTGTTTTAAGTAGTCGATTAAACCCTGAACACCGCCAAAACCGCCTATCCGAAAAGCCGCCGGATTTGTCGGGGTAACTGGCTGTTGAGTGCGACCCGCAAAAGAAGCGATCGCCTCTATATTCGCCATAGTTTTCACCCGATTATATAGGGCTGTCGCTTCCGCAGTTCCTCCCACAATCAATAATTTTTTACAGTGATTAATCATCCCCATCAACAGGTTAACATTAGCCCCACAAACCCCAGCCAAAACCAGGTTTTATATGAGACCTTCAGAGTTCACCAAAAATCCCATACAAACCCAGCTATTGACTGGCAGAATTATCTACAGACCAGATAAAACTTCTCGCGCCGCCGCCAGAGTTTTATCAATATCTTCCTCAGTATGCACAAAAGAAGTAAAACCGGCTTCAAATTGGGAAGGAGCCAAATAAATACCCCGTTCTAACATACCTCGATGGAAGCGGCCAAACTTAGCCAAATCCGACTTTTTAGCATGATCATAATTATGAACAGGTCCCTCCGTAAAAAAGAACCCAAACATCGCGCTAATTTGCCCACCACAGGCCGCATGACCTGTTTCTTTAGCAATTTCCAATAAGCCATTACTCAGCTTTTTGGTAATTTGGTCGAGATATTCATAAGTCCCCGGCTTTTGCAATAGTTCCAGAGTCTTAATTCCCGCCGTCATGGCTAGGGGATTTCCCGATAGAGTTCCAGCCTGGTACATGGGACCTGCTGGGGCGACCATAGCCATAATATCCTGACGACCGCCATAGGCTCCCACAGGTAAGCCACCACCGATGATTTTACCCAAAGTGGTTAAATCTGGGGTGACACCAAATTTTTCTTGAGCCCCACCGTAGGCGATGCGGAAGCCAGTCATCACCTCATCAAATACCAGTAAAGCGCCATTTTCCTCAGTCAGCATCCGCAAACCTTCCAGGAAACCCGCATCAGGAGGAATAAAGCCAGAGTTGCCTACAACGGCTTCTAGGATGATACCTGCGATTTGACCGGGATTTTCCGAAAATAGTTTTTTGACCGCTTCTAGGTCATTGTAGGGGGCGGTGAGAGTGTTTACAGTCACGTTTTTAGGTACACCGGGAGAATCGGGTAAGCCGAGAGTCGCCACACCCGATCCGGCTTTGACTAGAAACATATCCGCGTGGCCGTGGTAGCAGCCCTCAAATTTGATGATTTTTTCGCGACCCGTAAAGGCTCGCATTAGCCGCAGTACGGACATACAGGCTTCCGTACCCGAGTTAACAAATCTGACCATTTCGATGCTGGGAACGGCATCGATCACCATTTCTGCTAAAACGTTTTCTAGGGCACAGGGTGCGCCAAAACTGGTCCCTTTTTCGAGAGCCTCGTGGAGGGCGGCGATTACTTCTGGGTGAGCATGACCGCAAATAGCTGGCCCCCAAGTGCCAACATAGTCAATATATTGGTTCCCGTCAACGTCCCAAACATATGCTCCTTTGACGCGATCGAAAACTATGGGTTGACCGCCAACGGATTTAAATGCACGCACTGGGGAGCTAACCCCCCCTGGCATGATTTTTTGGGCGGCGCTGAAGATTTCTTCAGATTTGGTTGTTTGTAATGGGGTGCTTACCACTTTAATCTCCTTATGGTTAGATGTTCGGATGCTTTAGTGCCAAATTTGCCAACGGTGAGGACACAAAATGATATTCTAAACAGTAGTGGTGTTTTTTATGACATTTAGTGGAGTTATGGCAGCCGGGAAACCCCCAGAATTAGGGAATCTGATTGATATTGATAAAATTCGTTACGATGATCAGGGCCTGGTAGCGATCGCCATTCAGGATATCTTAAATGGTGGCATTTTGGCTTTGGGGTCAATGAACCGAGAGGCGCTACAGAAAACCCTGGTGACTCAACAACTGTGGTGGGTTCAACAGTCACAGATTCAACTTTGGCATCCTGATATTATGCCCGAGTCCATTCGCTATGACCATCAGGGCAATTTTCTGGTGGCTGGGGTGGCTCATTCTCCCTCCCAGTTAAATGGCTCTGCTGGGCATACTTTGGCGGGTTTGTTTCAGGTAATTTGCGATCGCCGAGATCATCCTAATTCCCAGTCCTATACCTGTAAGTTATTTGCGGGGGGAGATAATAAGATTCTCAAGAAAATTGGGGAAGAGGCGGCGGAAGTAGTTATGGCTTGTAAGGATGATGAGCCGCAGGCGATCGCCTCAGAAGTAGCCGATTTATTTTATCATTCCCTCGTGGCTCTGGCTTATCATCAGGTGGATTTACGAAACGTTTATGAACAGTTAGAAGCACGTCGTCAATGAGTAAATTAACTCCGATTTCCTTAACGGTTCATTATATCAATGGGGAGTCCTACCAGTTTGAGTTTATGCCTCATCAAACCTTGCAGGGCAGCCCTATTAATCCTCTGCAACAGATTTTGGGTTCCCATGAAATTATTATAGAGCTAGAGGATCGTTTGTTAGTAATTCCTATGGAAAATATACAGGCGATCGAGATTTCTCCACCCCCTAGTATTTTACCTGATACCGCTATTCGTCATGCTGAACAGGTAGATTAATGACGTATTTTAAAACCTCTATTATTGTTCATTTTCGGCTAGGACATCCCCCGCAATTGTGGCTTTAATTTGGTTAATAAAGGCTTGATGATCGATAATGGGTTTGGGGATGTAACCATCAGCGCCACTTTGGGCCAGGAAATATTCGCGATCGCTTTCATCCCCTTGGGCTGTCACTAAAATCACTGGCAAACTAGCAGTTTCGGGATTAGCTTTTAGCATTTGGGTATTAATACCATCAATGGGTTGACCCTCATAATAACTATTGTTGAGATAAATATCCATCAAAATCAGATCAGCTTGTTTAGAAGTTGCCATATTGATCACAGTTTCCACATCCTCAGTATGACAGGCAAGCATCCCACCTTTACGGGTGATAATTCTTTGAAAGATCTGCCAATTAATCGGATTATCTTCAACTACTAAAATAGTTTTCATATTTTCACCCTCATTTGCAGAATTATAGTGAGTCAACATACAGGCTATATGATCAGGATATTCTGTTACACTGATTCTGTCGATCTGAATAAGCTCAGGATTTTCAGGTGATGACTATGGTATCTGATGCCCATTGAGAGGCGAAAAGGATGGAAAAGTTCGGGATAATTAAATTCCTTACCTAGTATAGCAGTGGTATCGGTTGTTGATGTGACTGCTAAAATACTTAATCAACAGAGTTTTTCAATGGATAAATCATATTTCATGTGAGAAGATGCCCCTCGCCCCCGAAAACTGCCGTTGATGGGACTAGCATATTCAGGAATGGCACTAGAAACCAGGGCGATATTGCGATCGCTTATAGCTAAATTCTGGGTGGGGTCATAACCGCGCCATCCTCCCCCCGGAAGATAAACCTCAGCCCAGGCGTGAAGATGGCGATCGCTATTATTGAGATCCCCTTCCTGATAGCCACTAACAAACCGAGTCGCCAAACCCATCGCCCGACAAGCCTCCATAAATAAAACCGTCAGATCTCGACAGGAACCCGCTTGCTGTCTCCAAGTAATTCCGGGGGGGAAAGCCGCCCCAGTTTCCCGAATAGTATAGCGACAAGTTCGATAAATCCGTTGATTTAAATCACTTAAAAACGTGAGAACTTCCCCCCGGGAACCATGCCAAATTTCCTGGGCTAATTGCACCGCCGCCGGGTCAACTCTCCCTTCTATA
Organism: Limnospira platensis NIES-39; assembly: GCF_026000695.1. GTDB lineage: Bacteria > Cyanobacteriota > Cyanobacteriia > Cyanobacteriales > Microcoleaceae > Limnospira > Limnospira platensis. The sequence continues at coordinate 3,076,432 of NZ_AP026945.1, forward strand.
TAAGGCTGTAAATGTCTTAAAATCGGTGCCGGATAATCGGCGATCGGCAATCTCATCGCCCAAGGTTCCAGCAAATAGTTAAAGGGGTTATTACAATAGGTTTCCACTTGGGAACTGACTTTAATCTTTAATTCTTTCGTAGGTTCATCAAACCACAATTTCAGGACATCATTACCATTGAGGTCAACAATTGCCGAAATTCCTTTCGGTTCGGGAACCACATCAATAGCAAAATTCTGTAGAGTCTGAAAGGCATCAGAACGGGGTCGTAAGCGGACGATATGGGGGGTTAATTCCACATACTTAGTATAGGTGTATATGGTGGTATGAACAATCTTATAAATCATCACTGTGTCAGGGGTATTTCAATTAGGAACAGGGCTGACGAGGTACAGCCCCACCCCACCCCCCAGTTAGTGGGAATAGGTGGGGAAGGAGAGAGGCATAATTATATCACTGTCAACTTACTTGACTTTGACTAGCTGTTTCCGGCATAGGTTCCAGGGCAAAAAATGTTTCAAACGTTTTCTCTTGAATCATATTAATCCGGGTTTGCAAATTATCGAGAAATTCATGTAATCCCCGATTCATAATCTCATCAATCATGATATAGTCCAACTCCGATCGCAAACGTCCCAACTCCAGGTCTACGGGATTTTTCCAAGTTCCCGGCCTAGTTCCGGTAATATGTTGAAGCGATCGCTCTGCCTGTAATATGCAATACTGAATCGAGCGAGGAAATTCCCGATCCAAAATCAGAAATTCTACCACACCAAAAGGGGTAATCCGGTGTTGTCGGCGTTTACGATACATCTCATAAGCACTAGCAGATTTCAGCAAAGCGATCCACTGAATTTCATCCAATGTAGTGCCCACATCCTCCACAGAAGGCAGCAAAATGAAATATTTAACATCCAGAATCCGAGAAGTTTTATCAGCCCTTTCTAGCATTCTTCCCATCCTTCCAAAATGCCAGCCCTCATTATGAGTCATAGTCGCATCCATAACCCCAACAAATAAATGGGCTTGCTGCTTCACCTGATTAAAAAACTCCGGCAAATAATAGGAGCTATCCCCCATAGCAGCATCTCGCACCATCATATAAAACTCATTGACCTGTTCCCACATTTCCGAGGAAATAATTTCCCGGACAGATCGCGCATTTTGTCGCGCCAACCGCAGACAAGATAAAATCGAGTTAGGATACTGATTATCAAAAGTCAGGAATTGAATCACATTTTCAGCGGTCGCCTCTCCGTAGCGTTCCTTAAACAGTTCTAAATCCCCAGTAGTTAACACCAAAGGTCGCCATTGTTGCTTCATTCCCGAAGGAGAGTCCAACAACAAATTTTGGTTAACATCAACAAATCGGGCAATATTTTCAGCCCTTTCTATATAGCAATTCAGCCAATAGATAGAATCAGCAACACGACTGAGCATAGTTTTTTCGACTCAAAATGTAACGACAATTGTGGCTAACAAAGTTACCGCCAAGATTAGAATAAAACCCAAGTATCCTTACTGCCGCCCCCTTGGGAAGAGTTCACCACCAAAGAACCTTTTTTCATAGCCACGCGGGTCAAGCCGCCTGGATGAACATAAACCCCTTGAGGACCGTAAAGGATATAGGGTCGTAAATCGACATGACATCCCTCAAAGCTATCGCCTAGCAGGGTAGGAACGCGGGATAAAGAAAGGGTAGGTTGAGCGATATAATTGCGGGGGTTCGCCTTAATGCGTCCAGCAAACTCTAGTCGTTCTTCTTCTGTGGCTTGAGTCCCAACTAGCATCCCATAGCCACCAGCTTCGTTAGCGGCTTTAACGACTAATTTATCAAGGTTAGCCACCACATATTCAAGTTGCTGAGGTTCCCAACACAAGTAAGTAGGAACATTAGCCAAAATCTGATCTTCTCCCAAATAGTAACGAATCATCTGGGGGACATAGGAATAAATTACCTTATCATCAGCCACACCCGTACCCAAAGCATTAGCCAGGGCGACGCGACCACTGCGATAGACCTCGGTGATACCAGGAACTCCTAAAAGTGATTCAGGGTTAAAGGCTAGGGGGTCAATAAAAGTATCATCAATGCGGCGGTAAATGACATCAACCCGCTGTAAACCTTTTGTGGTTCGCATTTGCACATAACCATCTGCTATGACCAAATCCCGTCCTTCCACCAATTCTACTCCCATTTGTTGGGCGAGGAAAGAATGTTCAAAATAGGCAGAATTATAAATCCCCGGAGTTAAAACTACCACGGTCGGGTCATCTATGTGGGAAGGGGCTAAATTCAGCAGAGTATCTAGGAGATGACTGGGATATTCATCAACGGGTTGAATGCCTAGGGTAGCGAAGATTTGCGGAAAAGTGCTTTTCATTACCCGTCGGTTTTCCAGAACATAGGAAACCCCAGAGGGACAGCGTAGGTTATCTTCTAAAACATACCATTGACCATCGCGATCGCGTACTAAATCCGTCCCCGTGATATGACACCAAATATTTTTAGGGGCTTCAATTCCCATACAGGGTTTAAGAAAGCCTTTAGATGAGTTAATCAAATCTTCAGGAATCACACCATCTTTGACTATTTTCTGATCACTGTAAATGTCAGATATAAACAAATTGAGAGCCTGAATTCTCTGGATTAGTCCTCGTTCTAAATACGCCCATTCCTGCGCGGAAACAATACGAGGAATCATATCAAAGGGCAAAATCCTCTCGGTCCCCTCACTATCGCTATAAACGTTAAACGTTGCCCCTAGTTTCATCATGGCGGTTTTCGCCGCCTGTTGTCGCATCCTAATTTCTTCTGGAGACAGGGAATTAAGCCGATCTATTAAAAGTTTGCCTTCGGGTCTCGGTTCCCCTGGAGAGGCAAATAGTTCATCGTAGAAATCACCTGGATCGTAAGAATCAAATAGCACAAATTGTAGCCCCAACTGCTCTAACACCTCTGATGATAAGGGGCTGAGTCCGTCCGGGAACTGTAGTTAATGATACCAACTGGTTAACCCCAAGTTAGTGGTGTTTTTTGTCGGATCCAATTATACCATACAACGGGTCACACTTACAGGACAATTTCCTGGCCTCTATTGGTAAAGTGGACTTGTTGGATTTGCCAAACCGGGTTGCTAGTGAGGGTTTGGCGTAAACTACCGAAGAGGGCTAGTTGTTCACAGGATGACAGGGAGGTAAACACCCTGGGGCTGTTGCTGGGAACTCGAAAATCTATGGTGATGGTATGCTGATGGCGGATAATTCGATACCCCAAGGAAAAGTCGGCGGATTCGTAGTTGTCTAAAACCTGCCTTACTGCCAATTCTAGGGACTGTTCCGCCGGAAGTGTAGTCCTACGCGGTACTAGGTTTTGACAGGCGCTGTCGGCTTGATAAAGGGTGACTGGGATGGTATTTGCTGGGGGGGCGGTGGGTTCCTTCAGGGGAGGCGGCACCGGAGAGGTTTCTGGTTTGCTGATGGTGGTTTCGCCGCTAGTTTGGGGGTCGGGTTGGTTGATGGGGGTTTCGGAACTTTCGTCAATGGGGACATTACTACTACAGCTTGTCAAGATGACAATCATCACGGTAGTCAAAACAGGGGGTAACAAATGTTGGATACTAATCATGGCTGGTACATGGGTTAACTTCGATAGTTAATAATTCAAGGCTAAAAGGCTTGACTCCGAATGGTAGTAGTCACCTGTCCCCGTTATCCGGCGCTACGGCAAATATTTCTTGAATGAGGCTAAATGGTTACGACAAACTGGAATCGCCGACATATCCTATCTCTGGCTGATTTCACTGCTGCTGAATATGATACGGTTTTGCAAACTGCTGCTAGTTTCCGGGAGGTTCTCGGACGTAGGACTAAAAAAGTCCCGGCTTTACAGGGTCAGGTGGTGGCTAATTTGTTCTTTGAACCTTCGACCCGGACTCGCAATAGTTTTGAATTGGCGGCGAAACGTCTGTCGGCGGATACGTTAAATTTTACGCCGGGGACTTCTTCGCTGACTAAGGGTGAAACTATTTTGGATACGGCTAAAACTTATTTGGCTATGGGAACGGATATGATGGTGATCCGACATCGTGAGGCGGGGGTTCCTTTGGCGATCGCCACGGAGATGGATCGCCTTAATACTCAGGTGGCGATTTTGAATGCGGGGGATGGTCAACATGAACACCCATCCCAGGGATTATTGGATTTGTTTACTATTTGTCGGGTTTTGGACCCGGAAAGTCCCCGCCTGGATTTATTGCGAGGTAAGAAAATTGCGGTGGTTGGGGATATTTTGCATTCCCGGGTGGCGCGGTCTAATATCTGGAGTTTGACGGCTACGGAAATGGAGTTGCATTTAGCAGGTCCGCCGACTTTGCTACCTAAATGCTTTGCGGGGTTGGGTAGCGATCGCCCTGGTAAATTGTTTTTACACTGGAGTTTAGATGAGGCTCTGGCTGATGCTGATTTTGTGATGACTTTGCGCTTACAAAAGGAACGCATGACTAATTATTTATTGCCGAGTTTGCGAGAGTATCATCAACTTTATGGGATTACTACGGAACGCTTAAAGTTATGTCGTCCTGATGTGAAAATTCTCCATCCTGGTCCGGTTAATCGCGGTGTGGAAATTAGTTCCGAGTTGATGGATAATCCCGATCGCAGTTTGATTTCTCAGCAAGTTACTAGCGGTATTGCGGTCAGAATGGCTTTATTATATTTGATTGGTGTCGGGAAGGGAGGATAGACGACGGGTGCAGGTATTTCCAGACCCTCAACAGTTACAAATGGCGATAGATGCGATCGCTGAATTTGAGGCTTCTACTGTTCCTGGGGTCTGGCTAGGGTTGGATCGGGAACAGGTGATTAGCCAAATGCGATCGCGCCTTCAAAACCCCTTTAGTCTCAGTCAGGGAGGACAGCCTTTTTGTGGTCCGGCGGTGATTGTTTTTGAACTGATTAGACATCACCCCCAACAATATGTCACCATCTGTCGCAACTTGTTTCAACTGGGCGGCTTTCATACCCTCAAAAATACCTGGATTTCTGCCTCGGAACGCCTGCGAAATAGCCGGGGAAACTTCCAGATGCCGCAAGCTGATTGGATGGTACTTTCTACCCTGCGAGAATCACAAAATTTATGGCTTCCTATTGAGCCTAATGCGCCGGAGATTCTCCGTAACTTGGCGGGAATTACTAAGCCTTGGGAAATTGTGGGATGGACTCGGGAACTTCTGGGCTTTGCTGATGTTAATTTCACCAAACCTTATTTATTTGGTCATCTCCAAGCTATGGAAAATGCCACTGCTGTTTTAGACCAAGGTGGGGTGGTGTTGGCTTTGATAAATGCTGAGGCTTTACTGAAAAATAAGCCGCCTTTAATACCTTATCCTAGTCATTGGGTGGCTGTGGTTAGTGGTATGGATTTCGCTGATACTAATTCTCCCCAATTAATTGATTTTCAAGTTTACAGTTGGGCTCAAAAAATGCGGGTTATAGCTACTCCTCAAGCCTTCTCCCTCCACTTCTGGGAAGCTATCACCGCACAACCATTATAAGGCGATCGCCTCGGTGGATTTAACTAGATTAATTCCGGCGGCGGAAAACCTTTTAAATGCGGCTTCTGCAGCTTCTGTGAAATCGACTACACCCGGAACTATTACCGGAGAAGTACAATCTTCTAACACATAAATCCGTTGCGCTAAAGTGCGATCGCGCTGTTGAATTTCTGTCAGTAAATCTTCCACAGTCCAGGCGACACAGTGACTCTTAGCTTGACCCGCAATAAATAGCCGATCAAAGTTCAGTAGTTGCTCAATTAGCCCTTGATTTGTGTTACCAATACTCACGCCATTACTAGCCATTAAAACCTCTGGCTTGAGGGCGGAATAATTTTCCGTGAGGGGATGTTGACCTTTTAATTCTAGGTGAGTTTGACTGTAACGGGCGATATTATGAAAAAATAGCGCTTCTTCTACTCCTGAAACTAAAGCATGACTAATACCTCCCATAATGCCATGATAGGGCCAAATCGTCAGAGGATAGCGCCCCCCTTCCGTCAATTGATGGGTATAATAGCGGGCGTGTTGTGCTAAGGTTTGTTCATCCCAACCCCTAAAATTAGGGGCGATATTTGCATTAACCCGCCATCGACCTTTAGTGATATCCTCATCAGTAATAGTCGTTCCCGGTTCGGGATATTCGCCACTATCATTCACCCAAAAAATCGGATGGAAAATCTGCATAGCAGTGTGAGTATCTAGGGTGGCTATAATTTCAGTAATTACCCCCAAATGGCGATAAATAAACTCACATAATCGTTGATTATCTTGTACTGCACCCCTGACAAATAACTCAAATCCGGGAATACAAAATGTATTCTGAACATCAATGAGTAATAAACCGATCCGTGTAGTATCTTCGGCTGCGGGTTTAATTTGATGTTCCTGCGCCCAAAGCCGTGCATCTATCTGTCGCTGCTGATAGGGTACTTTCCACACTTCCTCAAGTTTATGGCTCTCAAAGAAAACCGGAATCGGCGATTTATTCATCAAAAACCCCCTAGGATTAGCACCCACTGCCAGTTTCAGCCATCCACAATTTAGCCTAACTAAATTTGCAGATTGAGCCTATATCTAATAGTAGCATAAACCACATTATATGAGACTTGTAACCCATATTTGTCTTGGAGCCAGCTTTGGACTTCACAATAAGTTTTAAAGCCCGATTCTTTTAAGGTCAGCTTAGACTTTAATTCCTGTAATGCTTCCGGGGGGATTTGCTGTCTACGTCCTTTTTTAGATTGATGATAAATTAAGCGATCGATTCCACCTTTTTGGTAGCGATTTAACCAGCGATGGATAGTAATGCGGCTCACCCCCAACACCAGCGCTAATTTGGTAATACTACTAACCTTATTAGATTTTAACAAATAAAGGGCTTTAACTTTCTTAAAGCTATCATGGGTGATAGTTTGAGACATTAAAAATTTCAGGTCTTCGATGGTTTCTTGGATTGCCAATTGATGGTATTTCATCTCAATCACTCCAGGCCATGCCGGCCAATAAAATTAATCTTGATGATGATTTGCTAAAAATAAATATTCGATCGCCTTAAAAATCACTTAGACCCAGCTATAAATAGTGATCAAATATACAGGATATTCAATCCTCCCTCAATTTTCACTAAGGCTAATGATTAATAATTGCCCTACCATTTAAACCCAGCTTACCAAGATAATCAACTAATTAATAAAATTACCCCCAAAACCCACTTTATAAATCTTTTGCCTCCCCCCAAAACCTCCAAAACCCACCTTTTTTTTAGGCTACTGCCACATCCCACAATATTTGGACCATCCCCAGATACCCTTGACAAAAAGCTGGCTATGTGCATAAAATAAAAAGTTATCATATCTCTACAAAACTTAACAATCTTTAAATTGTGACCAAAAATCCTACTATTTCTAAGTCCCCTTTAAGGCGATTATTTGAATATGCCGATCGCTATCGTCTGCAAATTTGGCAGGCTAGTATTTGCTCAATTCTCAATAAAATATTCGACCTAGCGCCTCCGGTTTTAATTGGTGCGGCGGTGGATGTGGTAGTTAATGAACAGGACTCATTTATAGCCCGATGGGGTATTGAGAATGTCCAAACTCAACTAATTGTTTTATCGATTATCAGTGGCATAATTTGGGGGTTAGAATCCCTATTTGAATATATTTATAAACTACTGTGGCGTAACCTCGCCCAAACCATTCAACATGAACTGCGTTTAGATGCTTACCGACACCTGCAAAAACTGGAGTTATCCTATTTTGAAGAACGCAGCACTGGCAGTTTAATGGCTATCCTTAATGATGACATTAATCAACTGGAAAGATTTTTAGATGTTGGGGCTAATGAAATTCTGCAAGTAGTGACCACAATATTAATTGTGGGCGGTGGTTTTTTCATTATATCTCCCGAAGTGGCTTGGTTAGCTATGCTACCGATGCCGTTTATTGTTGGGGGTTCTATACTGTTTCAAAAAAGGTTAGCGCCCCGTTATGCAGAAGTCCGCGAAAAAGTTGGTTTTCTGAATGGTCAATTGTCTAATAATTTGACGGGTATTACTACCATTAAAAGTTTTACCGCCGAAGAATATGAAGCCGAAAGAATTGGCAAGCAAAGTCAAGGCTATAGACTAGCTAATCGACGAGCGATCGCTTTTTCGGCTGCCTTTATTCCCATGATTAGATTCTTGATTTTCTTTGGTTTTACTGCCACCTTAATTGTGGGCGGTTTACAAACAATAGAAGGACGGTTAGCAGTAGGCAGCTATAGTGTTTTGGTGTTTATTACTCAGCGTCTGCTGTGGCCTTTGACTCGCCTAGGAGAAACCTTTGACCAATATCAACGGGCGATGGCTTCTACTAATCGGGTGATGAATTTGCTAGATACCCCCATTGCTACTCACCCCGGAAATATTACCTTAAAGAGTCAGGAAGTTAGGGGAGAAATTGACATTAAAAATATCACTTTTTCCTATAACCCTCAAATGCCAGTCATGAAAAACCTATCCCTATATATTCCGGCGGGAGATACCATTGCTATTGTCGGGGCTACTGGCTCTGGTAAAAGTACGTTGGTCAAACTGTTATTAAGGTTATATGAAATCCAGTCGGGAACCATTTTGATAGATGGCATAGAATTACAACAAATTAAACTTGAGGACTTACGAAAAGCGATCGGTTTAGTCAGTCAGGATGTGTTTCTGTTTCATGGGACTGTAGCGGAAAATATCGCCTATGGCACTTTTGATGCCAGTTTTGAGGAGATAGTAAATGCCGCGAAAGTGGCTGAGGCTGATGGTTTTATTAATGGTTTTCCCCTAGGATATGATACGATTGTGGGAGAAAGAGGTCAGAAACTATCGGGAGGACAGCGCCAACGAATTGCGATCGCTCGTGCTGTGTTGAAAAATCCCCCCATTTTGATATTAGATGAAGCGACATCAGCGGTAGATAATGAAACGGAAGCGGCTATTCAGCGATCGCTGGAATACATCACCCAAAATCGTACTACTATTGCGATCGCTCATCGTCTTTCCACTATCCGCAATGCTGACTGTATTTATGTGATGGAAGATGGTCAATTAGTCGAGTGGGGAAGACATGAGGAATTGCTGGAAAAACAGGGAGTTTATAACGGCTTATGGCGAGTTCAGTCGGGCTTGAGGTTGTCAAAGTAACCATGACTGCTAGAGAGCAAAATTAAGTCTTGACAAAAATTGATTTTAGATTTAAAATTGGGATTATTGTCGGAAAATGTCTTAAACCATATACCGTTAATTTGGGGGAGGTGATGGTTGTGAAATTAGCAGAAGCCTTAATTTTACGCGCTGATCTGCAGAAGCGAATCGCTCAATTACAACAGCGGTTGTTGCGAACTCTGAAAGTTCAGGAAGGCGAAGAACCTCCCGAAGATCCCCAAGACTTAATGGGGGAGTTAGAAAATCTAAGCGCTGAACTGCTGCGTTTAATTCAGCAAATCAATCGGACTAACTCAGTCACGCAATTAGAGGGAAAATCTCTATCAGATGCTTTAGCAGAAAGGGATACACTCAAACTCAAGCGCAGTGTTTACAAAGCGGCAGTTGAAGCAGCATCAGAACGCTACGATCGCTATACCAGAGGAGAACTCAAAGTATTAACTACGATTAATGTGGCTGAGGTGCAAAAATTGACCGATAGTTTAGCCCAAAATCATCGACAACTAGATACAAAAATTCAGGCTTTAAATTGGGCAACCGATCTAATTGAGACTTGAATAAACCCGGATAATTGTTGGTAGCCAAACCTTCAGAAGCGAGTGTGAACCGCCAACTCGGTAAGTTGGGAACATAAAACAAAAAAACATGGTTGGATACTGGGCGTATTCTGGGTTCGACTCCCATTACAAATTTTGCCCAGCATTGTAACAAGGTTACAAGAGAAATGTCACATTTTACTACCGCATACTGGTCTGTATGGTTTGGTGAGGGTGGGTTAGGGGATAACAATTATCTGTAGGGGTTGATTGTCCTATAATATACTAGAGGCAATATTATTGATATAGTATCCAATGACGATCGCGATCGATTTGGGAACCAGTAACACAGTAATTTCCCGTTGGAACCCAGTTACTGAACAACCGGAAACCCTAAAATTACCTGGTTTATCGCAAATTTCAGCCCAAAATCCCCCGTTAATTCCCAGTCTGCTTTATGTAGAAAATGCCAAGGAAAAACAAGTTTTATTAGGTCAACAAGTGCGCGATCGCGGTTATGATTTAGCCAACGATCCGCGTTTTTTCCGTAACTTTAAACGGGGAATTGGTAGTAATATTCAGGGATTTTTACCAGAAATTGACGGTGAGATAATCACCTTTGAAACCGCCGGAGAATGGTTTTTAAAAAATGCGATCGCCGCTATCAGCAACATTCCCCTAACGGTAGATTCCCTAATTTTTACAGTACCCGTAGATAGTTTTGAAACCTATCGCAATTGGTTAGGTCGTATCTGCGAGTCCTTAGAAGTCCCACAAGTGAGGATGATAGATGAACCCACAGCGGCGGCGTTGGGTTATGGATTAGGCGATCGGCAATTATTGCTAGTCATAGATTTTGGTGGTGGAACCCTGGATTTATCCCTAGTCCGTTTAGATGCTACGACCGCCAAAAATCCCCTAGGTTTTATTCTGAAATGGGGTCAAAAATCCTTAGCGGAATCTTCTGGACAAAAAGCCAAAACCGCCAGAGTTATCGCCAAATCCGGTCAGAATTTAGGGGGTTCAGATATTGACTATTGGCTAGTAGATGATTTCGTCCAAACCCAGGGATTAGTCAAAAATGCTTTAACCACCCGTTTAGCCGAAAAGCTGAAAATTCAGTTATCCCTAAAAACCTCAGCCAGTGAAGTTTATTTTAATGAGGAAACCTTCGAGAGTTACGAGTTAGAAATGACTCGCGATCGCTTCAATGAAATATTGGCACAAAACCAATTTTTTGATAACCTAGATAAAGCCATGGCTCAGGTTTTACAGCAGGCGCGTCGCCAAGGGATAGAAGCGGGGGATATTGACGCGGTTTTATTAGTCGGGGGAACCGTACAAATTCCCGCCGTTCAAGACTGGGTAAAGCAATATTTTAACCCTAGTCAAATTCGCAGCGAAAAACCCTTTGAGGCTATTTCTCATGGTGCATTACAACTCAGTTTAGGCACTAAAATTGAGGACTTTCTTTATCATAGCTATGGTGTTCGCTATTGGAATCGTCGAGATAATTGTCATGATTGGCACCCGATTATTAAATCTGGTCAACCCTACCCCATGACAGAACCCGTAGAATTATTGTTAGGCGCTTCCTTAGAAAACCAACCCAGTATTGAATTAGTTATTGGTGAATTAGGGGACGAAACTGGGGGAACAGAAGTATTTTTTGATGGCGATCGCCTAGTTACTCGCAGCCTCAACACCGGAAAAGCTACTGTCCAACCTTTAAATGATAGTGACACCGGACGCAGTATTGCTAAATTAACCCCTCCGGGAAATCCTGGTAGCGATCGTATTCGGGTACAATTCCAGATTGATGAACAGCGTTTTTTACGAATTACAGTCGAGGATATGTTAACCAGTCAAACCCTCTTAAATAATCAAACAGTCGTCAAATTAAGCTGAAACCAGGGAGGTTAGTTTAGTAATTATCTGTTACTGTGTATAGTTAAAATGGCGGGGGCTAGATACAAATTCATCAATCCAGCTTTCCCGTTGTTTTCCCTGTTGATTAGCTTGCCAAATTTTACCTGTCTTGATATCTAAACAGGTTAGCCAACCTTTAGAGCTATATACCCGTGTATCAAGACAAATTGCATAGCCAAAATTCACAGGTTTTCCGCTTTTCTGGCTAGTATGACCACATACCATAATTTTACCAGAATAGTGAGGTTTAGCACTATAAAACTTTTCCCAAAATAAATGGTGATTGGATTGTTGAGATAGGGGGATATTGGGCGCAACATTAGCATGAACAAAAAAATGAGTTTCTTCTTCCCAATAGTCTAAACAGGCTTGTTCGACAAACTGCCAATGTTCAGGTAAAATATAGTCAATTCTCGCTTTTTTTCGGGATGACTTTTGATAAGATAATATAGTTTGTTTACCGCCACAAATTTTCCAGGTATCTAAACTATTAGGATGCGATCGCGCTGCTAACATCATAATTTCATGATTCCCCCGTAGAGGGATTAACTGACCCTGATTATAAAGATAAATTAACCTATCAATTACCCCCTTAGAATCAGGACCGCGATCGACATAATCCCCCAGAGTAATCACCCGATCATCTGCTTGAAGACTCACCATATCTATGAGAGTATCAAAGGCTTGGGAACAGCCATGAATATCACCAATCGCCAAAATCCGCATAAATATTAATTGAGATATTTTGCTACTATTTTAACGCCGATTTAGGCGCATCCTCAATCGAATCGGCACATAGGGAATCTCAAAATCATCAATCCAGCCAGTTTGTTTTTCCCCCTTTTGATTAGCTTGCCAAATTCTGCCACTATTGACATCTAAACAAGTTAACCAACCCTGACCACAAACCCAAGTATCAATACAAATAGCATGACCAATACTAAGGGGTTGACCAGTTTTTTGAGTAGTATGACCACAAACCATAGTTTTGCCTGAATAGTGAGGGGAAGGATGATCAAATGATTGCCAAAATAGCATCCTTTCCGGTTGTTTATTTAAAGGTAAATTGGGATACACATTAGCATGAACGAAAAAATGCGATCGGTTTTCCCACCAATTTCGACACACCTTTTCGAGAAAATACCAATGTTTGTCAGGTATAGAATTAATCCACTTATACCCGCCATGATGACCATAAGAAGCCATGGTTTCTTCACCCCCAGAAGCCTGCCAATGATACCAGGCATTCCACCCCAAAGAACGCGATCGCAACATCAAAATTTCATGATTTCCCCGCAAAGCAATCAATTGCCCTCGGTCGTGTAAATCGATGAGGCGATCGAGAATTCCCTTCGAGTCTGGGCCGCGATCCACATAGTCACCCAAGGTGACAATCTGGTCATTCGGTTGCAGTTGAATCGCCCGAATTAGAGCATCAAAAGCCACCGAACAACCGTGAATATCACCAATTGCCAAAGTGCGTTTAGGCTTGTGAATCCTACTACTCATGTACTACAACAGGTGTGCCAACTGATGCCCACTCAAACAGCCATCTAGCATGGTCTACAGCAACATTTGTGCAACCGTGACTAACTGGAGTTCCAAACATATTATGCCAGTAAGCGCCATGAATTGCCATGCCCCCATCGTAGTACATTGTATAAGGAACATCCGGCACATCATAACCAGGGCCAGTCATACGGGTACTACGATACTTAGTTTGAACCCTAAAATTACCAACACGGGTAGGAGTTGAGGGTTTTCCAGTAGAAACAATCACCGCATAAACTGCTTTATTTCCCTCCCAAGCAATCAACCTTTGGCTAGTTAGATCAATTTGAATCCAACGCTCCGAAGATTGTTGTAAATCCAAAATCCGCCGCGCTATCATATTATGAAATTCTTGGGCTTGTACCGGAGTTGAATCGCTGTAAAGCACTGTTACCCCCAGACTCAGCCCCGCCACCAATAGTCCCAGCTTACGCCATGGAATTAAACTTTTCATAATTTCACCTTCCTACTCCTTCTCGTCGGGTCTGTGCATAACTACATCCATTTTAGAATAATTTTACTCTTTCTGAATCATCGGATGTGTCCCCATTTTCGGACTTATCCCCAGAGGTCAGGATATCGATTAAATGTTGCGATCGCCCAGTAATTTCCTGCCAGTTACCCTGGGATATCGCCTGTTTAGGGAATAAATCTCCTGATAATCCCACCGCTATAGCCCCCCCTTCAATAAACTTAATAGCATTGTTTAAAGTCACTCCCCCAGTAGGAATCAAGGGTATTTGACCCAGGGGACCCTGTAAACTTTTAATATAATCAACACCTCCCACCGCTGAAATCGGAAAAACCTTAACACAACTCGCCCCATTTTGCCACGCGGTCACAATTTCCGTCGGCGATAAAGCCCCCGGAATTATCGGTATTTGCCTTTCTTGTGCTAATTCAATTAACGATAAATTAATGTGGGGAGAAAATATAAATTGTGCGCCACAATTGACAGCATCCCGTAAATTTTGACCCGTTAAAATTGTGCCAGTCCCAATTAAACAATCCGGCAACTCTGACCTAAGTTTACTAATGATTTCCGGCACCATTTCGCCATTCCAGGTAATTTCAATTAAGCGAATACCGCCCCGGCTGACAGCCCCAGCCATTTGTAAACCTAGCTCCCAACTGGGGGGGCGAATTACAGCGATCGCTTTATGGGTTTTCAGTTGTTTTAACCAATCGCTATTTTCCATAATCTCTAACTTCGTTATAATATTAGTTAAATTAGTCTCACGACATCAATTCCTGTTTACCAATTATGGCTCCCACTCCCACTCCCACTCCCACCAAAAAAAGCGGTAGCCCCCTCCCCCCAGGGGCGATCGTCCGTTTAGGAAAGTTCGCCTGGACTACTATGTGGCGGTTGATGATGTCAAAATTAGCCCCCCGTAATTCGTCCGGGGAATATATCCGCCCCGAAAGCCAATTTCGCCACAATGTGGGGACAGCAGCCTATCCCCCAGAGGCGGGACGCTATCAGTTAATTGTGGGGTGGGGTTGTCCTTGGGCTCACAGAACCCTAGTTGTCAGGGCTTTAAAGGGGTTGTCCTCTGCGATATCCATAAACATCGTTTCTCCTTCCCCCGACTCGGGAATGTGGGTTTTTGACCAGCCAGAAGTCGAATTTAACACCCTACCTCAATTTTATCATAATGCTAAACCGGGTTATCAGGGGCGAGCTACTGTCCCCCTCTTGTGGGATACCCAGCAAAAGGCGATCGTTAATAATGAAAGCGCCGAAATTATTGTGATGTTAAATTCCGAGTTTCAGCAGTTCGCTAAATACCCCGACCTAGATTTATATCCTCCCGCCTTAAAAGAGGCGATCGACTCTTGGAATGAGCAAATTTATCACCATGTTAATAATGGTGTCTATCGCTGTGGTTTTGCCGCTACCCAAACCGCCTATGAAACCGCTTGTAATCAGCTATTTGATACCTTGGACTTAATCGACCAAACCCTAGCCAATTCCCGTTATTTATGTGGCGATCGCATTACCTTAGCAGATGTGCGATTATTTACCACCCTCGTTAGATTTGATACCGTTTATTATAGTCTGTTCAAATGTCAGCGCCGCCGCCTCGTCGATTATCCAAATCTCTCCCCCTATTTGCGCGATATCTATCAACTTCCCGGAGTCGCCGAAACCTGCAACTTAGAAGTTATTAAACGAGACTATTACGGCAATTTATTTCCCCTCAACCCCGGCGGAATTATCCCCCTCGGTCCTGACCTAGATCTAGATCAACCCCATTACCGCGATCGTCTTACCCAAACTAACTAATTTTATATTAATTTTTAATTACTAATTGTTAATTACCCTTCCAGGTCTTGACAATATCCTCAATTTGTGCTGGGATGGGGCTAGGTACAAAAATCGAGAAATCCTTGATTTTAGTATCCTGATTATCTAATCTTTTAGCCCGATTATCTAATTGGTCAGAAGCCCCTTGGTCAAATAATGTTGGTTGTATATAAACTTCCTCTGAATTGCTCCCACTGCTTTTGACAAAATCACCCATAGGTTTAATACCATGTTCAAATCGATTTAAAATTGTCTTAAACGCCTCTATACTATGATCTACACCAATCCAATTACGTTGCATTTCATCAGCGATCGCCAAACTTGTCCCCGAACCAGCAAAACAATCCAGTATCAAATCTCCTGGATTCGATGAAGCCGCAATTATTCTTCTCAATAAATCAGGATTTTTTCAGTTGGATATCCCGTAATTTTAACATTTTGATTATAAGCATCCCGGAACTCTAGCCAAATATCCTGAACTCCCACCCCTGAATGTTCATTGAGATAAACCTTCCTTCTAGGATTACCATTTTTTGACCAGAATATTTCACCTCGTGCGTCCATTTCATCCAGAGTCTTTGGGGGATATTGCCAATGTTTACCCGGAGGCGGCATTTTACCCCGCCAAGGCTTCCCAGTTTCACCATGACGCACACCTGGTGCATGGAGTGGAACTTTCATAAATTTACGGCCAGTTTCTGGTTCAATATATTGATACTCCTTTTTACTATTTTCAGACAGTGGCACTTTTGGTTGATTCCATATATATGTATCTGACTTGGTATAAAATAAGATGAAATCAGCCGTTTTGCCATAAGTTCTACGAGTATAATTTTTAGGATTACATTTTTTTCGGACTATCATATTTCGATAGTTTTCAGCTCCAAAAACCTCATCCATTATTAGCTTAATATGAAAAATCATCTTTTCATCAAGATGTAAATAAATCGAGCCATGATTTGACAGTAATTGATGCAGCCATATCAGACGTTCTCGTAAAAATTCCACGAACACAGCACCCGTCAAGGTATCATCATAAGCCTTCGACTGTTTTCGTGACAAAAAATGGCTTTCTGTAGCAAAAGGTGGGTCTATATAGATTAAATTAATACTTCCGCATATTTCTGGTTCCGTAGCCAATAAACGAAGAACATCTAAATTATCGCCAAAGTATAACCTTTTAGGTGAAGCATGAGAATAAATACTTTTATATTCGACTAAATCACTATTAATAATTTCCTGGTATGATTTTTTATGGGCATAGACCAGCTCAACTTGATTATGGTCAAGAAATTTATCTTTTTTAGGTATTCCAATTGCCATAAATCAACTGTTATGATACTAACCACTCGACGTTTATGCGTTCTGGAAACATTCGGAGAGTAACTACCTTAACTTTACCATACCAAGCATCCTCAAGATCCGCATAATCTCGCCACATTGAACCCAGAAGTAAGCCGGGGCCATCGTTAAGGAATATGACTTTAAGATTTAATCCATGAGTTTGAGCATATTTCAGAATCTCACTAGCACAATCACGATATTGGCCTGTTCGATCATCTTCTTGAGTACCACCTCGGTCTGAATCATATCTAGCTAAACCTACAGCAACTGGCTGATTATTATGTAATAAAACAAAGTCTACTGGGCGATTTGGTCTAGGATAATCATCAAATAACTCTCCTAATCTTACATCTTTGCCAGCACGTTGAGGGCCGATAATCTCCAGTGCTGAATATTGTTCACCAATAATTTTAAATAGCCTTTCTGTTAGATCATATCCTTTTTTTCCACGATCCTTATATTCCCACAGCACGGCACATAAAGCCTCATCAGGCATAGGTCTCGACAAAAATTGGGATTGAACTTCTGTAATTAAACGAAATCCCTTGCCAAATCTAGCACATATTTGATCAGCTAATGATTTTTTTTTGAGCATTTCTACAGGTGTTTCTGGACTCACATATTTTCGGAATACTCGACACAGTTGTATCCGCATCCAAACGGGTTGAACCTGTGAAATTGCTAAAAACAGATCCGTTGAAGAATGGGATCACTTTAACAGATGACCAAATGTGACCAGTACAGGTTGATAAAGTTCACAGGCTAATGATAGGATATCTGGATAGTATTCACCAGCAGATAAGGTAATCCAAAGATGACCATCTTCCTGATAATCTCGGAAGCTGGTTTGATCACTTTTTGACAATTTGCTAATCTCTCCTTTTCATTGAATGATACCAAAAACCAGACAAATTAAAGGATTCCGAAGCCATAGCCTCAGAATCCTATGAAGTTAATTATAGAGCCGAATCCCCAGAATTAGGCAAAATATGTCCCCGTGACTTGGGAAAAACTACATTAAGCCTAATTGAGACAGAATACCTTGGCCAGTCAGTAACTCGGTACCAACACCGATAACAAAACCAAGCATAGCGAGGCGACCGTTCCAGGTTTCTGCGAATTCGGTGAAACCAAATTTAGTTCCTTGATTTTCCATTGTGAGCTACTCCTAAATAGGTTTGCTTGATTCAACTAAACAAAAGTTAACACACTGACCACCAACTTTGCAACATTTCTTTACGCTTTTCTGAAAAAAAAATCCGCCAACGGCTGAAAGCCAGTCAAATAAAGGGTTTATCTTTTCCCCGGACTATGGGCGATCGCATCTAATCAACAAACTAGCCCATAATAAAAACCGTAGTAGTAGAGAGAGCCCCATGGACATTCGCATCGGCAACGGATACGATATTCACCAGCTAGTCGAAAACCGCCCCCTGATATTAGGCGGCCTGAAAATTGAGCATCATCTAGGATTACTCGGTCACAGTGATGCCGATGTCCTCACCCATGCCATCATGGACGCTATGTTAGGGGCACTAAGTTTAGGAGATATCGGCCTTTACTTTCCCCCCACAGATGAACGCTGGGCGGGTGCTGATAGCCTAGTCTTACTAGAACAAGTCCATGGTCTCATACAACAGCGAGGCTGGCAGTTATGTAACATAGACTCAGTAATTGTGGCTGAACGTCCCAAACTCAAACCCCATATCCCGACAATGCGCGATCGCATCGCCAATGTCCTAAAATTAGAACCGGACCAGGTAAGCATCAAAGCCACCACCAACGAAAAACTCGGACCCGTAGGACGAGAGGAAGGAATAGCCGCTTACGCCGTCACCCTCCTACAAAGAGCCTAAAAGCGCAATCGCCATAAACTTTGCCAGTTATGAACCATTTAGTCTATCCATGGTCAAAGCGCGGGTTACTCATCCGCCTAGCCTCAGTATTATTAGTGATATTATTAACCCTAGGCTTATCGGGTTGTAGCGCCGCCCAATCTTCCGACAGACCCTCCCGCCTAGTCATTCCCACCCCTAGCGGTCCGAGTACCTTTAACTATCCCCTAAATCAATCCGCCTATAGCGTTTTTGGCTATATTTATAGCCCCCTAATCGAAGAACACCCCGTCACCGGAGAACTCCAACCGGGTTTGGCTGAGTCTTGGGAAATTGCCCCAAACGGTCAAAAGATTATCATCACCTTGCGATCGGGCTTAAAATGGTCTGATGGTGAACCCATGACCGTAGATGATGTGATTTTCACCTACAACGAAATTTATCTCAGTGACAAAATCCCCAGTAGCTTTAAAGATATTCTCAGAGTAGGACGCGATCGCACCCTACCCACCGTAGAAAAACTCGATGATCGGCGGATTGAATTTTCCGTCCCCGAACCCTTCGCCCCTTTTCTCCGATATGCAGGCGGTTTACCAATTTTACCCGCCCATGTCTTAGCTGACTCCGTTCGGACCTTCGACTCTCAGGGAAATCTCCGATTTTTGAGTACCTGGGGAACCAATACCGACCCCCAGGAAATTGTTGGTAATGGTATGTACCGCATCAGAAGCTATAACTCCAATCAACGGGTTATCCTAGAACGTAACCCCTACTATTGGCGCGAAGACCCACAGGGGAACCCCCAACCCTATATAGACCAAATAGTGTGGCAAATTATCGAGAGTAGCGATACCCAGCTACTCAATTTTAGGTCTGGTTCCCTCGATACCCTAGACGTTCAACCGGAAGCCTTCCCCCTGCTGAAACCTGAAGAAACCAGGGGTCAATATACTATCTACAGTCCCGGTCCTGATACCGGAACTGTGTTTATGTCCTTTAATCTTAATCAGGGTAAAAATCCCGACGGTAGACCTTTTGTGGAACCCCATAAATCCCTATGGTTTAATAATCTAGCCTTCCGTCAAGCAGTATATTATAGCATCAATAGAGAGGTGATGAAAAACAATATTTTTTTAGGATTGGGTGAGTTACAACATTCCCCTATCCCGGTACAAAGTCCTTTTTATCTATCTCCAGAACAGGGATTAAGAACCTATAACTATAACCCGGAAAAAGCTAGGAAATTATTGCTGGAGGCAGGTTTTTCCTATAATGAGAATGGCAATTTAATCGATGCTGAAGGTAATCAAGTACGGTTTACCTTGTTGGCGAGTGCCGGGAGAAAAGTCCGGGAACAAATGGCGACTCAAATTGCTCAAGATTTATCCCGAATCGGCATCCGAGTTGATCCGCTTTTTTTGAGTTTTAATACTTATGTTAATCGGTTGTCTAAGACTCGCGATTGGGAGGCTTTTTTGGGTGGATTTACCGGAGGAGTTTTAGAACCCCATGGCGGCTATAATATTTGGTCAGTGAATGGTCGTCTGCATACCTTTAATCAAGGTCAGCAACCGGGAGAACCAGAAATAGAAGGTTGGGTGGTATCAGACTGGGAGCAAAAAATTGATGATTTATATGTGCAGGCTTCCCAGGAACTAGATAATGATAAACGTAGGGAACTTTATGGGGAAGCTCAGAAAATTATTGCCGAAAATTTGCCGTTTCTGTATATGGTTAATCCTTTGGTATTCGATGCTATACGCGATCGCATAGAAGGCATTGACTATACACCTATCGGCAGAGGTTTCTGGAATTTATACGAGTTGAAAATTCGGGAATAGGCATAAATAAATGGTTACCTCAGATGACCATGAGGGAAGAGCAAGGAAATTGGCAATGACACCGGAAGCATTAAAACAGCTATTAGAATATGTCGCACAAGGCTATTTATCCCCCATAGAAGCCCTGAACAAAATGCGATATTTTGACTTTGAGACCGTCGGAAATTATGCCAAAATAGACAATCACCGACAACTAAGAACCGGATTCCCGGAAGTGATTTGGGGACCCGGAAAAACCCCAGAGCAAATCCGAGAAATAATGCAGACTATGCAGGGGCGAAATCCGGTAGTGATGGCGACCCGAATTGAACCCCAAGTGTATGAAGAACTGCGGCGGGAAATGCCAGATTTAGAATATTATCGAGAAGCTAGGATTTGTGCCTTAGATGGGCGTTATCGGTCCGCTGAAGCTCAATCGGTCGGTGTGATAGGAATTTTAACCGCCGGAACTGCTGATATATCTGTCGCCGAGGAAGCCGCCGTCACCGCCAGCTTATCAGGATTTCAGGTAAAGCGACTGTGGGATGTGGGGGTAGCGGGAATCCACCGACTATTAGGAAACTGGCATTTAATTTCCGATGCTGATGTTTTAATTGTAGTGGCGGGGATGGAAGGTGCTTTACCAAGTGTGGTTGCTGGTTTAGCCGATTGTCCAGTAATTGCTGTACCAACCAGTATCGGCTATGGTGCAAGTTTTAATGGGTTAGCACCCCTATTAACTATGCTGAATTCCTGTGCGGCGGGTGTAGGAGTAGTCAATATAGATAACGGATTTGGCGCGGCTATATTAGCTGGCCAAATCCTGCGAGTGGGGGAGCGATTAAACAGAAAAATGGGTCAGGAATGAGACAAGTTTTTGCACAAAAACAGTCGCCGAGGCTGACCCAAAAACACGGAATCCCAACTCCAATCTATCTGGGCTATGCGATAGCCCACTTGATGGTAAAGTTGTCGTGCTTGGGAATTATTTTCGAGAACATGAAGGTACAAATCAGAGAACCCCCATTTCATAGCGACTTGTTCGCAACCAATCAGGAGTTCTCTAGCCACACCTTGGCGCCGGGCTGTGGGATGAACAGCTAAATTAGAAATATATGGATAGCGATCGCCAATAGACCAGGGACTGGGCGATCTTAACCCCATTTCTACCGTTCCTACCAAATGTTCTGGGACATTTAGAGGTATATTACCTAATTTATGAGGAGAATCTGCGATCGCAGCCACTAGACAGGTATAATACCCCGAGCTAGTAGCCAAGCGATTACGCAAATCCTCGTAAATGCCCAAGCGAAAAATAGGATACATCAAGCCACCGAGTCCCTGTCGAGTATGAAAACTCTCAGCGAGGATCTCCGTTAATCGGGTAACATCAGCCCGTAGGGCTACCCTAATTTTGAGGGGATACCCGTGTGAGGTACCACCGGAACCTTCTCGTTTGTAAGTTGTTGAGGTCAAGAAGAACGGCTCCACGATTCCAAGCCAACTTCTTTACACTGTACCATTACTCCATTGGCATCGGATCAATTAACAAGGCGGGTGAGCGGACTAGGCGGCTCATTATAGCTTTTGACACTCCTCGCCCTGAAGTGCGAGGATTCTTGAGCTAACAATTGCCCTTTCAGGTTTTACCCCTATTTAGGTCTTAAACTGTTATGTCTGAACCGAGCTTGCTAGAAGATTAGGTAGGGGTCGAGAGGGAAGTCGCCTTCCCCCACTCCCATTCCAAACCGTGCTTGATACTTTCGCATCACACGGCTCCTGATGTAGATACCCCTTGGCAACGGGAACAGGGTTACCAACCCCTGCTTTTGTACTTCAACTTTTGGAGCTAAATACAACATCGTAGTGTTTAAACTCGCTTTCGCCGTTAAACTCCTGTTGATTGCAGTAACTATATCTACACCGTGACTAGTGGGCATATCCTAACCATTACAATTAGGCCTTGGCTTTCAGTCACATCCCTTCCCCTTAAAGGCATACGATTACACTTTCACTACTCAACAAGATGTACTTGTCGAGAGCCTAAAAGGGGTTTAAACGTTCCGTTTATATGGGCATTCCATCTGTAGACTTGTCCTTTCCACCGGGGTACTTTTAAAGGTCTGTGTAGGTGTTTTTAGCAATACCTTACTTTTCCCCTTACTCTTTTGAGTGCAGCGTATCAACCTATTTCGCTACTTACTGTTGACGATGGTTCAAGCCGGAACATTCAGATTTCCTTAGTCATGGATGGTTGGCAGTGGTCACATCTGGTAGTAGGTTCTACTTCACGCCTTCCGTTCCCCGCTTCAATCTGACGGGTTGTGAATCCTGAAACTGGGGGTGGCTATCGCCGTTACTCTCAACGTCCTGATTTCTCAGTTTGTTTATGACCTTGAGTTCCCTGCCTTGCTTAGATTTCTCCAAGCGTCGGGATATATAAACAGTTATGAGGATGGTCAGGAATGTGAATCCCTTATATTCCACCAAGGGGTGAAAGTCCCATTAGGAAGTTATTTCAGGCATTGCAGCCTTATTTGATTCCTAAACGTCTCGCACCTTGTTATCTAGATACCCTATTAGTGGTTCACTCTCCAAGCGTTTTGGTATTGCAACCAAGATTCGGGTATGCCCTACCCTATCTACCTTACGGCAAAAATATTTCTACAGCACTACGCTGACTAATTCATTCGCCGAGTTTTCGGTTACTGCCCTGTTTAAAGAGTTTTCGGTAGCTCTTGCT
Organism: Limnospira platensis NIES-39; assembly: GCF_026000695.1. Lineage (GTDB taxonomy): Bacteria > Cyanobacteriota > Cyanobacteriia > Cyanobacteriales > Microcoleaceae > Limnospira > Limnospira platensis. Next base: position 3,099,753 of record NZ_AP026945.1, read on the forward strand.
TGTTTATTTTCTCCTCAAAAGTGCTGCGCTATTTCAGCAGAATTTTCACGATGTGAGCGGTATTGCCACCTGGTTATGGTCGAAAGGGAAGTCACCTTCCCCAACTCCACTTCCAAACCGTGCTTGATAGTTTCCCATCACACGGCTCCTGATGTGGATACCCTATTTGTCAGTAGGAACAAGGTTACTACCCCTTGCTTTCGTACTTCAACTTTCAGAGCTATATGCTTGCGTTAGTCTTTAAACTCGCTGCCATTAAACTCCTACTTATCGCGGTCTCTATATCCACACCGTGATTAGTGGGCATATCCTAACCATTACAGTTAGGCATTAGCTTTCAATCACATCCTTTCTCCTTAAAGGCATACGCTTACACTTTTCACTACTCCACGGGTACATCCCGCCACTTGAGAGCCAATGAGCGGTTTTAAACGTTCCATCTGTGTGGGCATTCCATCTTTAGATTTGTCCTGTCCACCGGGGTACTTTAAAGGTCTATGCACAACGAAACGTTGCTTCTGGGTAGCTTGCTTAAACTCCTACTTTTCCCCTTACTCTTTGAGCGCAGCGTGTCAACCTGTTTCGCTGCCCAATAGTTACGATGGTTCAAGCCAGACATTCGGTTTCCCTAATCATGGATGGTTGGCAGTGGTCGAGTGAGAGGTAGGTTCCTCTATTACGCCTTCCGTTCCCCGCTTCAATCTGACGGGTTGTGAATCCTGAAACTGGGGGTGGCTACCGCCGTTACTCTCAACTTCCTGCTTTACTAGATGGGTCACAACTCCATCGTTCTAGTGTTCTGTCTTGACCTTGAGTCTCTCTGCCTTATCTGGGTGTCGAGTCCAGATGTTGGAACACATAGATAGTTATGGGATGGTCAGGGCGCACTCCTTATATTCTACCAAGGAATAGAAGTCCCACTAGGAGGTTATTTCAGGCATTGCAGCCCTATTTCACTCCTAAACGTCTCGCATAACCATTACTATTGTATCACGAAGTCGCCCTGAAGTGCAAGGTTTTAGACCCAGTTTCTTGATAAAGTATGATTAACATGAGGGTGTAACAGTCTGGGGACCGCTGGAACAATATTGCTAAACCTCCCACTAAACTCAGTTGATGAAAAGGCACATAGTCAAACATTCCGTATCGCTCACTTGTAGATGAATATAGCTCCCTCTGGAACTCAGCGGTCTACAATGGTCTACCTAATCGCGAACAACTCTCAAATTAGACGGGCGGGTTGGGTTGGCTTGCTTATGGTGAAGAGTCACCTACGGTGTAATCTACTCCCCTACAGACACATTAGTGCCAGTACTGACCATCGAAGCCCCCGAATTGATGAGCCCTTCCAGCAGGAGATCGGTGCATGAGTTCCCCCAACAGAAAATTGAAGCCCACCATATTAGTGGTTGATGATGAGCCAGATAATTTAGATCTGCTATACCGGACTTTCCATCGGGAATTTAAAGTTCTCAAAGCCGAAAGTGGGCCGGCTGCATTGAAGATCTTAGAAGAGGTGGGGGAAGTAGCAGTAATTATCTCTGATCAGCGGATGCCCTATATGAGTGGCACAGAGTTTCTCAGTTTGACCGCGACTCAATATCCCGATTCGATCCGCATTATCCTCACTGGTTATACGGATGTTGAAGACCTGGTAGAGGCAATTAACTCCGGTAAGGTGTTTAAATATGTCACTAAACCTTGGAAATCTGATGAACTCAAGGCGATCGTTCAGCAAGGTTTAGAAACTCATAATGTCCTGAAATCTCGCACAGAGGAACTACGCCTAGCACAAAAACAGGAATCGTTACTTTATGAAGTGACAAGTACCATTCGCGCCTGTCCTAATTCCCAGGAAATGTTGCAGCGCATAGTTGAAACAGTGGGTAAAATGTTTGAGGTGAGCTATTGTCTGCTGCGTTCATTCGGTGTGGGTTCAGACCTGATAGGGCTGGGGGCTGGAGTCAGCCCTACCAAACAGGATATCACTGCTACACAAGGGAAGGAGTGGTTCGCATACTTAGCGGAAGGTCAGAATCATCAAAATTCCACGACAGACAACATCAGCGTTATCAATAATAATGATCTGGAATTGAGATCCCTGGTTTGGGAAACTACGGAAGTAATGATTCTTTCGGAAGGTTTGGGAAATGATATTTCTGACCACGATGGACCAGAATGGCAGCAGCGACGAGACGTTTACCAACGTGCAGATATTCGCTCCAGTTTGATAGTGCCTCTGTATTACCGTCAGGAATTGTTGGCGGTTTTGGCGCTGCACCACACGGGATCGCCCCGTAATTGGCATGAACATGAAGTGCAGTTAGCTGCGGGTGTAGCAGATCAGGCGGCTTTGGCATTGTCTCAGGTGCGCGCATACGAGCAGGTGCGAGAATTGGCTCGTAGGGAAGCGCTGGTTAATACGATTACCAATGCTATTCGGTCTAGTCTTGACCCTCAGAAAATTTTTGCGGCTATCACTGAGCAATTGGGGGAGGCTTTGGAGGTTGATGGCTGTGCTTTGTCTCTCTGGAGTCCGGGAGATGAATATATGCAGTGTGTAGGCCTTTATAATGCGGCGATTAAAGAAACAGTAGTAGAGACTAGACCGGCGGCTTTGTCTGAACCTGATACCAGCACGACGACGAATTTGCCCCTATTGGGGGTAGAAACTAATCAATCCATTGAGTCCGATCAGTCCGATGATTTGCCTCAGTCGGCGGCTCCTATTAGTGGCAACCCGGTGCTTCAGGAATTGATTAGAACTCGCGCTCCGGTGGCGATCGCTGATATCGAACAGCGACCAGACTCGATGGTGATGTTGCCTTTGCGATCGCCTTCTAAGGCTCTATTGGTTGTGCCACTATTGCTCGATGGTGATATTATTGGCAGCATATCCCTACGCCAAAATCACCAAGTTCGCCATTGGCAACCCTCCGAAATTGATATGGTCCTGTTGGTGGCAGCCCAAGCCGCTTTGGCGGTACAGCAGGCTCGTCTATACCAAAAAACACGCCAGCAAGCAGAACGCCTATTAGAAGCCGACCGCCTCAAAACTGAGTTTTTTCAAAATGTCTCCCACGAGTTTCGCACCCCTTTGACTTTGATGATAGGTCCTTTGGAAACGGTGGTTAATCAACAGCAGGATCTGTCATTAGACCAAGCGAAAATTGCTCTGCGTAACTCCAGGCGACTATTGCGCTTGGTTAATCAATTATTGGATTTGCAACGGTTTGATGCGGGACGAATGCAGCCCAGTTTTCGCCCCTGTGACCTGGTGGAGTTTTGTCAGCAAACGGTGGAATCATTTAAGTCTTATTGCGATCGCAAACAAATTAATCTAGTTACCAATTTACAGAGTTGCCCCCAACTTTATCTTGATCTGGAAAGGTTTGATAAAGTCCTTTACAATTTGCTCTCTAATGCCATGAAGTTTACCCCCACCGATGGCACTATTACCGTTAGTCTCCAGCCCGAAGGGAATTATTGCCGTCTTATGGTCAAAGATACCGGGATTGGTATTAAACAAGAACAACTCCCCCATTTATTTGAACGCTTCCGACAAGCTGAAGGTTCAGCCAATCGCTCCTTTGAGGGGAGTGGCTTGGGATTGGCTCTGGTTAAAGAGTTGGTCGAACTCCATCATGGTCGCATTACTGTAGAGTCTGAGTATGGTCAGGGAACTACATTTACCGTCTGGCTACAAATGGGGAATCTTCATCTACCACCCTCGCCTCTCCTTGATGTTCCCGCTGAGTTTGATGCACGTCGAGCAGCCGTAGAATTGGCTGATGTGGAGGTCGATTTACCAGATGTACAAATTGACGACATAAATCTGCCGGAGGTTTTGGTTGCTGACGGTTCGGCTTCCCTCACGGACCACGGACAGTTGGGGTCTAATACTGTCCTGGTGGTGGATGATAACCCCGATTTGCGCCGCTATGTGTCGATGATGTTGCAAAATGCCGGATTTAATGCGGTTTTGGCTAAGAATGGCGCTGATGGTTTTAACAAGGCTCAGACTTATCATCCTGATGTGATTGTTACTGATTTGATGATGCCCCAGGTGTCTGGGTTGGAGTTGATTCGCATGATTCGCTCCTCACCTGAACTTAGGGGAACTCCAATTATTTTGTTGACTGCTAAGGCTGATGAGGATACCCGCATCGAAGGGGTTGAGCGCGGCGCTGATGCCTATGTTTCTAAGCCTTTTAATGACCGGGAGTTGATAGCTGAGGTCAGGAATTTACAGGCCCTCAAGGCAGAGGAACGACGGGTAGCCCATTTGAATAAGTATCTGACTGAATCAGTATTGCGACGGTTTTTGCCGGAGTCTATGGTCAAAAAGGCGGCGGCGGGGGACTTGACTCTGGATTTGCGCCCGGAACCGAGGCTGATTACCATTTTATTTAGTGATATTGTCGGTTTTACTCGGATGTCTAATGCTCTACAGTCTCAGGGGGTGGCGGAATTGCTTAATGAGTATTTGGGAGAAATGACTCGGGCGGTTTTTGAGAATCAGGGGACTGTTGACAAGTTTGTAGGAGATGCGATTATGGCTTTGTATGGAGCCCCGGAGGAGATGAGCCCCTCTGAACAAGTCCGACGCGCGATCGCTACGGCTAGACAAATGTTGGTGGCTCTCGAAAAACTTAACCAGGGTTGGCAGGAACGAGGTTTGGTGGGCCGTAATGAGGTTCCTCCGGTGCGGTTCCGCTGTGGGATTCACCAGGGTATGGCTGTGGTGGGGTTGTTTGGTTCCCAAGAGCGATCGGATTTTACGGCGATCGGTCCTTCGGTTAATATTGCTGCCCGTCTTCAGGAGGCTACTGCCCCCAACAGCATTATGGTATCCGCTATGGTGGCTCAGTATGTCCCCGATGAGGAGATTATTAAGCGCGAATTTCTCGAACTTAAAGGCATTGATGAGCCGGTAATGACTTGTGTGATTAACCCAAATATGCTGAATCAGTAAGGGATACAGCTTAATGGCAGATAATTTGGGAAAAAATGCGATCGCACTATTGCAATTTTTATTTTCCTGTGTTAGATTAGTTAAGTGAAAATTTGCGGGCGTAGTTTAGTGGTAAAACCTTAGCCTTCCAAGCTAATGATGGGGGTTCGATTCCCCCCGCCCGCTTTTTTCCTACCATGCCAGGGCTAGGTTATGAGCAATAGCCTATTAACTGACTGCGACTATCGAGTTAAGCAATAAGCTGCGATCGCAGTCAGGATCAGGTTTTTCCCAAAATGCCAGGAGGCGGACTTGAACCTGTTATATAAGCTGTAACCCGCATTCTATCGCGATCCAAGTGTTACTCAGTAGGCATAAAATAACCTAGGTGAGTAACAAATGAGTAACGCTACTAATACCCCTACAGTAGGGGGAAAGGGTAATTATGACGAGAGCTATGCTAGGTTCCTCAAGGCCTATCAGGATTTTAAGGGTGAGTGTCCTAGGGGGGTTAGCCTTAAACTCCAGAAGTCAGGAACTAGGTACAATCTCTTATTGCAGTTTAAGCAACCACCTACCGGGAAACGGCTACCCAAGACAGCTAATCTTGAGTGTACACCTCAAGGGGTGATAGACGGGGTTAAGAAAGCTAAACTGGTATCAGAAGCCTTGGGAACCATTACTAGCGCTAGTGAATTTTGGAACTGGTACGATGCGACTATCTTAGGAAAGAACCAGATTGAGGATAATCTGATAACCTATCGGGAAATATTCCAACAACTAGAGGATGAGTATTTTGCGGGTTACAACCGCAACACAGGAAGACCACGCTCCCGCGATATCGCTAGCGACTTAGCATCTTACGAGTCTACTAAAGAGGCATATTTCAGGTTGTTCCCTAACTGGGATGATTACCCTAGCTGGGAGAGTTTCAAGGTTATGCTATACACTCCCCTACAGAACGGAGAACAATTAGTAGGTTCCCAAACATTTAAAGAACGTTACTACATCTTAAAAGCCATAGCTAAGAAATCACCTAACAAAGACCATTTGCTTAAACAGCTTGAGCCTATTAACCCTAAACAAACACGATTCACCGTTAAGCAGCGTATAGGCATTAATGCCTTTAAAGATTGGTGGTTTAACACCAAACAGGAAGCCTATACCATCAGAAACTCACAACATCAATCATCCCGACATAGCTGGTTATGGGTAACGGGTATGACAGTAATGTACGGACTGAGACCAACTGAAATAGCCGCTGCTGTTAATCTAACCAAACGTTATGTAACGGATGATGGTGTAATCATCAAAGCACTATCAGACCCTGATAATCAAGATAATTATCTTGTATTAGGAGATTAATTAGGGGTCGAGATAGACCTCACGGTCTACCCCTCCCATTCAAAACCGTACTTGAGACTTTCACCTCATACGGCTCCTAGTTTGACCGTCTCCTTGTTAAGAGTACAGCATCATCTCTTCATCAAGAGCTGTTTTATCGTCGTGACAATGGCGATGTAATAATTGAATATTCTTATAGTCATCCTTTCCGCCTTGGCTTCTAGGTACAATGTGGTCTATTTCAATTAAATCTGATGGGGTAAAGAATTGCCCACACCAGGTACATCTACCTTTTTGCTTTTTGAGTAGTTTTGCTACCCTATTTGGCGTATCGATTGCTCGTCCTTTCCTGGTTGCCCAGTAGGTCCAATTTCCGTCATAAAGTGTTGCGTCAGGGCGTCTTAAGGTATGTCTGACAATTGGAGTCCAGTTGTGTTTGAATAGATGTAACCCATCTTTGGTTTGGAACAGCCAATTTTCGTGTCTTTCTTTCCCATTGCTAAGTTTAATTGTTCCATGTCTGAAATAATTTCTTAGCTTTTCGTGACTTGCCTTTCCGCATCTTGATACTGTCCATGCCCGTAACATTTGCCAGATTGTCTTATCTAGTTTGGTGAATGTCTCTGTTGAGACTACCCCTGAGTAATAGTTTGACCATCCCATAATAATTGGGTTTAGTTTGTTAATTAGGGTTGATTGAGGTGCTGTTTTAAATTGTTTAATTACACCTTTTATCACTTCTGTGTGGGCAACTGCTTTTTGGCTGGGTTTAATGTGGGTCTTGTGACCGATTAATCGGCTTGCCATTCCCCCTGTTTTCCCAGATTTATATTTTCCTGCTGGATATTGCCTGATATTGAATCCTAGAAAATCAAATCCTGGCTCCTCTGTTCTGCCTTCATATTCAATAGGTTTGAACGTATGGCAGATTCGAGTCTTTTCAGGTTTTATTTCTAATCCCACAGGTTTTAACCGTTCGGAAATAGCAGTTTTGCACTGTTCAATGATTTCTAGTGATGGGGATATCACTACAAAGTCATCGGCGTATCTTATAACAGTAGCCTGCGCTCTGTTTGCTTTCTTTGGATACATTGTCTCTATGAACCTAATCATGCCATCCAATGCGATGTTAGCTAGGAGTGGACTTATTACCCCTCCCTGGGGTGTCCCTGATTCTGTATCCTCAAATACGCCGTTATCTAGCACGCCTGCTTTGAGCCATTGTTTCAGGTCTCTTTTTAGGCAGCTTGGACAATGAATTTTGGACAGTAGGTAATCATGGTTTATTCGGTCAAAACATTTTGCTATATCAGCATCGAGTACATAATATTCACCCTTGTTGATACTTGAGTAAATTCGTGCTATTGCATCTTGGGCTGACCGTCCGGGACGGAACCCATAGCTTGTGCTTTCAAATCTCGATTCCCATTCAGGTTCGAGAGCCGACTTAACCAAGGCTTGCCTTGCTCTATCTTGGATTGTGGGTATTCCTATTCCAGCTTTTTTCATCCCTACCAGGTTTTGGAATCCACACCCGTCGCAGTGGTTTTGCTTTGAGGTTTTCTTTGATTTTCTCGGTCATTTCTAGCCTTTGTTTAGGGGATATTGCTATCACACCATCTACTCCAGCCGTCTTTTTGCCTTGACCCGCTTGGGGGGGCGGGTTTATTAAGCTGACTGTTGGGAAGCATGGCTGACCGTGGAACCCGCCCCTACAGTCGCACTGCTAAGAGTCGGGCATAATATGATTTCACCAATAGACGTTGCCACCTTCTTACCTTTGCGTCCTGTCCCGATTTAGCTGCTTGAAATATACTCTTTTGGAGCTTGAAAACTTTCCGTTGAACCTTAGTCCACGGGATGGTCTTCCATGCGTTGTTCGTAGTCTTGATTGGTTTTGATTTCCCAAATCCTTTCTTTAAACTCGCTATCGCCATTTGTACACCTACTTGACTCTATTTCTTTACAATCAAACCGTGACCCGTTAGCATATCCCTACCATTACAGTCGGGCGTTGGCTTCTGGTCACATCTCACCCCCTAATAGGCTTACGCTTACACTTTCACTACTGACTTTCTCGACCAGATTATCAGAGCCTAAGAGGGGTTAAAACGTTCCGTTTATATGGGCATTCCATCTTTAGATTTGTCCTATCCACCGGGGTACTTTTAAAGGTCTGTGTAGGTGATGAAGTGATTACCCTACTTTTCCCCTTACTCTTTTGAGCGCAGCGTATCAACCTGTTTCGCTGCTCAATAATGACGATGGTTCAAGCCGGACATTCGGTTTCCCTAATCATGGATGGTTGGCAGTGGTCTCGGTTCTGGTGTTGGGTTACACCTAGGAGCTTTCCGTTCCCCGCTTCAATCCTGAGGTTGTGATTCCCAAAATTGGGGGTGGCTATCGCCGTTACCCTAATTTCCTAACTTTACTTATCCATTTCTGGGCTTACTATAAGGAATTTGTATGGGTTAGTTCGTTTTGACCTTGGGTTCCCTGCCTTGTTTGGTATATCTCTATACCGAACGTTGGGACATATAAACAGTTATGAGGATGGTCACGAGTGCGTTCCTTATATTCAACCAAGGGGTTGAAGTCCCCACCAGGCGGTTACTTCGGGTATTTCAACCCTATTTCATGCCTGAACGTTTCGCACCACTTACTTTACTGACGCAGAAGGTCGGAAAGTGAGTATTAAAACAGGGGGAAGGGTTGTAGCCCCAATTCCCAGTCCCGAAATGTTTGATTTCCTAGAATTGAAACGGCCGTTGTTACCAGAATATAGCCCGAAAAAAGGCAGTCAACCCAAAACCATAGCTGGAGGCTTTGACGCAACGTTTAGTAACAGAATTCAATCTATGAAATGCCCGGTAACCCAGAAATATGCTTTTCGTAGACTGTACAACCTGTTAGGTGAACAATATGGACTACCTATCGAGTTGCGAGCTAGACTTATGGGACATAGCACAATCGTCAATGAGGGTAAATACAAGACAGAAGGCATTGACGCTACCTTAGAAGTTCTCAAAGGGGTTTCTAAGTTACCTATACCATTGAACGTGGCTATAGAACGCTTAACAGCGTTAGGGGTTGATATTGATAGCTCTGAAGCTAAATTATTTCTTAGAGTTATCTATCTGATAGATTAATCTAATCGTCAACCTTTCATAAATTAACGCCCCTAGATTAAACCCCTAGGGGTTATTTTATGGCTACAGATTAATAGATACTACTACGGTTTTGAGTAACACCTAAGTAACGGTAGAATAGGGGTTATAGGCTATGTATTAGGTTCAAATCCCGCCAGAGCCATTTAACTTAAACCCTTATCCTGACTACTATCGCGGGAATTGCTTTAACCCGATAGTCGTACCTAATTACTCATATATTACTCACAATCTAGTCCTAGCACAGGAAAATAATTCTGTCAATAGGTTGATTACTCAGTCAACAAGCACAACTTAATCAATCTGTCAAATATCCATTCCTCCCCCTAACCAAACACAGACAGGGTAACTCTCTCGTGATAGCAGTCAATGGCAAGCCTATCGGTTCGTTCCTCACCATTGACTGCTATCACATCGTTCGTTTCCCCAATAGTGCTTGTTTCGGTTAGGGGGAGGGTATGGCTCAAATCAACCCATAGTGGGTTCCCTATGGGAGTCAGATTATTGGTGAAATCTTGAGGAGCCTACTCGCTACCAACAAAATGCGATCGCATAATCACGACTAACCTGGCTATGACATACTGAAGCGATACCCCCAAACAACTTTTCAACTGGTGACTTGTTTCGTCATCTCTCGCTGATACCTACATAATCCTCAGCAAGTCTCCAATTTATAGGGGTATTCATTTCGTTCAAAACCCAGTACCCCTAATAAACACCCTAAGCCAAAATCTTAGCCGTAGGTTGTAGGTAAAGCTATCTGTTAGGGGTAAAGTAGTTCTGGGTATTATCTGGACATGATAGGGTAAGCATTCATATAAATTTTTAACAGTCCGTTGCAACAGTCCGTTAGCCAAAAAATAAATAGACACCCCCATAGTCAGAAACCATAGGGGACCATTTAAGTTATTGGGGTAGCTGTTAGGTGTTAGCTGTTAGGTGTTAGGGTTTACGCCAACCATCATCATCAATATCATCTCTGTTGATTGGGAGATGGGGTGATTGCTTTTTATCTTCTAACTGTTTTTTACCAACTATCTGAACTAACTAATTTTTCAAAAACTCAAATAATATGTCTAACTTTTTATTGTTTAAATCTAGTTTAGACTCAATTATTTTATTGCCTATCAATGAATCAATGCCCAAATAAACAATAACAGTGATCAATAACAGAACCTCTAGTATTATTATACTCATTGCATTAATCTCCAAAAATAAAGGGTAAACCATTTAATCCTCTCCCAGGGTTCAAATATTGAGTAAAAATTACTATATGGTGGTGATTCAATTATTTGATATTCATTTAGCCAAATAGTTTCACGTTTAACCATCATATTCTGCTTCACATCATTGTATGTGTAAAATTTTAACCATCCTGCCATTTTCAAATAAATAGAAACCTGGTCTGCATCAAATAATATCCTCACAAATTTACTACCTGATATATCTGGCAATTGTTTACTTCCGTGTGGGGTATCATCCTCTTTGATAAAGTATTGGTTGTAAGCTAAAAACCAATTAGTTTCAGATATATCATATTTGTTAGACATTATCTCACCTGCTTGATTACATTATCGTTATCCGTGTCACACCATAAATCACCTACACTTAAACCTGTAGGGCTTGTCGGTAAATTACTGATATTAACATTTGTAGATGCTGTTGATTTACTTAGTGCCTCTAATTTTGGGGATAATTATTGAATCCCTGCCACTAATAAAGGAACTAATGTTTCATAAAGAATCGTCAGATAATCTATGTTTTTGTCGTCAACTTCAGGGCTATATGTGTGGTCATTTTTAACCAATTAAACTGCATCAGGATAAGACTGTTGAACCTCTTGTGCGATTAAACCTATTTTTGTTTATTGTGTAGAAAATCCATGGCTGCCAACTCATTATATTGAAATTCAATTACATTTAATTTTTTAAGTAAATTTAAGCCATTAATACTCTGAGCACAAACTGTTTTAAGTCTAATATACGAAGAACCTTTAACATAATCTCCACTATCGTTAATCAAAGATACGTTTGTGTGTTCTACTCTAAATCTAGTATGTACTCCAGATGATGAAAGAGTTGAGCTCTTTATAAAATATGTCTGCCCGTTATATAATTGTATTGAATATCTATCGCTAGGAGCAGTTCGCCAAACATCGCTTTGATGAAAATTAATACCATGATATATAAATACTCTAGGATTAGCATCTGCTTCTAATTCTATAGAATAATTCCCTTGATGAGAAAACGCCCAGCTATTTGCTCCAACTCTACTATTTAGTACTAAAGCCGTAATTGGATTATCTCCTATCCGGCGGATGTCAAACCCCCTCCAAACATTAAAATCAATAAGCATATTTCCATCAGGAAAACTTTCATTAGTTGCAAAAGTTACTGGATTATTTGTTATGTTAAATGTTTTAATTCCTGTTAAAGTTTGATTACCTGTAGTTCTAACTACAGTTGAATCTACATTAATTGTTCTATTAGCTGCTAAAGTTCCTCCTCCTGATCAACCATCTCCTGCTGTTAATGTAATATTTGAATGTGTGTGCGTTGTGGGAGTCCTAGCGTCAGATAATCTACTATCATTACCTTGACAGGCTGTGCCTGCTTGCCGTAAGCAACTGCCCATGTTGTTGCAGCACTCCCATTAAAATTATTTCCAGTTAATCCCGTACCATTTGTTAATGTATTAGGAGTATTGGCAGTTATTGTTATATTGGCACTACCATTAAACGAAGTCCCATTAATTGTTCTAGCAGTTTGAAGCGTGGTTGCAGTTGCTGCATTACCTGTAATATTAGAGCTTGTAAAAGCTAATTGTTGCCAGCTACTCCAGACTGCATTTACACGATTTCTTTGATAAATATCTTCTCCTCCAAAAGGTATCATTGTTTGAGAAATCGCAGAATTCTTATGTCTTTGTACAGTACAAAAACGCCATGAACTTCCCGGACTTTGATTTAAAAGAGAACTCCCTTGAGCAAAACCTGTTGTTAACACATCATTCCAATCTCCTGTTACAGTTATTGAAAGATTTGGTAAAGCACCAATTTCTGCTAAACTCCAACTTACATTTCCAGAGCCGTTTACTGATTTGCCTGTAGAACCAATTGTTAAAGTCCGAGCAGTTCCCCAGTTTACAGTAGTAATATTTGCTGTTCCATTAAAACTTGTTCCATTGATTGTTCTTGCTGTTTGAAGTGCTGTTGCTGTTCCGGCGTTTCCACTTATTGACCCGGTAATTAATGAATTAAATGTTTTAACTCCTGTCCATGTCTGATTCCCAGTTGTAATTATCCCTGAATTAGTTGCACTAGCTGTAGGTAAAGTAACATTAGTTCCTGTTGATGATGTAACTACAGGACCTGCTGTTGTTCCTGCTGTTACTCCTAAATTAGTTGCTACATTTACTTGTGCGCCTGCGGCTATTCCATTCAATTTATATTTATCAGCAGAAGTTAATAAACCGGCGATGCTCGTCGTAGCTGCTGGAATAGTAGCGTTAGTTCCGGTACTGCTTGTTACCGTCCCTTGGGCTGCCCCGGTAGTGTAGCTTAGGTTGGTGGAAAGGCGGCTATCATCACCACGACAAAATGTATTTGCCGTGCTACCGAAAGTACCGGTAGTAACAGCGCCTAATGTGGTGGTAATTAACGGTAAATTAGCCGTAGAACCTATAGTTCCGGTATTGCTAATGTTACCGTGTGTATGGCTAGTTGGCGTTCTAGCATTTGATAATCTGACATCGTTACCTTCGGTTACAGTTCCAGTAGTTGTTCCGAAGTTTTTATGAAATGCTGTATTTTTGGTAAAAGTAGGCTCTTTACCGTCTAATGCACCTTGAAGTCCTGTAACATTTGCAATAGTATGTGTATGTTCTGATGGAGTAAACGTTGTCGGTTTACTTGTAACTTCAGACCAAGTAGGTAACCGTGTTGCGGTAGCAGGCGCACTACTGATGTCGCCCCATAGATGACCGTGACCGGATGGCGCGAACGTAGACGGTTTGGACGTTATTTCAGTCCAGCTATGGGAATGAGTAGATGTGGGGAAAGTGCCAGGTTTATTAGTAATATTATTCCAAGTTAACTGAGTTAATTTGACTAAATTAGTATTGGAGTCAATAACTGCTTGTATCCGTTCATTAGTTAAATACAGATTAACTTCACCTTCTGGCAAGTCATCGGTTGATTGCCCAAATTTACTAGAGTAAATGTTGAAATTAGTCATAACTGCCTCTATATTCATCTTAGGGGGGATTCCCCCTAATTATTATTAACCTACAGTAACAAATTCAATTAAAGTTATTGATACGTTAGCGCTAGATTCCGCGATAGCTTGTAAATCGCTACCACCAATTGTTAGCATAACTGTATCACCTGGTTTAACCGAAAATGCAGCGTCTGACACGCTATCGCCGGTAGGGTCTAAAATCAAATGAACGGGTATATTAGACGGGTTTTTGATAAATACATTACGCCAGTTTGTGTTAGCATTTTCTGCTACTCATTCGGCAACTGTATTAGCCGTTAAACTAATAGTGCTTGTAACGGGAGTACCTGGTATCTTAGCAGTAATATTGAGAGTGTCTAAATTTAAAACACTGCTATAAACTGAGAAACTCATAATCACCTACCTCTTAAATAATTCTATTGTAGTCGGTTAGTAAGTGATTGTCTGCTCTAACCCGACAATCTGCGAAACACTATCCTCTGTCATTCCATAGATGCTGGCAGTAGATTTTAACTCGTCATCCTATGCAGTATTAGGGGGTAGCCATAAACATTGACCTGGTATGCAATTGCTGATGTGTCCATGACTAAACCAAACCCCAACGCTACCCGTATTCTGCAAGTGTAAGCGATATCTGTAAGTATTGGCGGCGCGGATAAGTGTAGGGGTATTACCTACGGAAATACCAAAATTTCGGGTTGAGTTAATGATGGTGTTTTTGGTAAGGTATCAAGTTGGTATTCTGCCATACCAAAAATATTAATTTAATCATTATTGTGCAATTGATTTAAACATCTAGCTTTTCATACAGAATGTGAATCTATAGCTAATCCTTCTGTCTGATTGGTAATCAACTCAATCAATAGGTTTTCTGTGTGAATCCCCCCAGAATAAGGGAGTTTTACGATACCTAGATTTAACCTGTTTTCTGTTGCTAGGTTCCCATAAAATACCGGTAAGCTGATAGAACCTTGTCACACATCTTGTTTCTTTTCCCATCTTTGATAATAACTATATTCTGGATAAATTTTGGGTATTTTTGATTGATTGAGACTAGGGATATAGCACCTAGCATTCAAGCTAGAGACATAAGCGTAAGCGGTAATATCATAACGACATCTGTCAGTTATCAAGCCTTCTAAAATCGCGCCATTAAATAACTCTACGGCGTTATGCCAATTGCTGGCATTAATTTCCGTAGCCATATTTTTAATTCCCCTCATGGATAGTCCTCAATTATTTTGTAATATTATATAATATTTCTAATTTATTAATAGCCTTCAATAATTATTCAGCATGGTTAGAGACACTCTAAAAATTAGAGACACTCTAAAAATTAAAGATACTATTAGGTCAAGCACACCCAGGAATATTGGTAGGTCAGGAGGAGTAAGTTCAGGTTTAGCAGGAGATTTAGGCGACCAAACATCTTCAACAATGGACTTTGGTAGGGGTTTACCGTATGCAAGGGAAAGAGATAGAGGAGGTGTTCCCGGATTAGTAAATCCTTGGGACCCAATCACCAGAGTGCCGCGTGGAATTAACCCAGAAGACCATGGTAGGTGGAAAAGGGAAGATGATGCGCGGCGAGTAGACGAGGAACCACCAAAGAGAGATGAACCAAAGGGAGGTAAAAAACCACGCGGCGGCAGAAGTGGCGGTGGTGGTAGCGGGAGAAGTTTTGGGGGTCCTAATTCAGGTGACAAAATTGATGATGATAAAGGAAGGCGACCAGGCGATAGTTCAGATGATGATTCAGATGATGATTCAGACAATGGAAATGGCGGAAATGGCAATATCGGTTGTACCATAAAAGCTGATGAAAAGTACAGCGTTGAAGAGTTCGACAGACAAATGGGTAGCGGGGGATGCTGTAATCCTCCACCAAGTAGAAGTAGCATCACTTTTGTTAGTCACATGGGTGGGAATCCGAGGTGGGGGGAAACTCCTCAACCAACAGGAAGTGAGAGGTTTTTTATAGGCAAGGACGGTGGGAGTCTGAGTGGGCATACGGCGACCCTGATTTAATGTATGAAAGTGTAGGTGCATTTTGTGATTCGTGGATGGAATGCACAGAATTTGATTATGTAATTCCCAACTTTTCCGCGAGCACAAAAGATATCCCGCCAGGCATCGGAGGAGGAGAACCTGAAAATAAAAAAGAACCTGAAAATATACGAACGATAACAATACCAGATATGAACGAAGAATGTTGTTGCGGAATGATTAGAAGGATTTACGAGTTGCTAGACCCTGAATCCTTTCCGGCTGAAATGCCTGAAAAAATAACGGTTAATGCTAATAATCCAGAGAACATAATTCAACGAATAAACACATTACCAGAATGGCTAATGTACAGATTTGACATCGATGATGAAAGATGGGGTGAATTTGAAGTTAAAGTAGAGATTGATGATGTCAATCTAATGATAAAAGCAGAAGAAAAAGCCGAAATAAAATTACCTAACTTAGCTGAATCAATTGCTGAAATATTTGGTATGGTAATGGAAATTTCTATCTCTCATCAGGTTACAGAAAACGCTGTTTTAACGGCGTTATATGAAGCAGGTTTGGCTCACGCGGCAGCCTTTAAAGCTGGTAGTGAAGTATCTAAAATAATTGATTATTTAGAATTTGCTACTGAGAAAAAATACGCAAAAATTAAAACAGCCTTTACTCCAGAAGCTGATAATTTTGAGGAACTACTAGAACCCAATAAAAGCCAGGTTAAGATTACCAACCAGAAGGATGCGAAAGAAACATGACAAACAACATTAAATCAAATTAAAGAAATATTTGCTTACGTGCTCAAGGTACTTTACAGGTGAACAGTAATGACCCAGCCAAAGACATATTAGCCGATTTAACGCGGTTATATGATTCAATGAAAAAACAAGACGATATCAGAGAACAGGAAACCAAAAAAGTACAAGAATTATTGAAAAAAGACTTTCCTGATATCAAGATAGAAACCGAATTGATTGACGGCGATAACCCACTAAGAGGGACTTTGTAATGGTTGCCAGAAGTGCAAGAATGCTAAGGAGTACTCGTAGCTTGTCTAGCCGTCAAACCCGTAGCAGTATAGGTAGGAATGGCGTTAGACAAGTTAATTTAGCCCAGAGAACATCTACGGGTTGGTTTGGCACATTATGGGCAAAAGTTTTGGAGGTTGGCTATGGGAAGGAATTACTAAGTTTTTATCTAACTTTAGCTTTGAGAAAGTAGCGACATTTATTACCTCTAATTGGGACAGCTTTTGGAATTTTAATTGGAATATTAGCGATAGTGATATTGATAGAAACATCCAAAATATTGCCGGACAATTTATAACCACCACGGCTGGGTTTTTAGGTAATATGGCTGGGAAATTAGTATGTGGTGTTTTACCAGTAGCAGGTCTTGCATTTCTCAATAAAGCGGCCGCTATGCATGTAGCATTAAGCAAGGGGCATGAAATGCTTATGGAAGTATCTACAGCTGTCGGTTCATACGTTAAACAGTCATTTAACATGGCTATGAAAGCAATAGCATGGACGTTATTTAAACACGGTAGACGGGTTGTTAAAATGTTTTTAGATAAAAGTCCTTCAACACTTGCAACGGCTATTGTTTCAATGGTTACTGCTGGTAAAGGAACGATTGAAAAGTGGGGTGACGAAAAAGGTGAAGAATGGAGTTTCGGTAAACAGAGAAGGGAAGCTAGGGAGAAATTACCAGAAAGCTATGACGGAAATATTAACACTATTTGGAACCAAGACAGTTCCGAGGAATTCGGGGATGAGTTTAGCGAGAACTGTAAAGAGGCTATTGTGTTAGTCGCTCAAGGTTTAGATGAATATATGGCATTACAAAGAATAGAAGAAAATAGACAACAACAATTAGTTAACGCGGTTATAGAAAACAATGGATAAAGATTTAGACTAGTGTCAAGCCTGCGTAATTTACCGGAAAACGTAACTAATGCTTGGGCTCAAACTGAAATACTAGGAAATAGAGATATAGGGCAATTTGTAGGGTCAGGTGATTTTCCGGAAATCAGTACGTCAGCTAATCTTAAAATACAGTTAACTTTGGTTTTGTACAACTACGAAAAACCTCCATATTGGACTAAAAATAGGCAGTCAACACTGCAAAAAACTCAAATAGAGTTACCGTCGGTTAGTAGGGATAAAATTACATGGGATAGGTTACAAAGGATATTTACTCAACCCAGTCAGCATTTACTAAAGAAAATATTAAAGTTAATTGCACTATAAATAATGGTAGAAAGTTTGCGTTTTTTATTAATGAATTTAGTAAAAATGAGGCAGAAAATATCTGTAAACAATTAGTTGATTTAACTGACGCTAAAATCGTGTATCCTATTACCTTCGAGGAAAGGAAAGGTTTTGGCGGTAGGGAAAATGCGAAAAGAATCAAAGAGAGCAAAATGTATATCAGTGAAGTGAAAATACTTAACTGGGAATTAATTGATAAATTTGAACAAGCTAAAATCGACTTAGGTGAAAGTAGTGCCTTGGCGATGTATCAAGACCCTAGAAAAACCCAAGTCAAAATTCCTCTACATTTCCAGAGAAAACCTAGTTGGGTTGATAATGCCATACGGAAAGCTACGAGGACATCGTTAGAGTTAAAAACTGGAAATCAACCCCCAACTACAACCTAATCATTGAGTCATATCAGTCACTAACTATCATCCACGATGAAAGAGATTACGAACATACTTAGACATGGTTAAACTGGTAGTTAGCGTAATGTTGGTATTGGTAGCGTACCGTCGCGTTTAACTCAAAAGCTGCTACATATATGTAGCTTCTGTTGAAAGAACCATAGCAGCCACAATCAGCAAATACACTGCTATAGTCTAGGTATTGAATAAAATCAAGGTGAGATTATAGCTACTAAGAAAACGCTAGGTGCTGCGACACTGGAAAACCAATTACTTGAAATTATTGAGCCAACCCAACGAATGCAATCGACTGCAAGTAATAATCCTGATGGTGCAACCGTAGTCACTGCTTATACCCGAAATATGGCTACAGGTCTCGTAACTGTTTCATTGTCAATTCCAACAGACGATGTTTTAGACCCTACTGACGGCAGTATTGATGTAATAGCTACAGAGCTATTTGTTGATTAATAGATATCGGGTAGGCACTAATATCATCGTTTTACCTACCCTGACTTAAATCATGTAGAACAAGAGAGTTATTATGCCTTTAAGCGACGCATTTAACAGAGACAAAGAAGACTGGGTAGAAAAGTTAGCCACAGCCAAAGGCTCACATTTAGGTCGTAGTCTAGTAGTTGAAGTTCCAGTAGATGCAACTTCAAAAATAGGCGTACCTATGCCTATGCTTTGACTCCACGTTTTAAGTGGAGGGTCAGTATCTAATGAACCAACGGCCGTCAGGAACTTAACCATTTGGACACCACCTGTTAGGAATACTTCCACGCCTAATACTAACAGACGTAATATCATAAAAGGCAGTCGGGTAAGAGCATACAAGAAGGCTGAATACACTCGTTTCTTTGTTGAGGCCCCGGTTAATCCTGGCTATTGGCGTAAATACACCCAAACACGGGTAGGCGAAAAAATACTGAGATTTATCAGTATTAAAGCACCTCCTATCGTTTCTGTTAGTGGCTTGTTATATGTATTTGCTCACTATTTTACTATCAAGCCAGCATCATTAAGAACCTATAACAGTATGTTCAGAATTCCTAGCAGCGATGGGCTGGCCCTAGCTAACCTGGGTGAATTAACTGTTGAGAGAAGTGAAGCACCAAACCAAGTACAGGGTGATCTTCCTGCTAATGCTCCTGTTAAGTCACCTGGCAGTAAGAGTAAGAAAAAATAAACCGCCAAAAAGTAGACAAAGAGAATTGACCACTATATAAAAAAATAGTGGTCTTTTGTTTGAGTTGTATGTGGCGATAATTTAAACATTTCACAATTATGGTATAAAGTCAATAATTCTTTTATTTTTTGGGCTTATATATTTCTGATTTATTTATAAGTATTAATTAGGTTAAAAATAATAATCATAAACAACCAAAAATATCAAAAACAGTGATTTCCAACTCAATAACTCAATCGTATTTTTTAAAAATGATTTTGTCAATGAGTTGAAAATAACTGACAGATGCGTAAAAACCAAAATACATTAGTAGACCAAAATACCGCTATTTACCAGATTGACAAAGACAGCGTAAAAACCAAGGATACACATGGACTCTCACCTAGTGAATATCTGGCAATCTTAAAAAGGTTCAGCAACTTTGCCGGATTTCTTGACCAGGTAGTTCCTTATCTGCCATATCCCAAAACATCACCTATCTACACATTAAAAGAAAAGTTAGTGTTTGCATCTGTAACGGACGAAAAGGACTTTAATCTGGAATTAACCTACTCTGAGATTATCGCGTTAAAGAATAGCATTAAAGCTATTCTAACTCTGATTAAACTTGGTGGTGGTGTCAAGATGCCACGTAAAGTTTCTGGTGCTATTGCTGACGATATCGCTGCCTTGGAGGGTCACTTTTTTAATCTCTCCGATAATCATGTTGGCCCGGATATCCCTGAGTTATCAACCGACCCTGACCCATTTTCAGTCTGGCTTCAGGGTTAATCCCTAACAGTCTAATTACAGCAGTCTAATTGGGAAATAGAAAAGGCTACCCGTAAAAAGGTAGCCAATACACCAAACATCGAGGACTATCACCATGATATCAAAGCACTGGAAAGAAGTGCGGTTAAATCTCAGGAATATTAAACTTGACCCGTTGATGTATATGGGAATGTCGTTTGCTATAAAGGTTCCTAACTATGCAGGAAGAGGAAAACTTCAATGGCAATTAACAGCCGTTAAATTTTACCATGAATTTCTGGCTTATTATGTGGGAAAAATGATGAAAAAAAATTAATCCTATTACGCCCAGATAAAATTGAGGAAATTCTCAATAAAGCACTTGAATATTGCCGGGAAGAATGGAGGATTTATCAAGCTGAATCTGGTGGCGATAAAGAGGAGGTAAATAATGATGATTAACAAGTATCACGCCAAAGGACAATATGATGAGGGGCATTACTTTGCATCAACGCTAGAGAGCAAGGTGTATCACCTACTCAAAAAGTATGATGACAACCTATCAATACACCCCCGATTAACTTTGGTTGATCACTGTAATGATTGGAAGTCAATTACATGGAAGCCAGACTTTTATAGTCCAGTTTTCAACCAATACATCGAAGTAAAGGGAACGCTAACAACCGAGTTTAAACTCAAGATGCAATTGCTTAATTACCTTAATCCCGGAATGATTGAAGATATTTGGTTTGTCACTCGGAACAGGTCTTATCGTTGGCCAGGTATTTATTTAATGAATATCGATGAGTTCCAACGACATCTGAAAGCACAATAATTTAAGTTAATAGGAGAACAGCAACCGTGATAAATCTACACTATAAAGGCATATTTAGCCTCAATGGTGAACTTGTGCAAAGCCATTATAACCCCCATAAATTTGACCAAAATACAATCATTGTGGCTTATCAAGTCTTGACACATATTGAGGAACACAAAACACCTGAAGTCAAGAATATTACCTATCAGGTAATGGGTAGTTACAGACCACGTGGTGATTATCAAGGCTCTGCAATTATTAAGCTAACTAAACAATCACAGTTTAGAGTTCAGCTATCCGGTAAGGTAATCCAATGTTTTGGTATGGTTGTCGCCAAATTGCAGCCAGAATCAAATCACCTAACACAATCAACAATCAACAATTAACTAAGGAAGAGTAATCATGAGTATTGGATATTACGGTAAAAGAGATGACGATAAATTCGCGTTTTGTAGTGCAGTTAAATCTGGAGAATCAGGCACATTCCTAGTGATTAGTCAAGCACAATTCCGAATTAATTTACCTCACCTATGGATATTCGGTAAAGGTGTATCAGGTGATTTTGCTAACTTCAATGATAGGGATTGGAGTTATTCCAAAGGTGATGAAGAATTATTAGCTGTCAGGTTTTTTATTGAAAAATACGAGACTGAATATAACGGGAAAAAACGATAATACACCCCTACAATGCTAGAACTTGCATTGCTTAAAATAATAGAAAGTGACGCAATGCTTACAGACGGTTCTGTGATGTTTACAGCAACAATAAACTTAGGGCAATCATCAGTCATACCTTCTAACAGGATATTAGAAGGAAATATCGGAGATGATAATTTCAACTCTGACATTTCTAATATCTTCTATATTGAGGATATAGAAGAATTTGATGAACGGGTAGCTAATTACTCTATCGCTGATATTGACGCTTTCATTGAATCCAAAACCCAAAAAATGGTGGCTTTGGTGGTAAACCGAAATACAAAACCTTTGAAGAAAGGCTAACAGAAGGGGCTAAGGTTTTGGATTGTGACCCTAGCTTTGAGAGCCTTTATAACAAGGTTAAAAAACTTGATTCTGATGTCTTGATAGCTTTAATTGAGTTACTGCGATTAATGTAGTCACAAATAATCCCCCCTAAAATTTTAGGGGGGATAACCACCATACCATGTCAGCAATACAAGAGCGATAGGAGTGTACCATGTCCGACGACTATATCGATTATAGGCTAATCAGAAGCCAAATGTCATCTGAACTTGACGAAATAATCACGGATGGCAATTTATAGCATTAGTCAAGGTGGTTAGGACTCAGCTTTTAGAACAGAATCCATGGCATCATGGAGAGAATCAAACTGCTCACGTGCAATGGCGAATGCGGGCTTTCAACCACGACCAACATTTCTCTATCTTGTTGAGGTCTGGCGAATAAGGTGGTAGATAGAGCAAACGGCATTGAGCCGCCTCCACTAGCTCAGGAATCCGTCCCCCTTTATGAAACGTTGCATTGTCTAGCACTAGAGTCTGACCTGGCTTCAGTGTTGGAATTAAGATGAACTCCAACCACAACTCAAACACTGTCCGATTACAACAACCCTCAAAGCGATCGGGGGCTAAGAGTTGTTGATGACACCATGCGGCCATATAGCTCACCCTGCCCTGCCTCTTCCCTGATTTGAGGGCATCGAAGCGTTTTCCTTCCTCGCAGTAACCATAAGGGTAATCCGAGTCCTGACTATTCATGCCAGCTTCATCGAGGTAAACCAACCCTTCCGGCTCCATATGTTCAATCTGAGGTGCGAGACGTTCAGGCATGAAATAGGGTTGCAATACCCGAAATAACTGCCTGATGGCGATTTCATCCCCTTGGCTGAATACAAGAGGCTCGCCTCTGACCATCCCCATAACTGCTTATATGTCCCAACGATTTGTATCAATAAGATACCAAATCAAGGCAGGAAACCCAAGGTCAATATACTCTGTAACAATTCGTAACCATCCTTAACATAACGAGAAATTACGAAACAGAGTTGAGGGTAACGGCGATAGCCACCCCCAGTTTTGGGAATCACAAACCCAGGACTGAAGCGGGGAACGGAAGGCTCCGAGGTGTAACCCAACACCAGAAACGAGACCACTGCCAACCATCCATGATTAGGGAAACCGAATGTCCGGCTTGAACCATCGTAAGAATTAAGTAGCGAAAGAGGTTGACACGCTGCGCTCAAAAGAGCAAGGGGAAAAGTAGGATAATCTTAGCACTACCTACACAGACCTTTAAAGTACCCCGGTGGATAGGACAAATCTAAAGATGGAATGCCCATATAAACGGAACGTTTTAAGTCCTCCTAGACTCTGATTATCTGGTCGAGATATCAGTAGGGATAAGTGTAACCGCAAGTCTTTGAGGATGCGAGATGTGACCAGAAGCCAACGCCCAACTGTAATGGTAGGGATATGCTAACGGGTCACGGTTTGATTGTAAAGAAATAGAGTCAAGTAGGTGTACAAATGGCGATAGCGAGTTTAAAGAAAGGATTTGGGAAATCAAAACCAATCAAGACTACGAACAACGCATGGAAGGCAATCCCATGGACTAAGGTTCAACGGAAAGTTTTCAAGCTCCAAAAGAGTATATTTCAAGCAGCTAAATCGGGACAAGATGCAAAAGCCAGAAGGTGGCAACGTCTATTGGTGAAATCATACTATGCTCGGCTCTTAGCAGTGCGACTGTAGGGGCGGGTTCCACGGTCAGCCATGCTTCCCAACAGTCAGCTTAATAAACCCGCCCCCCCAAGCGGGTCAAGGCAAGAAAACAGCCGGAGTTGATGGAGTAAGAGCAATCTCTTCAAGACAAAGGTTTGAGCTTGTTAAGAACATTAAGGGAAACCTCAAAGCAAAACCACTGCGACGGGTTTGGATTCCAAAACCTGGTAGGGATGAAAAAAGCTGGAATAGGAATACCCACAATCCAAGATAGAGCAAGGCAAGCCTTGGTTAAATCGGCTCTCGAACCTGAATGGGAATCGAGATTTGAAGGCACAAGCTATGGGTTCCGTCCAGGACGGTCAGCCCATGACGCAATTAGCAGAATTTATACTGCCATAAATCAAGGACAGTACTATGTTCTTGACGCGGATATAGCAAAATGCTCTTACCGTGAACCATGAATACCTACTGTCCAAAATTCATTGTCCAAGCCGCCTAAAAAGAGACCTGAAACAATGGCTCAAAGCGGGAGTGCTAGATAACGGTGTATTCGAGAATACAGAAGCAGGGACACCTCAAGGAGGGGTAATAAGTCCAATACTCGCCAACATCGCACTGTTGGGTATGATTAGGTTAATTGAAAAACTGTATCCTAGGAAATCAGACAATCGCCCTTTTGCGAGAGTCATAAGATACGCTGATGATTTCGTGGTCATCTCAAAAGACTTAGAAATCATTGAACAGTGCCAAACTGCTATTTCCAAATGGCTAAAGCCTATTGGATTAGAGATTAAACCTGAAAAAACTCGAATCTGCCACACGCTCAATCACATTGAGTATAACGGCAAAGCAGAGGAACCCGGATTTGATTTCTTAGGTTTCAATATTAGGCAATATCCTGTAGGAAAATATAAAACTGGGAAAACTCCACATGGAAAACCATTAGGACACAAAACTCACATAAAACCCAGCTATAAAGCAGTTAAAGCCCATACAGAAGTGATTAAAGGTGTAATCAAACAACATAAGACAGCACCCCAATCAACCCTGATTAGTAGACTAAACCCAATCATAAGAGGATGGGCAAACTATTATTCAGCGGTAGTCTCAAAAGAGACCTTCACTAAGCTAGACAAAATAATCTGGCAAATGTTACGGGCATGGACAGCATCAAGATGCGGAAAGGCAAGTTACGAAAAGCTAAGTAATTATTTCAGACATGGAACAATTAAACTTAGCAATGGGAAAGAAAGACACGAAAATTGGCTATTCCAAACCAAAGATGGGATACATCTATTCAAACACAACTGGACTCCAATTGTCAGACACACCCTAATACGCCCCGACGCAACACTTTATGACGGAAATTGGACTTACTGGGCAACCAGGAAAGGACAAGCAATCGACACGCCAATTAGGGTAGCAAAACTACTCAAAAAACCAAAAGGTAGATGTACCTGGTGTGGGCAATTCTTTACCCCATCAGATTTAATTGAAGTAGACCACATTGTACCTAGAAGCCATGGCGGAAAGGATGAATACAAAAATCTTCAACTATTACATCGCCATTGTCACGATGATAAAACAGCTCTTGATGAAGAGATAATGCTGTACTCTTAACAAGGAGACGGTCAAACTAGGAGCCGTATGAGGTGAAAGTCTCATGTACGGTTCTGCTGCTGAATGGGAGGGGTAGACCGTGAGGTCTATCTCGACCCCTAATCAATAAACTCCTCTCGCTGTTGCTGATCACGTTCTTGGTAGCCGTAAGTTTTTTTTCTGGTGAAGCCAATTTTCTTCAAGGCTCTGGATATGGTGCGAGGAGAGATGTCGTCATCCCAAAGTTGAGCCATTTGAGCGGAGGTTTTGTCGCCATGCTCTTGGGCAAAAGCCTGGAATTTGTGCCAGTCGGTAATTTGGTGGCTATGACCAGGTGGGCGATTAGGTTTAGGGAGGAAGTCGCCGGTGTGTTCTTTTCTTTGCAGCCAGAGATTGATAGTGTTCCTGCTGACATGGAAAACTTGACTGGCTTCTGTTTTGGGCATACCGTCTAGTTCAATTGCATCAATAACTTTTTGTCTGAGGTCGTAACTATAGGGGGCTGGCATTTTTGGTCTTCTTAGTCATCTCGTCCTCTCCATTATACGTCCTAACTTTCCTGTCTGGTGCTATAGGTAAACAGATAGAATCGGTGTGTAGGGCTGTCTGTGTTCTGCCATATCCTGATATCCAATTCCCTATTGTAACCTCGTTTATAGCGTCTCCAGTAACCCTTATGAGTACAGCAGGAATCCTGTTCCTTTGGGGGTCTAGTGGTACTGGAAAGTCACAGATAGCTACTATTGCGGCTTCACTGTATCGCACCGACACAGTGTTAGCTAACAGCACATTTGCTTCACTGAGAAACAAGATACAACACGAACGCTTTTATGACCCCCTTCAATGTGAATTTGAGAAAAATTTTATATTGGTATGGGAAGATATCACCCCTATATTATTAATTGAAAATGAGAATATGTTATCGCTTTTTAATGTGTTAAATCGCAAAAATAGCCGAATAACCATCAGTAGTCAAATACCGGGAACTAACATGGTATTTGATGCTTTCGCTTTAAAGGTGATTAATTCAATACATCCATTGTGGACATTTTGGGAATTAAACGAACTCAAAATACGAATGTTTCCTATATGGTTTAAAAAACTAGATACAATGACATCAGAAGAATATAGGGGGAATAGTTACGAATTAAGCGATTTAAACGATGTAGAAGATATTACGCTTGATAAATTATCATCTCAATTAGAAATTTTCTGGAGAGATATCGATAACTGCAATCAATACAGCAAGGTCAAAAAACAACTACAGAAACACAAAAAAGATATCATTAACGCTAGGTTATCAAGTGAAATCATTGTCACCCATTCATTGATTTATCAATTATCTATCAATGAATCAATTAAACGCTTCAATGATTACTGGGATTTTTTTATTCAAAAAATCTTGACTATATCATCAGGTACTGAGCAATTTTTGGATAGTTTTATCGCTCAAAGTATAGAAGCCAAAACAAATCAAAATCAACAAGCTATTAACGCGGGGTGTCCAGAATTAATCTAGGTTGTAACTGATATTGACCCCAAGACTCTGAAAGAAACCATTGAGAGAGCCAAAAATGATGGTTATTTAGATTCAATGGTTACTGTGCATGAATTAAATAATCTAATGAAAAATAGAGGATATAATATGATTAATCAGAACGGCAAAAATGTTTGGGAACAAATAATTTATGAGACCCAAAAATGACCCAAAACAATATAAATGCTATTGCAAAAATAAGGTTTAAAACATTTAAACAAATGGTAGATATTACAATCTACAACGCCAACAGAGAAGACGCTAGAGATACGTTAATCAGTATTATGGATGATTGCGAGATTGAGTTATCTGTAGCAGAAGCAAAAAAACAATTATTGCTTAAACAGCTTAATTATATCAAGCATTTACTGACCAAAATCGAATAGTTTAACGTCGTCTCGGACGGGTTTAAACTATCACAGCTTAACCATTATTAAAGGATAAAACCATGTCAATCAAATCAAGTACACCCGGATTAAACGTAGTAGAATATAGCTATATGAGCAATCGAGTCAACCCTAACGTTGTGGGATTGCTTGACTTAGTAGAACTTGCTATCACGCCTGAACAATTTGATGAAATTATCGAATTTATCCAAATCTACAGGCATTTTTTAAACGCGGAAATCGAGTTACTCAAAGGCATTTAAGCTTTGCTTAATGCAAAAATTACAGAACACAACAATAGTCAAAATCACCCTGACAATGATTATCATGAGTTCAATTAATCAGTTACTGCAATGCAATCAATAGGAGACAAAACCATGAATGAAGAACAAGCAAGGTTAATGGTTATCGCGGAATTAGCACGTGATATTTACGCTCAAATGATGTCACGATATATCCCCTACGCTAACCAAGATACCAGGATGAAATTAGCCGAAATAGCTCATAACGCCGCTGTTGATTTTATGACGGTACAGAAAAAATGGGTATCGTCTCAAGAGACAGTTATTCAACCAGTATCATTTATGTCCGACTTTAGCGGCAATGGTTACAGTAGCGATATTTTTATGGGAGGTAACTTTGATGCCTAAATTACTCCCAGTAGTAACGTTAACGGGAAGCTATACCGGGTTTTTAGTAAGTCATAGTATCTGCATTGAGGTAGGCTCTTCAGAATGGTTTAAATACCTATAAACCCATAAATCCTTTTCAGTAGAGGTTAATGGTAAACGATTTACAGCGTGCAAAAAAACCTCAATCAATGGTTTTACCTACTGGAACCTCAAAGGGTGGGATGGTAGCGTCAATCATCACATTTACATAGGGAAAGCTGACCAAGTCACTGTAGACAAGCTAACAGACGTAGCGTTAGCTATGATTACTAAGTGCCGAATGAGAAAACCCTAAACCCTAACACCTAACAGCTACCCCAATAACTTAAATGGCCCCCTATGGTTTCTGACTGTAGGGGGTGCGTGTATGTATTTTTCATTTATAGACTATAATTTATAGACTATAAATCGTTTATATGAATGCTCACCCTATCATGTCCAGATATTACCCAGAACTACTTTACCCCTAACAGATAGCTTTACCTACAACCTACGGCTAAGATTTTGGCTTAGGGTGTTTATTAGGGGTACTGGGTTCTGAACGAAATGAATACCCCTATAAATTGGAGACTTGCTGAGGATTTTGTGGGTATCAGCCCCGATGAGGAAACAAGTCACCAGTTGAAAAGTTGTTTGGGGGTATCGCTTCAGTATGTCATAGCCGGGTTAGTCGTGATTATGCGATCGCATTTTGTTGGTAGCGAGTAGGCTCCTCAAGATTTCACCAATAATCTGACTCCCATAGGGAACCCACTATGGGTTGATTTGAGCCATACCCTCCCCCTAACCGAAACAAGCACTATTGGGGAAACGAACGATGTGATAGCAGTCAATGGTTCGTTACGAACCGAAGGCTTGCCATTGACGGGTATCACGAGAGAGTTACCCTGTCTGTGTTTGGTTAGGGGGAGATAGTAGGCATTTGACAGATTGATTAAGTTGTGCTTGTTGACTGAGTAATCATCCTATTGACAGAATTATTTTCCTATGCTAGGACTAGATTGTGAGTAATATCTGAGTAACTCAATAGGATATAGGGGTTGAGTAATAACCCGCTATCGCTGTCAGGATAAGGTTTTTCCCAAAATGCCAGGAGGCGGACTTGAACCGCCGACACGAGGATTTTCAGTCCTCTGCTCTACCGACTGAGCTATCCCGGCTTATTCCCACGATTAACTATCGTATCAGCAGTCAATCGATTTTGTCAACCCCTGGCGCGGAATTTTTTTGATAGTGAACTCAAAAGCCGATGTATATGGGTTGATCAGCTATTGTGGGTTAATAGGGGAAACTCATCAAATTTGATCACTTGACTATTAGGCTGTTCTGTGTTGAACAGATAGCTGCTCACAGTGGCCGTGCCCGTGTCCAAAATACTAAAAACTGTAATATCGTTACTAGCGATATAGGGTTGAGGTGCGCCATCTCTATCGGAAACGGGACTAAGGTTAGGAATGATAGGTTGGAGTCCGTTGGGGTCTCCGAATGGGGTATATACTTCGGTGAAAGCTGGGGGAACAAATCGGCGATTATTTCCCCAAGCCGCACCATAACTATTTCCGACATTGGAAGATTCTAAAAAGTTAATTCCCGTGGGTCCCAGAAATCGGTTCCACAGGTGGGAGTGTCCGTAATACACCAGTTGAACTCCGGCGGCTTCTAATAATGGCATAACATCCCTAATTAAATAATCAGATGATTTGGGATATTCATAGCGAATCATAATAATATTGCCGTTATTATCAACATCCTTAATTTGCACGGGTTCCGTATAGGCGGGAACTATATTATCCCCTAAAGTGTGGGGAGGATGATGGAACATAACGATTTTATATTTAGCCTGTTGAAATTCCGGGCTATTGAGTTCCTGTTTTAACCAGATATATTGTTGGCTTCCTGCGGAAATAGGCTCAAATAAATGTTGGCCATAGCCCCAATTTTCGGGACGTTCAAAGTCTGCGTCTCTCTCTCGATAACGTCCTCTGGCGTGGGAGTCTAACCGATAAACCCGCCAAACATTGGTCGCGGATAAAACTACTAAGCGGATATCTCCAAAGGTGATAGCATAATAATTGTGGTGGGGATTGGGGAGAGTAAATATTTGGTTATAGGTATCTGAGTTAAAGCTGTGGTCTCGGAGCCATTGTTGCTGAATTTCGGGGTCATTATTAGGGTTAATGGTGGCAGCATTTTGTTGATAAAGCTGTTGGGCGGCAAATTGAGGGTAACTATTATTAAACTGGTTGTTTAAGCTGTCGGTTTCGGAAAAAGCCCCCATCATTTCATGATTACCAATAGCGGGGAATAAGGGGAAATTTTGAATTAAAGCGCCGCCTTTATAAGTAGTGGTGACACCATTTGTTTCGAGTTGATAATGGGCGCGACCTTGCAGACAGGGAAAAAAGGCTCCGCCGCGATTATCGTCGAACCATTCGGAAGCGCGATCGGGAATATTGACTAAATCACCAGCCATAAAAACAGCATCAATATCGACAGTTTCAGCTACTTTTTGAAGATTGGCGGCGGTCATGGGTTTAAGTTGGTGGTCGGAGGTGAGGAGGATTTTTAAGGCTGTTCCGGGTTGGGGTAAACTAGCTAGGCTGAATACTTGGCTACTGATTTTGATGCCGTTGTCTGTGGTACTGTGAACTTGGTAGGGAACCCGTTGGCCTGGGGTTAAGTCTGTGATGGTGGCTTCGTGTCGCCAGATCGGTCTGGGAATGGGTTGGGTGTAGATGCGGTTGTTTTGGGTTTGGACTCCTACCCAGGAATTTTGGTCTTCGCGAGTGCGAGTGAGTTGGGAGGTGCTGGCGATCGCATTTTGTTGGAGGTTACTGCCATAATTGACTTGATGCTGAGAACCAGAAAACTCGGTAAACCACACCACCCGGACTGAGTTTTCCGTGGGTAGTTGTAAAAAAGGATCGCTGAGGAGACGAGGTTGTAAGCCTTGAGAAACCATAATCAAAATCGAGATTACACTAGACAGTAACAAGCCAAAAATCCAGAAATACCGGGTAGCAGAAATCATGGGTGGAGGGGCGATCGCCAGGACTACAAACCGATTATCAGAAACCTATAACTTAAACGGTATCAGAAAAGCCGGGAATTTTTCCCGAATGTTTCCGATACAATATGGGGGATGTCACGCCCTCGGTCTGGTGGACATGGGCAACGGCCTGCAATCTGTCGTCGGTGTAACCTATTGTTGAGTTTCCTTATGGTGGAATTACTATGCTGATTGTTCAAAAATATGGTGGTACTTCTGTTGGGTCAGTAGATCGCATTCAAGCGGTAGCCCGTCGGGTGGCGAAAACCGCCGAAGATCATTCTGTGGTGGTGGTGGTTTCGGCTATGGGAAAAACTACTGATGGTTTGGTGAAACTAGCCCAAGAAATTTCTACCCATCCCTCTCGCCGGGAAATGGATATGTTGTTATCTACTGGCGAACAGGTGACGATCGCTTTAATGAGTATGGCACTACAGGAAATGGGACAACCAGCCATTTCCATGACCGGGGCTCAGGTGGGAATTGTCACAGAGGCTGAACATAGTCGCGCCCGGATTTTAAATATCCAAACCGATCGCCTAACTCGTCACCTAAAAGAGGGTAAGGTCGTAGTAGTAGCCGGTTTCCAGGGAGTTAGCGATCGCCAAGAATTGGAAATTACCACCCTAGGACGAGGAGGATCGGATACTTCCGCAGTCGCTTTGGCGGCAGCATTACAAGCCGATAAATGCGAAATTTATACCGATGTACCCGGAATTTTAACTACAGACCCCCGCCTTGTCCCTAAAGCACAGTTGATGGATGAAATTACCTGTGATGAAATGCTCGAACTTGCTAGTTTAGGGGCTAAAGTTCTCCATCCCAGGGCCGTGGAAATTGCCCGAAATTATGGCATTCCCTTAGTGGTGCGATCGAGTTGGACTGATGATCCGGGTACACGGGTGACTTCTTCATCACCGTCGCGTCCTTCTATGGAAGGGTTGGAACTGGTGCGACCCGTTGATGGGGTAGAATTTGATCTAGATCAGGCGGCGGTTTCCTTATTGCGTATTCCCGATCGCCCTGGGATTGCAGCCCGTTTATTTGGGGGAATTGCCCTCCAGAAGCTCAATGTGGATTTGATTATTCAGTCGATCCATGAAGCCAATATTAATGATATTACCTTTACGGTGACTCATAATTGCTATAAACGAGCGATCGCTGTAGCTGATGCAATTTTACCAACCTTGGGACGCAACAACGACCCCAAAATTGGAGAACCCGAAGTGCGCGGCTATGATAGCCCTATCGCTAAAGTTAGCATTGTCGGCGCGGGGATGATTGGTCGCCCCAAAGTCGCTTCCCAAATGTTCCGCACTTTAGCCGAGGCGGGAATTAATATTCAGATGATTTCTACTTCCGAAGTTAAAGTCAGTTGTGTGATTGATGCCACTGAGTGCGATCGGGCTGTAACTGCCCTCTGTCAAACCTTTGATGTACTAACCCGCAGCAGCAAAAAGACTCAACTGGTTGGCAGGTCTGATCTTCCCCCAGTGCGAGGAGTTGCCATAGACCGTAACCAAGCCCGTTTGGCCATCCGTCATGTTCCCGATCGCCCCGGAATGGCGGCGGAGTTGTTTACCCTGCTGGCACATCACAATATTAGCGTTGATATGATTATCCAATCACAGCGCTGTCACCAGGTTAATGATATTCTCACCCGCGATATTGCTTTTACTGTCGCTCAAGGTGATGCAGAAGAGGCTAAACTGGTGATTAAAAAGGCGATCGCTAATTGGGGTTATGGGGAAGTTACCCTCAATTCGGCGATCGCTAAAGTTAGCGCCGTAGGGGCCGGAATGGTCGATAACCCCGGAGTCGCCGCCCGTATGTTTGAAGCCCTCGCCGCCGAAAATATCAACATCTCCATGATTGCCACTTCCGAAATTAAAATCAGTTGTGTAGTCGATGAAAAAGATGGCATCAAAGCCGTCCAGACCATTCATGATGCCTTTGGTTTGTCCGGTGATGAGGTGGTGACTATTCCCACCCCAGCCGCCGCCTTGTAGCCTCAATAAACCCCCTAGGGCGGGTTGACCTAGGCTATGATTAATTGGGGAACCCGCCCCCACCAGACAATTGCTTATTAATAATTACCATCGGAAGGTGTACAATGTAGCCGTTAACCGGAGAGTGTGCCTAGCTAAATTAGTGTCAACCATTCAAATTGAGACAGGATGCCATCAATAATAGTTAGCAAACTGAACGCTGTTTTCACCCTGTTTCTCAGCCTGTTAGTGGAAGCCATGCCCTTCCTGTTACTGGGTGTCATGTTGTCCAGTCTACTGCTGTGGTTAGTGGATGAACGCAAACTGCTATACTACGTTCCAACTAACCCCTTCCTGGGGGCGATTTTTGGCAGTCTTTTCGGGTTTATGTTTCCCGTGTGTGAGTGTGGAAATGTTCCCGTTGCCCGTCGCCTCCTGAGTCAAGGAGTACCTGCCTCAGCAGCGATCGGCTTTTTATTTGCTGCCCCCACCATTAATCCTATTGTGATTTGGTCAACTTGGGTAGCCTTCCGGGGACAGCCAGAAGTCGTCGTTTTACGGATTTTATTTTCCCTGATAATTGCCATAACATTAGGCTTAGTTTTTAGCGCCCAAAAAGACCTGCGGCCCTTTCTACAAAAAGCCCTCGCCCGTTTAATTCCTCAACCTGACTTCACCGAAAAAGCCGTCGATGAGATGCCCAAATCTTCCCTACTAAGATCCGGAACTTATATTATGGGTCAGTCAGCCAGTCCCGTGCGCTTGCAGTCTATGCCTATGTGGAAAGCTGAGGGACAAGGTGTTCAAGCCGTCGCTACTATGCCTCAAACAAGTTTCAGTTTCTCCTCTATTTTTATCCGCCCCACCCGCGACCGGGTTGGTTTAATGATTGAAAGTGGCGTGCAGGAGTTTCGAGAATTGGGGGGAATGTTGGTAGTCGGAAGTGCGATCGCTGCTATTATTCAAACAGTAATACCCCGCGAAATTATCCTCAGCTTAGGTTACGGTCCCATTTCCTCCATTATGGCGATGTTATTACTAGCTGGAGTAGTTTCTATTTGTTCCACTGTTGACGCATTTTTTGCCCTCTCTTTTGCCGCCACTTTTACCACAGGTTCCTTACTAGCATTTTTAGTATTCGGACCCATGATTGATATTAAAACCGTCGGCTTGATGATGTCGATTTTCCAAACTCGCGCCATCATTTATCTGATGATTCTCGCCGCCCAGCTTACCTTTTTGCTAACCTTGGCTGTCAATCTCAATCTGAACTATTGATATCAGCGCCTATGAACCGTGTTAGACCGACCTTAAATAGGTTATCATCTCGTTTACAACTGTGGTTGCAGTCTCCTTGGGTGGACGCTATAGCTATATTAGCTTGGGGATTCCTTCTCCTCAGATATTGGCTGAATGGACAACTTTATGTCCTCATTCATCCTAACTATTTTCCCCTCGCTATCGGTGGCGGTTTTCTGTTATTAGTCTTTGGAGGATTTCGGATTTGGGAACTCTCCCAGAATTACCAAAAACCTCAAGCGCAGATAGACCAACAATCCCTACAACATATTAGTTTATTTCCCAAAGGTTGGAGTACCGCCCTACTATTAATTTCTCTCCTGTTAGGTCTTTTCATTACCCCCCGAAATCTGGGTAGTTATGTCGCCTTACAACGGGGTATCATGGACTCTTTACCCGCTACACAAATTCAGCCCCAACAATTTCGTACCGCTTCTCGACCAGAAGAGCGATCGCTGATAGAATGGATTAGGCTACTTAATATCAATCCCGAACCGGATACATATAGAGGTCAAAGAGTCAATGTCACCGGATTTGTCATTTATCCCCCCAATCTTCCCCAAAATTTTATCTTTATTGCCCGGTTTGTAATCACCTGCTGTGCTGCTGATGCTTACCCCATTGCGCTTCCTGTCATGCTTCCTGATACTAACCGGGGGGCATATCCCCAAGACAGTTGGCTACAGGTTGAGGGTGAAATGACTACCGAAGTTCTCAATAATCAACGGAGGTTAACTATCAAAGCTGACAAATTAACCCCAATTCCAGAACCTCGAAATCCCTATGAATATTGATGGTTGATAATTGCAAATTGTTTTGGGAGGCTTGGAAATGCAGCTAATCGATTTCATGAGTTTGATTCATCCGTTTCTAGCCGTAGTTGTGGTATTTCCCATAATTGGAATTTCTACCCACATGGCTTGGCAAACTCGTCAGCGTCGCCTACAAACACTAGAAAAAGGCAGCACAAGTCGCATTCCCCCAATGGTAGGTCGGGAACACTTAAAAATGGGACGTTTACTAACTGGTGCCGTCGTAGGAGTGACCCTGATTGCTTTAGCGTATTCCATTGGATTTAAAGGAGTATTTAAGGAACTTTCTAATGAGAATATGTTTGAGGCGATTTTTATAGTTTTAATCTTTATCGGGACCATCGCCTCCCTAGTTTTTCTGTACCGTGCTAATGCTAATCAACCCCTGTGGCGGGGTGTTTTTGCCACCTTAACCGGGGCAGGATTAGTAATTTTGGGGGCACAAGATGGCGTTTTTCGCCGAGGTTATGAGTGGCACTTCTCCCATTACTATTATGGCATTACTTCCGCTTTATTGATGATTTTTGCCTTGGCAATTGTTCCCGATATTTACAAATCCTACAAATGGCGCATGGCTCATACCATACTTAATTGTATAGCCTTATTGCTATTTATAGGACAGGGATTTACCGGGTCTCGCGATTTGTTGGAAATACCCCTGAGTTGGCAACTAGACCATCTGAGAAAGTGCGATTGGGGCGCGCAAACTTGCCCTAATAATTCCCAGTCTCGCGCACCGGAAGAGTTGATAATTCAGGCCTTGTCGAAATAGTCTCTAATTGTCGCATAGCGGCGATCGCATGAAATTTTACACTATCATTAACATCGGTTTTGAGGACTTGCAGAATCTCCATAGTTTTCACATCTCCTAACTGACCTAAAGCATAAGCTAACGCTTGTTTAATCCGTATTTGGCTGAGGCTAGGATGTCCTGACCTGAATAAATCTAGCAATATTTGGCTTGCCTGATTTTTGAGATCCGCAGTTTTTAGGCGACCTAATAACTGGATAGTTTCTAGGGTAACTGCTTCATTAAAATCTGAGAGACATTCAGCGATGCAGTCTAAGGCTGCTGACCTTTCCATCCAAATTAACGCTTTAACACAGGCAATTTGTAAAGGAATTGGGGTCAGGGAAGATTTTAAAAGTATCGATAGGCTTTCAATAGCTGTATCCGTTTTTAAGCGCCCCATAGCCATTGCTGCTTGCTGACAAACAGTGACGTTAATATCATAAAGTAATGGGTCTATCGACTCTACCAAGCGCCATTGTGTCGCTATATCTGACCGAAATCCTAAACTGATTACGGCTTCCGATCGCACTATGGCTGCATGGTCTTCTAGGGCATTAATTAAAGCCGGAATTACCCGATCATCCCGAAAACTTCCCAAGGTTTCAATGGCGATCGCCCTCACCTGGGGGTCGGGGTCTTTAACAACAGTTAACAGGGGAGAAATTACCCCCGAAATGCGAATTTGAGATAAAGCACGCACACCCATCAGACGGGTTTCGGGGTCTTCTAAAAGAGTGGTTAAACTTGCCACCGCCTCCGGTCCTAAATTAGCTAACGCACTAGCGGCGATCGCTATTAATTCATCATCAGCATCGCTACTGAGGAAATTCACCAAACAGGCGATCGCTTCTGGGGTATGAAAATCCCCTAAAATTCGCCCCGCAAACCATCTATATTCTGGATCTGCTGTTTCATCCTCGAAAATTTCAATTAATGGGAAACAGGCTGATTTCCCCAATTTCGGCAACAGTTTAGCCACATCCCAACGGGTGTGAAAATCTCCATATTGTAAAGCTGTTAAAGCTAAAGCGATCGCCTCTTCCAACCCCTCATTTTCCCCACTCACACAAAACTGTTGTAGACCGTAAACCACCTGGGGCCAATCCCGATTATCACTAGCCACCTTAGCTAGGTTAATAAATTCATTCATCATATTATCAAATCCTTATCAAATTCCATTATTTAGTTATGATTTTCACAGGTACAGGACGACATCCATACAGAACATCATTTAAGCCCACCACCTCACCAATAACAGCAATAGCTGGCGCTTCAAAACCCGTATTTTCCACCTGTTCAATAATAGTGTTTAAAGTGCCCCGTAATTCCTCCTGGTGCGGACAAGTTCCCCAACGAATTAAAGCTATGGGAGTTTCCATGCTTAAACCACCAGCCACCAAAGCCTCAATAATATTACCCAAATTTTGAACCCCCATATAAATCACAATAGTTTCAGAACCCTTAGCAATAGCCTCCCACTTCACCTCTGGGCGATACTTTCCCGCCGCTTCATGACCTGTTACAAAAGTCACAGAAGAACTATAATTCCGGTGAGTTAAAGGAATCCCCGCATAAGCTGGCGCGGCAATACCAGAAGTCACACCCGGAACCACCTCTACCGGAACTCCCGCCGCAATTAAAGCCTCCATTTCCTCCCCACCGCGACCAAAAACAAACGGATCGCCACCTTTTAAACGCACAACTACCCCATGAGTTTGGGCTTGATCAATCATTAATTGTGTCGTTTCCTCTTGGGGTAAAGAATGGCGACCGCGACGCTTTCCGGCATGGATTTTTTCAGCCTTTGGGTTAATCATTGCTAAAATTTCTTCACTCACCAAAGCATCATAAATAACCACATCCGCTGACTCAATCAAAACTTTACCTTTTAATGTCAGCAAACCCGGATCGCCAGGCCCCGCACCCACTAAATAAACCTTGCCAATAGCTGATTTTGTTTCCATAATTGCACCTCGTTAATTAATTACTAAATAATTCCCAGACATTAGATAAGTTTAAACTTGCCATCATCATCAGGTTGATGAACCCAAATTATGGTGAATTTCCCCGGAATTTGGTATTCCAAAATACTAAAACCTGGCAAGTATGCGTTTTTTACATATTATATATGCAATAATTGCAAAATCAGAGGTTTTATGTATCTTCAACTACAAATTATCACTGATTCTGAATTTAATCTACAAATCATTGTTAACCTCAGTTATAGATAAAATCATGGTTGTCGCCTCTGAACCCAAAGTCAAACTCAATAAAATCGAAAAAGCTAAAGCTGATAAAGATGGATTAGCCGTTAAAGACGAGTTAGAATATTTTGCCAAAATCGGTTGGGAAGCCATGGATA
Organism: Limnospira platensis NIES-39; assembly: GCF_026000695.1. Lineage (GTDB taxonomy): Bacteria > Cyanobacteriota > Cyanobacteriia > Cyanobacteriales > Microcoleaceae > Limnospira > Limnospira platensis. The sequence goes on from NZ_AP026945.1 coordinate 3,138,067, forward strand.
AAACCGATTTAGAAATGCGTCTTAAATGGCTGGGGGTGTTTTTCCGACCTGTTACTCCCGGTAAATTTATGTTGAGATTACGCATTGCCAATGGTACTCTCAACAGCGCACAAATGCGGGTATTAGCCGAAATTGTCCAACGCTATGGAGATGATGGGAGCGCCGATATTACTACCCGCCAAAATATCCAATTACGCGGTATTCGTTTGGAAGACCTCCCGGATATTTTTAGTAAATTGAAAGCTGTAGGAATGACCAGCATTCAATCGGGTATGGATAATGTTCGCAACCTGACAGGTTCTCCCATTGCTGGTATTGACCCAGATGAATTGTTCGATACCCGAGAATTGTTGCAAAAATTGGAGAGGGTAATTACCAATCAAGGTGAGGGTAATTATGCTTTTTCTAACCTTCCCCGTAAGTTCAATATTGCTATTGAAGGGGGACGAGATAATTCCATTCATGCTGAGATTAATGATTTGGCTTTTGTGCCGGCTTATCGGGATGATGTCTTAGGATTTAATGTCCTAGTAGGTGGGTATTTATCGGCACAACGTCAGGTGGAAGCTGTGCCGATTAATGTTTGGGTTCCTGCTAACGATGATGTGATTAAACTTTCGATCGCTATCTTAACAGTTTACACCCAAAATGGTCTCACTGAAGGATTGCGGGAAAATCGCCAACGGGCACGTTTGATGTGGTTGGTGGATACATGGGGGGTAGAACGCTTCCGGGCTGAGGTGCAGGAAGAATTTGGTCAAACTCTCGCAACGGCTGCCTTAAAGGATGAAATAACCCAGGATAAGAAAGATTATTTGGGTGTTCACCCCCAGAAACAACAGGGATATAAGTTTGTTGGGTTGCACGTTCCGGTGGGGCGTTTATCGGCAGACCAAATGTTTGAAGTAGCCCGTTTGGCGGAGGTTTATGGCCAGGGAGAAATTCGCCTGACGGTTGAGCAAAATTTGATTATTCCTTATATTTCTGAGGATAAATTAGAGGCGTTTTTGGCGGAACCTTTGTTAGAGGTTTTCTCGATTAATCCAGCCCCTTTGACTCGATCGCTTGTGTCTTGCACGGGAAATAATTATTGCAATTTTGCTTTGATTGAAACTAAACAAAGGGCTTTAAAATTAGCCAGAGAACTTGATGAGGAGTTGGAAATAAGCGATCGCGTTCGTATTCACTGGACTGGCTGCCCTAACTCTTGCGGACAGCCCCAAGTGGCTGATATCGGTTTCATCGGTACTAAAGCCCGTAAAGATGGTAAAACAGTGGAAGCTGTTGATATCTATACCGGAGGAAAAGTCGGTCATGAAGCTGAGTTAGGAAGTCGTATAGAAAAGGGTGTGGCTTGCGATGACCTCAAGCCAATTATCCGGGATTTATTAATTCAAAAGTTTGGCGCACGTCCTAAGCAAAATCACTAAATATATCAGCACCATGCACAATATAGCTAGGCGTGGTGCTGCCTATTTCGCCCTACTGACCCTACAGCCACAGCTATGATATAATGAATCAAAGAAATATCATCATAGCCATGATGACAAGTCTATGACAAGCACTCAAGACAAAATCACGGTCATTTATCCCGAATCTGATGGCAATCCTATGTCAGATAATACTAAACAATTTCGCTGGATTGTTGTTATTAAAGAAAACCTAGAAATCTTGTTTAATGATGACCCTAATGTGTTTGTGGCTGGAGACTTACTCTGGTATCCTCAGCAGGGTGATAATAAAATACGTCAAGCCCCTGATACGATGGTAGTATTTGGGCGACCTAAAGGCGATCGCGGTTCCTATCAACAATGGGAAGAAGGTAACATACCACCACAAGTGGTTTTTGAAATTCTTTCACCGGGAAATCGCTTGAAAGAAATGGCGAGAAAATTTAAGTTTTATGAACAATATGGGGTTGAAGAATACTATATTTTTGACCCCGATCGCCTAGATTTCAACGGTTGGCTGCGTAGTAGTGATGGGACTCTTGAAGTGATCGACGAACCGGAAAATTGGATGAGTCCCCGCTTAGGTATCCGGTTTGAATTGAAAGACGGAAACTTTATGATTTATCGCCCAGACGGTGAAAAATTCCTCACGTCCACAGAATTGGCGGCGCAGGTGCAAACTGAACGCCAAAGGGCTGAAGCGGCCGAGGACAGGGTGCGGGAATTAGAAGAACGTTTGCGACAACTAGAAGGCGATCGCCATAATTAACATAATTAATCTATATTTGGGTAAAATCTGGAAATATGATCAAAATTCCGTCTTATCCAAAATGCTCGATTATGATATAGTTATCATTGGTGGCACTTTAGCCGGACGTAAAGCCGCTATAAAAGCCTCTAAAATGCAGGGTCGGGTAGCACTATTGGAACCTGACCCACCCCCTGTTCCTGGTCAAATTATTGGGGCTAACAGACACCACCCCCTTTTACAGATAGCTAAGGTAGCTAAACAAATGCGCCAGGTGTCACAATTCGGCATCGGTTGGGAAACTGCCGATCGCATTGTGCCCGAAAATATTTTAATACAGTGGGACTCTAGTTGTCAATGGAGTGAATATATCACCACTAACCTAGAAAGTATTTATTCTCCGGCGGCGATCGCTTCTTTGGGGGTAGATATGATTTTTGGGGTGGGGGAATTTATTACAGAACCTCGGCTGGCTTTGAAGGTCAATAATCGAATTTTGCGATCGCGTACTTTTTTACTGGCTATGGGTTCTCAACCCCAAATTCCCGACATCGAAGGATTGACTCTTACCGGATATTTCACCGCCGACACTCTTCATAAAATCACCAAAATTCCTAATCATGTTGCCCTCATTGGCGGCGACCCTAGCGCTGTGGAATTAGCCCAAATATTTAGGCGTTTGGGAAGTGATGTTACCCTCATAGTTCGCAGTAACCACATACTACCGAGAGAAGAACCCCCCACCGCTTTTTTGCTGCAATCTTTGTTAGAAGCTGAAGGGGTGCAGGTACTTACTAAAACCCCTGTAATTCAGGCTAAACAAATTGATGATACCAAATGGATACAGGCCGGAAATAAGGCGATCGAAGTTGATGAAATTATCCTAGGTATCGGTCGTCAGCCTAATTTGTGTGGCTTGAATTTGGATGATATCGGAGTTAAATTTATTGGCGGTTATTTGCAGCTAAACTCTCGCAGACAAACCACTAATCGTCGAGTTTATGCTTGTGGAGAATTGGCGGGGGGTTATCCTCTGCCTCATGTGGCTGAATATGAAGCCCAAATCGCCATCAAAAATGCCCTATATTTTCCGGGATTTCGGGTTAATTATAATCATGTTCCTTGGGTGATTTTTACTGACCCACCTTTGGCTAGGGTCGGCTTGACTGAAACTCAGGCGCGACGCCGCTATAGAGACCAGGTACAAGTTAGCCGCCAGATGTTTAAACAGGTTCCTAAAACTCAAATTTTGGGGGAAATTATGGGTTTTTGTGAGTTGGTCGGACATTCTGATGGTCGGCTTTTGGGGGCTACTATTTTCGGGGTTGGCGCTGATGAGATGATTAATTTTTTGGCGATCGCTATTCAAAAAGGTATTACCATCAATGCGATCGCTAATTTTACCCCCCCCTGGCCAACTCTCACCGGCATAATTTCCCCAACCGCCGCCGCTTGGGTTCATCAACGACATCGACACCAAAAACTTTGGTATAATATCCTAGAAAATATCTTTCACTGGCGCAGGTCTAATAATTAATTCCCCAGATATTGGATTTACATGATGCTGAAAGCGATTATTTTTGACTTAGATGGGACTTTGGCTAATACCGACCCTATTCATTATCAGACTTGGGTTGATGTCCTCAAAAATTATGATCTGGAAATTAACCCGGATTTTTATAAGGCTAAAATTAGCGGACGTTTAAACCCTGATATTGTTCGGGATATTCTCCCGCAACTTTCCCCCGAAGAAGGGCGGATTTTGGCTGACCAAAAAGAAGCGGAATTTCGTCAAATTGCCGGGAATTTAAAACCTCTACCCGGCTTAATCAAGTTGTTGGCTTGGATTGAAAAACAGGGACTGCAAACTGCTATTGTTACCAATGCGCCTAGGGAAAATGCGGCGTTTATGTTGAAGGCTTTAAACTTGGTTGATTATTTCCAGACCCTTATTGTCGCTGAAGATGTCGGGGTGGGTAAGCCTGACCCGAAACCCTACCAGGTCTGTTTACAACAGTTGCATATATCCCCTCAAGATGCGATCGTTTTTGAGGATTCTACCTCTGGAATTAGATCCGCCGTCGCTGCTGGAATTACTACTATTGGTGTCGCTTCCACCCATGACCCCCACATCTTAAAAAATGTCGGCGCAACTTATGTCATTGAGGATTTTCATAATCCCCAGTTATGGCATGATTTGGGGGAATTGTAAATAGTTGTAAATAATGGTTGACTTTGTGGTTGACTTGACTTATGCTTTTATTATAATGGAATTTTTGTGACAGTCAGAATTTGCAAGAAAGCCAATTGTTAAAGATGGTAGTTCAGTTATACCAAAATCAGGAGCAATAGTCAACCTTTTTTGTGGGGGAATTTTTCAGATTTAATTTTTTTTTAATATATAGTTAGCAGTTTCCAGGTAAGCGATCGCTTCAGGGATAGTTTAAACACAGCACAACGATCTAAACTAATAGTATAGCTCAATCGTGAGTCGGGGCCAGCCGCGTCACGGAGGGAAAGATAATCAATGTCTGTTAATCAAAGTAGTCAACAAGCAACCGTCCTAGCAGTAGATGACAGTACAGTTATGCAGGGCTTAGTCAAACAAGCCCTATCTAATACTTATAACGTTTTAGTGGCTGATAATGCCGTCGATGCCTTATCAGTGATATATCATAACAAAGTTTCCGTGCTACTGCTAGATGTATCGATGCCGGGAATAGATGGATTAGAACTATGTCGGACAATTCGGAGTATTCCGCAATTTCAGGCATTGCCAATTATTATGCTAACAGCGCGAGATGGAGCCTTTGACAAAGTACAGGGGCGACTAGCCGGGGCCACAGAATACCTAACCAAGCCTTTTGATGCCGAGAAATTGTGCGAGGTAATTGGTTCAGTATTGAACGTTAAGACTTGATGGTGGAATTAATCATATTTAAAATCAAGGGAGCGATCGCCTCCACCGGGAGAATATGACTCGCCGCCCCCAGAGCGATCGCTTCTCGGGGCATCCCAAAAACCACACAGCTTTCCTCATTTTGAGCGATAGTGATGCCGCCCCATTGTGCAATTTCCAGCATTCCATCAGCCCCATCCCGACCCATACCCGTTAATAATACCCCCAGAGTGTGACTACCGTAAAAATTAGCCACAGATTTCATCGTCACAGTAATTGAAGGCCGATGTCCTCCCAAAGCCGGATTAGAAGAATACAAAAACCGACCATTGCGATCGATTTCGAGATGTTTTCCCTCCGGAGCAAAATAGACATTTCCCCGTTCAGGTAAATCTCCTGCCTGAGCAATTTTAACCGATATAGAACACTGACAATCCAACCAATTGACCAATCCCCTTAAAAACCCCTCACTAATATGTTGAACACAGATAATCGGAACCGGTAACTTAGGGGAAAACTGAGTCAGAACCGTATGGAGAGCCTGGGGTCCTCCCGTAGAAGCACCAATTACTACCACCCTAGTAACAGATTGAGAGCGATGTTGTGGAGTCTTTATCTGAGAGGAAAAAGAAGTTTTCTGAGGAGTAGGAACCGCCACAGGACTATTAACTCTGCTCCCCAGATGTGATGATGGACTCGCCGCCGGCGAAGCCGCCTTAACAGTAGCCCCCCGTCGATGCTTAGTAAATACCTTGACCCCAGCCAGAACCCTAATTTTATGAATTAATTCCATACCGGCTTGCTGATAGTCAGAAGCCAGCCCAGTTTTCGGCTTAGGAAAAACATCAACCGCCCCCGCATTGAGAAGTTGAAATACATTGTAAGTATCCTCAGCTTGGACAGATGCACTAATTACCAGAATTGGCTTAGGGAAATTAGCCATCACCTCTCCAGTAAATTCCAAGCCATCCATGTGAGGCATATGTAAATCCGTGCAAATCACATCCGGCTGCAATTGAGGAATCAAAGACAAAGCCTCCAAACCGCTGCGAGCAGTACCCACAACCAGAATATCGTTGCATTGAGCCAAAATGCGTTTGAGAATAATCAGAGCAACTGGGGAATCTTCCACCAGCAAAACCCGAATCGCCATATTTATTTCGCGTGTGCTAAAATACCAGGTAGGTCTAGCGGTTACGGGGATTGTATAATCACCAGCCCGACCCATAAATCAACTCCTGTAATGCAGTCAAACTAATCGGCTGAGAGTTTGCAGGAGGACATCCTGGTTAAATGAGCCTTTAGTGATGTAGGCATTAGCTCCCGCTTCAGCACCCCTGCGTTTATCGTCATCAGAAGCAAGAGATGTCACCAGAATAATTGGTAACTCGCTGTATTCTTGATGTTCGCGGATTTTAGCAGTTAATCCCAAACCATCTAAATTAGGCATTTGGATGTCGGAGATTACCGCATCAAAGGAGCGAGTTTTGAGTTTGTTTAATCCATCTAGTCCATCGACTGCTGTAACCACCTCATAACCTGCTGCTTCTAAAATACGCTTTTCTTGAGTGCGGGTGGCAATAGAGTCCTCAACTAATAGAATAACAGATGGGCGATCGCTTTCTAAATCCAACTCATCCGAATCAGAAAGATTAATAGGAGTCGAGGACTTCCAATTTTTCCGCACCGAGCGAATCATATCCTGGGGATTAAGCACCATACACACTTCCCCAGTCCCCAAAATAGTCGCCCCAGCCACATTCCTGACTCGTCGCAGGAGTTGGCTTTGAGGTTTGAGGACAACATCTTGTTCATCAATCAGGCTATCAACGAATAAGCCTAGGCGATTTTCCCCCATCCTCAGAATTATACAAGATTTAGCCTTCGATTGGTGAGATTGATTGGAATTAACCTCATTATTCATTTCCGTAGGTATGAGATTTTCCCTCAGCCGGACCGATACCATATCCCTTGGTGTTTCTCGTTGAGACCCCTCTCCCTTAGACTTACCCCGGTGATTGTTCCAACCGATGATAGCATTACGGCTAGATTTCACTTCCAGCAAGTCCACTAAACACATCACCGACACAGGTTGGTCATCAAACAGAATCGTATCTCGACCCTCAATGGCAAAAATATCCGTATCATCCACCAATAGCGTAGTTTGCACATACTCTACAGGAATCGCATAGGAAATGCTATCAACCGCCACAATCAACACATGGGCTGTAGCCAGCGTAGTTCCCAATTGAATGCGGAAAGTAGAGCCCCTTCCCGAAGTCGAATCAACATTAATCGTCCCCTTCAGGTGTTCCACATTAGTGCGAACCACATCCATACCCACACCCCGCCCCGAAACCTCCGTCACCGATTTCCGGGTAGAAAAACCGGGAGTAAAAATCAGGGCTTGAATTTGTTGGATAGTCATTCCCACCAATTCTTCTGGCTGACAAATTCCCCGTTTAATCGCCGTTTGTTTAATTTGCTCAATATCTAAACCTCGGCCATCATCGCTAACCTCAATCACCACACTGGTAGCCGTTTGATATCCCCGTAACCGGATAGTAGCCTGGGGTGGTTTGGCTCTCGTCGCACGTTCGGCCGCAGTTTCTATGCCATGATCAATAGCATTACGCAGAATGTGCATTAGGGGGTCTTTCATCTCCTCTAGGATGCGTTTGTCCGCCCTAGTTTCGCCCCCCTCAATTATCAATTGTACCTGTTTTTTCTGTTCCCTCGCTAAATCTCGCACCATGCGCGGAAATAGGTTAAATATCGTCGATAGGGGTAACAGTCGCAGGGTACGGACTCCCTCTTCTAGTTCGTCAGAAATTAAATCCAGACGAGCCATATCTTCATATATGGAAGTTCTTAGCTGATTGACTAATGTGCTAAGAATCTCTAGGCGATCGCCTGTTCTTTGGTGGTAACTTTGTAATTGTCCCATAGTACCCCTACCATGAGATAAACCCTCCCTAGCTTCCAGGTCATGGAGAGCAAACCTATTGATAAAAGCATCCCGACTCCACTCCTCTAATAGGTTAGTTATTTCCTCAATTTCTGCTAACCTATGAGCAATGCGAATTTTGGTTACCGTCAACTCTCCCGTTTGAGTCATCAGAGCATCTAAGTTTCGCGTAGCCACCCGAATTGTCTCAATTTTATAGGTCGAAATAGGCGTAACCGTAGGACTAGAAGGCGCTGGCTTTTCTAATTCAACAGTAGGACTATCCCCTGGTTCCGCGTTCTCTGGGTGATGCTCACCCTCCGTTACACTATCTTCTGGGGTCTCAGTTTCTTGGGTTTCTGGGGTGCTTTCCGCCTCCTCCTGGTCACCTTCTTCCGTCGTTGGTGCTGTCAGGTTCTCATCAGAAGACTTATCAGAATCAGCTACAGCAGGGGTTCCCACCTCTGTGGGTCGCGCAATTTCCCCTTCAGCCCTAGCCCCCATTAAATTCGCTAACACATAAAAAGCGTTAATCCCCGAAGGTTCCCCAGTAACCGCTTCTTTTACCAGTTTCCGAATTGCATCCAGTCCATGGGCCATGCGATCGCTCATTTGATGGGAAAACGTATCCTCTCCCCTATTTATAGCCCCTAACAGGTGTTCGAGTTGGTGAGCCAGCGTAGAAACATCCTTAACCCCCAGCATTCCCGCATCTCCCTTTAAACTGTGCGCTTCCCGCAGCAGTTCATCTATTTTCGTCCTATCATTAGGGTTTTGTTCTAGGTACAAAAAACCATCATCAAGTTTTTGTAAATGTTCCTCACTGGCAATTTTAAAGACTTCCCGCAATTCATCATCTTCAATCATGGTAATTTCTCCTAGCCATCAACCATTCCTAAACCAGATTTTTTAACCCGATCGCCGTATTATTAAGTTGTTCAGTACCAGAACGACTTTGAGCTAGACCGTTAGCCGTTTCTTGAGCAGCAGTATTTAGGCTATTCATCGCATCAATTACCTGCTCTACCGCCATCGCCTGTTGTTTAGTATTCAGAGAAATTTGCTGAATATTCACCGCCACATCATTAATAGAAGCGATAATTTTTTCCACAGCCTTAGTCCCCTCTTCCGTTACTATCACAGTCGAATTAGTCGAATTTTGAATATCCGTAATTAGAGAGCCAATTTTTTCCGCCGACTTGCGACTCTGATCTGCTAATTTGCGGATTTCACTAGCCACCACCCCAAAACCCTTACCATGTTCCCCCGCTCTCACCGCTTCCACCGAAGCATTCAAAGCCAGCATATTAGTTTGATTAGCTAAATCACTAACCAAATTAGTAATATTATATATCTGGCCGAGGTTTTCACTCAAACGCAGGATTTGAGCCTGAACCTGTGACATTTTTTCCCGCAAACTCGGACTACCATCATAAGTATCTTCTTGGCGGTTATTTCCCGCCAAAGCCAGCACCTGACGCGCTCCCGAAGACGCAGCAGAAGCCTGTTCAGCACACTGACGGGAGGAAGCCCCCAACTCATCCATACTCGTGGTAGTTTCATTCACAGAAGCAGCCTGCTGAACAGCCACACGTTCCTGTTCTTCAATAGTAGTAGAAATCTCCGTAGCTGCTAGGGCGATGTTATTGGCTTCCTGGGTAATTTTTTGGACAATAGTAGCAATAATCCAACTTCCTAAAATAATCGAAATGATAATCGCTATACCAATACTAACCCATACCGATACTAAAAGATTATTCAGAGCCTGGGTTTGGCTTGCTACGTTCAACCCCACCAGTTCCTGTTCCCGACTATTCATCTGATTAACTAACTTAGAAACATTCTCAGCAATTCTCACTCCTATGCCATTTGCTATCCAGGCTTGACGAGCTGCTTCAGGTTCGCCGTTGGCTATGATTTGAATGATATCGCTATGAAATTCGTCTAAATCATTATACTGTTTCCTAATTTCCTCCATGGTTTTAAGTTGCTGTTCATCAGTCATAATTTGGCTTAACAAACTGATGCTTTCATTTACACTATTTTTGGCTTCATTCCAGCTATTTATAGATGTAGGATTGTTATCAATCAGATAGCCTCTCAGGGTTCTGGACATAGCCTGAAGATTTATGGAGACATTAGCAACATCTCGAGCTATTTGACGAGACAACTCGAGTTGCTGCGATTCTATTTGCACCCGACCTACGTTAACTGAAACCACCGTAGCACTCACAATCATCAGGAATATCGGAATAGTATATCCTCCAATAACCCAGTATCTTAGCTTTTTAAACATCAGCATTTTTCCTGACTCCTAAATTTTCTATAATTTTCCCTGAATATCCATGGTTTTATGACCCCCAAAATTATCCCTAAATAATGGATTCCAGTTCTTCGGCTATATGTTTGAGCTGTTCCATGCCTCTTTTGGTTTGTCCGATACCATTGGCGGTTTCGTTTGCCCCCTGTTTGAGGGAATTCATGGCTTCCAAAACTTGGTTAATAGCCAGGGTTTGTTGCTTAATATTGAGAGAGATTTGTTGATTATTCACAACCACATCATTCACCGATTCTTTCACACCTAAAAAGGCTTGGGCAGTTCTTTGCGCCACATCAACATTGGAGCGAACTGTTTTAGTCCCCTCTTCTGTGACCATCACTGTGGAATTAATCGCTGTCTGAATATCCGAAACTAAAGTACCGATTTTTTGGGCGGATTTCTGACTCTCATCAGCCAGTTTGCGAATTTCGGTAGCAACCACCCCAAATCCGCGACCATGTTCTCCGGCTCGTACCGCTTCAACAGCCGCATTCAGGGCTAACATATTGGTTTGATTAGCCAAATCAGCGACTAATTGGGAGATATTACCAATTTGATTGGTCTGTTCACTGAGGCGGAGAATTTGTTGGGCTATTCCCTCCACTTTATCTTGGAGGTTTGCCATACCTTCTAAGGTGCTATTAACTGCGGTTTGACCACTTTCGGACATGGATAAAGCCTTTTTAGCTCCGGTGACAGCCGCTTCTGCTTGTTGGGTAGCTGCTTGGGAGGAGGCTCCTAATTCATCCATGGTGGAGGTGGTTTCACTAACTGCTGCGGCTTGTTCTGTGGCAATGCGTTCGTGTTCTTCTGTGGCGACAGCAATTTCTGTGGAACTATCGGAAATGGCTCTAATAGTTTGTTTAAAGGTATTAGCAATAGACTGGCTTAAAAAGTAACCTAGGGGAGAGGCGATTACTATGGCAAGTAAGATTAATAATCCAAATAATAACAGGGTTTCATTTAAGACGGCACGAGCTTTCTCCCTTTCCGCTGAAGCTACCCGCAGTTGTAAATCAATTAACCTCTGAAGCCTCTCGGTAAGGGGGTCTATGACATCATATAACGCTCCATCAAAGGCGGCTAAGTCCTCGGGATTTCCTGTTTGTAGTGTTTGTTGCAGTTCGGTAATGCGATTCTGGGCAGGAACAAATAATCGGTCAATTTCGTTGGCGATTTCTCTCTCTTCTAATGTTAATTGGGTATTTTTATAACTTTCCCAGTTGGTGCTAATTGTTTCTATGGAACGATTAAGAGTATTTAATGCGGCACTGGTGGTGATTAGGCCACTGTTGGCTTTATTGACAGCATCAATTATCTGAATAGCATAGGCATCGGAGATATTTTTGATTTGCTGAAGGGGGACGACCCGATCATCATAGATAGTGCCAATGCGCGAATCTATGCGCCAGAATGAAAAAACCGAATAGCTACTTATAGCTAGGATGACTGTGGCGGGTATCAGGAAGAAACCGCAGTAAAGTTTGGTGGTTAATCGTTTCATCATGTTAGTAAAAATATGCGCTCATTGGCATTGGTGTCTAGAATAGGCGAGGGTTGGCAACGTTTGCTAGTCTGAAAAAAAAGGTTAAATCGTGATTATAACTACTATTTTACTTGGGAATATGCCAAAGGATAGAGTTTTTATAATTAGTTAACAATTGGTTTATATTTCTTCATTAACTACCAGGGTTTCTTGGACTAGGATTTTCTCGAGGTCTAATAAACTCATCATCCGGTTTTGTGCTTCGGGATTTTGGCGATCGCGATAAATTGCTGTCCCCCGTAAATATTCATCTTGGGTAGAATGAACAGCGGCGGGAACTGGCTTAATTGCGGAGGGGTTTAGATAGGTGACATCAAAAATATCATTAACAATAATTCCCGCGACTACTTCACCCACTTGGACGATCGCCGCCTTTTTGGAACTACCGTTAATATCCATTGGTAAACCCAAAATTCCCCTAATATCAACTAAGGTGACAATCTCACCCCGCAGGTTCATATTACCAACAATATGAGGGGGGGTGCAGGGAATGGGGGTAACATTATGAATATCGGTAAATTCCCGAATAATGGGGAGATTTACGCCAAAGTATTCACCATTTAAACCAATCACAACCAAGGACATCAACCCGGATAACTCATCTTTCTCGGTCTTGCGCCTCAAATTATCGGCACGTTCCCGAAAAATCTGCCTTTCTTGTGGTGTTGAGTCGGGACAAAAAACGGGAATTTTACGGTTTCTGGTGACTGGATAATCATGGTCATCTCGATGATCATTCTTGCTATCTGAGATCAGGGCGCTGCTGTCAGAGATAATCTTATCCCGTAAGGATTCAGGAGCTAAGATCATAATAATCTGATCTTCAATTTCGGCATATCCAGCGATCGCATGATCATGAGTTCTCGATCTCGACTGAGGTGGTAGGTTTACCATCACGCTATAGGGGAGATTCCTGGTAATATCTTCGGTAGCAATCATCTGCACTTCGCAAACTTCATTTACCAAAATTCCTAACTTTTCCTCACCTAATCTTAGCACAATAATTACATCATCAATTACATAAGAATTCGCTGCATTTTCCAGTCCAAAATGAATATTTAAGTCAATGATTGATAAGAATTCACTGCGTAAATTCAGAATCCCTACTAATTCGGGGGCGGCTTCGACAATGGGGTTGAGTTCAGGTAAGGAGAAAATCTCTTGCACTAACAAGCCATCTACACCATAAGTCAATCCTCCCAACTTAAACATGAGATAAGGTTTGATTTCCATGATGACAGTACCTTATTTATTAATACAGAATCAGATTTAATTTTTGTTGGAGATAAGCCGTTAATTCTCCGGCGGAAATTTTCCCCAAATAGGGAACAGGACTCTGGTCAGAAATTGTATTTAACAGGGATAGTGCTGTTAAGTAAAGTTTTTTGGCTTTCAACAAATTTCCTTCCCTTTCATGGACAGTCGCCAACTCCATATGAGCGCAAATTGACGAGGCAGAAACATCTGATAAATAGATGATTCTTTTGGCAAAAATTTTCGCCGTTTCCCAGTCGCCTTTTTCCTGGGAAATGTGCAACAAAATATAATAAGGATCAATGGACAAGGAATTGATTTCTAAGGCTTTTTGGCAATTCACAATCGCCGCATCATGCTGTCCGCTATTAGCATGAATTTGCGCCATTAGATAATGAGCATCAAAATTGTGGGGATGATTAGCCACAAATTCTTGAACTTTTTTGAGGGCTTCATTATAGGCTTTTTGGTTGATTAGCTTTTGGGCTTCTTCCAGGCTTTGACTAATGGCGATCGCCTGTTCTGATGCGGTGGGTATCGAGGCAACTGGTGGCGGTACAATAGATAAAGTTGAGAGATGATTCCGTTGGTGATTTTGACCATGATTTGCCGGAGGTTGAGAAGGGGAGGATAAACGGCTACCGTTGGGGGTATAATAGGGCGTATTTAGTAACGGGGATAAAGGCTGGCTTTGATGGTTTAGGGAGTCATTGGGGGAGGATACAGACAGATTTCGGGTCGGTTTTTCCCGTTGATAAATCACCGACTCTGGAAAAATGTGGGATTTAAACTCATCTAGCAATAATCCCTGAATTTCTGCATGGGCTGTCATCAGATAGCCACCGGGTCTCAGTACCTGATAAAATTTTCTCAGAACTTGTACAATATAGGGCTTCTCGAAATAAACAAAAACATTTCTACATAAAATCAAATCTATTTTACCCAGACTGGCGATCGCATTGGTACAATTATCACTCACCAAGTTAAGTTTCAGGAACCTAACCAAACTTTTAGCGGCGGGATTAACTAACCAATTCTGTCCTTGGGGATAGAAATATTGACGTTGCACCTCCGGGTCAACCATGCGAAAAGACCAATGGCTATATACGCCATCTCTAGCCCGTTGAAGGGCTACTTCATTAACATCAGTGCCGATAATCTCAATTAACCAATTTGGCCAGTCTGGGAGCAACTGTTGCACTAAAATGGCTAAAGAGTAGGCTTCTTCCCCGGTGGAACATCCAGCACTCCACAAACGCAGAGTCTTAGAGGATTTTCGGGCGGCGATCAACTCGGGTAGTATGACCTCACGCAATAACTTAAACTGACCGCGATCGCGAAAAAAGTAGGTTTCGGTGGTGGTCAACAAGGGCATTAATTCCGACCATTCGGTTTTACTCTCGGTATTAGCCGCCGTTAGTAAATTATAGTATTCATTCAAACTGGAAAGATGCAGTTGCTGAACCCGCCGCCAAATTTTTTGCGAGAATGTCCCATAATCCTGGGGCCGAATATGTAGCCCGGTCATGGTAGTAATTAGTTGAATAAGCTGTTGAATCATTGACCATCAAGTTAAGTTATTTGCCCACACAACAGGCTCAAAGGCAAGAGGGAACAGTGGAGAGTTAATTATTCCCGTTTAAACTTGGTAAAGTTGAAAGGGAAAATGACTATATTTTGAGCAGCTATTATAAACCGAGGCAACCCGAACAGGCTGCCCCTAGGTAATGATGTATTTGCTATGCTGGATAAATCCTGATCCGGCGGTTGGGTTCTTCGCCGAAACTGTTAGATTTCAGGCGATAGTGTTCGACCAGTTCATGCTGCATTTTTCGCACTTTTGGGGAACGAGGTAAAAGTTCGACAGGTTGACCCTTGGGAATGACAATTTCCTCTACCGCTAGTCTGGCTTCCTCTAAGGCTTCGAGTTCATCAGAGGAATTCCCCGAAGCAAACAGACTGAGATCAGGAACTTCTGGAGTGCTAGGATCTGACCTGTGTAGTAACCGATGCAGAGCCTTAGCAATCTGAGGGGGACTGCCAGATTTAACGGTGTGAATGGGTATATGGCGGTTCTTTGCCATTTGTCGCAGCTTGGACTGATTGCGAATATGCGATCGCAAAGCCAAGACCACATCAGCACCATCAATATCCTTAGTCACCACCACAGGCAACATCAGGGTGCGAATCACCTGCTCAATCTGATAGCGAGCGATCGCATAAGGATAGATATGCAGAGGCAAATCATCCTCATTAAATCCATTATCCCCCAGATCTAAACTATTGTCATCCCCGAATCCTGGACTCTCAAAAGAGGCATTTAGCAACTGTTCAAATTCCTGGGTGGCGGGTTGATTTTCCGGCACAGACCCAGAGCGAACAGTAGTGCTAGTGGGAAGTGGCATCATTTTCCCCGAAGCCCGCAGACCCCCCAAACCGGGTGCAGACAAAGGGGGTAAGGGTCGGGATGAACCAGTGGATGAACCAGCAGGCACAGCATTACGAGCGGCGGGGGTGCTATAACGTTCTTGGGTAACAGTCACTTCACCGCGATCGTTCATTTGTCTGACCTGTAAAGTCGGCTGCATTCCCCGCAGCAAACCATCAACGGTAGTTGATACAGACTCATGCACCACCCAACGTTCCCGTTCCAACATTTCTATGGCAATATCAAAAGTTGGGGGAGCCTTACGTTCCAAAACGGTTTTTTGGGAACCCCGCCGCCGTGCCTCATCATCCCCCAAAGTCACCGCTTGAATTCCGCCAATCAGATCTGCTAAAGTGGGGTTCTTCATCAGGTTTTCAATGCGGTTCCCGTGGGCGGTTCCGATTAATTGCACACCCCGCTCGGAAATCGTGCGGGCGGCGAGGGCTTCCAATTCTGTGCCGATTTCGTCAATGACAATCACTTCCGGCATATGGTTTTCCACCGCCTCGATCATCACCTGATGTTGCAGTTCTGGACTGGCTACCTGCATACGTCTGGCTCGTCCAATGGCTGGGTGTGGAATATCTCCATCCCCGGCAATTTCGTTAGATGTATCGATAATTACGACCCGTTTATGGAGTTCATCAGCTAGGACGCGGGCAATTTCTCGCAGGGCAGTAGTTTTGCCGACACCAGGACGACCTAGCATTAAAATTGAGCCTCCGGTTTCTACCAAGTCTCGGATCATGCCGATTTTGCCAAAAACGGCGCGACCGACTCGACAGGTTAAGCCGATAACTTTCCCGGTGCGGTTGCGAATGGCGCTAATCCGGTGTAAGGTTTTTTCAATGCCGGCTCGGTTGTCACCGCTAAACTCACCAATGCGGGATATGCAATGGCTCAGGTCATCCCAGGTAACAGGCTGTTGGGATAGGTATTCGGCATTGCTGGGAAAACGAGCCTCTGGGAGACGACCCAAATCCATGACTATTTCAATCAAACATTCGCGTTCTGGGTGGTTGATCAGGTTTTTTCGGACTGTTGGGGGAACAATATCAAGCAATCTGTTAAGGTCGTCTGTGATCTGCATACTTCTCAGGTTGAAGTGTTCAATCAATAGGGTGGGTGAGAACTGGTTGAGGGATTTGAGTACGGAAACCTCAAAATCCTTTGATTTGGGAAACCAGGGAACTTGCTAGGTTAACGGCTTTCCATAGTAGGTCTGGTTGGGTTTCTAATTGAGTGATTTTTGACATTTCTAGGGGGTCAGATTCCTGATTAGGAGATTCTAGGGATTCTAAAATGGGGGAAAGTAAGGTGCGAGCATAGCTACCATAGGCGACTCCGGCGACTTTTGGGGAAGTGGAGTTTTTCTCGGTTCCCTCATCGGGGAGAAGTTTTAGCGATCGCAGTTTGGCTACAGTATAATCGTTTGTGCCTCCTGCTAGTTGCACATATCCTGGTAGTTGGGCGGATAAGACCTTTTGGCTCAGTTGAATGCTGGCTCTGGTGGTGCCACTACCTATGTCGCCACTCATGGGTCTACCGTCGGTTTGCCAAATTAAGGCGGTGGTTGAGGGTAGGGGAGTGATTAGCTGATGGAGACTCCGCAAATAATCGATTAGATCGGGGCTGTTGGGACAGCTAATGGCGATCGCTTTGAGTTGGTGTATCCAGGGCTGAATATGATGCCACAGGCGACGGAAGTCGGCTTCGCGATCGCTTTGGGTATGGATTTCGATGGCATCTACTCCGGTTTGAAACACCAGCGGCGCAACGGCTTCTGGGCTAAATACATAGGACCGAGCCCCGATCAAATTTGATGGACAAACGGGTATACACCGACCACAGCCATAGCATAGTTCATCTATAACGCCAGCTTGTAGGTCGCTAAAGGCGATCGCCCCGGCCGGACAAATGCTTTCACAGGGACGGGGACAATTGGTTGGACAGGCTGTAGCTTCAAATTCGGCTTTCCGAAAATGGGGATCTTCTCCGTCGTTGAGGCTGACCATTAACCACGGTCTCCCTCCATAGCCAAAACCTCGGCGACGGGCGCTATCTCCTAAGTCAGCAGCTATGGCGATCGCTTCGAGGGTAGCTTTAATCACCGCCGGGTCCGCCGCCACATCAATGCAGTCCGCCCCCGCTAGGGTATAAGCTAAGGCTAGATGGCGAACTGATGGCAGGTGCTGGTAACTGGCTCCGCAAATGAGTTTGAACCAGCGACCTGTTTTCAGTGATGTTAGGGGGGAATCAATAGTGATCACATTTTCTATGTTTACATAGCTGCAGGAAATGGTTGGCGCTTACGCAACGGCGATCGCATTTTTTAAAGGTTTCCAGCTAAATTGGCGATCGCCTCCCATCTCTATAGCAATTTTAACCCGAGGTTCGAGGCTCGGTAAGCGACTGAGAAAATCCACCTCTTGGCTTGACAAAATCTGCCCTTCTATGATCCATAATACTAATCCCTTCGAGTTGGGGGGCAGATTTTCTAACTGATAGTTGACCACCGGAGGAATATAATAAATGTCTCCCACCGCCGCATCATTACCGCTGCTTTTTTTCCCTAGGTGAGCTGGTCGGACACCATGAACCCCCAACAAGTACGCCGCCAAGTCACCTAATCCCCTTGCCGATAAGCTATAGGTAGTATAACCGGCTATTCTGAGACGGCGGCGGTAACGTCCCTCAAATCCTCCCTCCAAGGGAACATAAAGGGCTAAAGCTCCTTCCGACTCCAAATCTCGAATTAGTTTCCCACCCGTTGTAATCAGTGCCATAGGTTCAATTACTGTCTGTTTGCTCAACTGTTACCTTAAATTTACCAGATTTAGGCGATCGGGCAACCTTCCGGCCACACAATTGATCATTGTAGGGGCGGGTTCTTCTATAACCTCGCCTCCCCAACCGGCAATTAATAATTAATAATTAATAATTAATAATTAATAATTATCAACCTCGCGTCCCTACCCCGCAATTCATTATTTATTACGGCTTTTTCAGTAATCATGCAATAGGCTGTCAAAGTCCCTCTCCCCCCCTGGGATCCAGATTGAGGGTGAGGGTAATATTTAGCACGATTTCTGAAGCTGTATTCATTGTTAATTATTCATTGTTCAATATCAATTGGGAACTATAATGGCGGGTTCAATGGGGTCAGCATCAAAAACAGCTTGCAGAGATTCATCTAAAGTCGGACGCATGACAATTCGATTTTCATAGGCAACAATGACCCTGACTAGAGTAGGTAAACTATTATCAGTCGCCTCGAGATAAATGGGTTCTACATACAACAAAGACTGTTCAATGGGAATTACTAATAAATTACCCTGAAGCACGCGGGAGCCTTGACGATTCCACAGTGAGATCTGCTCAGATATTCGGGGTTCTTGGTTAATTAGTGCCTCTACCTGTTCAGGTCCAAATACTAATCGCTGCTTAGGAAACTGATATAATAACAGTTTGCCATATTGGGGAGAGTCTGATCGCGCCGCTAACCAAGCAATTAAATTGAGGCGACTAGCGGGAGTAAATGGCTGCAACAGAATAAACTCCGCCATAGCTTCTGTGGGTAGTTTCATAATCAAATAATAAGGCGCAACTCGTTGAGTTTGACCGCCATAAATTTCGGTAGGAATGCGCCAGACATCTTCCCGGTTATAGAACACCCTAGGATCCTGCATATGGTAAGTTAATAGGCGTTCTGATTGCACCGTAAATAAATCTTGGGGGTATCGAATATGCTGATACAAAGATTGGGGCATATTTTCGATGGGTTCAAATAAATCGGGGAAAATTTGGCGCAAAGTGATTAACAGCGGGTCTCTGGGTTCACTGAGATAGTAGAATTTAATGGAGCCATTATAGGCATCAATTACGACTTTAACTGAGTTGCGAATGTAGTTAAATTCGCCATCTTCCGGGTCGGAATAGGGGTAGCGACTGCTGGTGGTGTAAGCATCTAAAATCCAATAGAGATATTTGCCATCCTGTGCATTTTCGGGAACCACATCTTGACCTAGGCTGCTATCTGCGGCTACCAAATAAGGGTTTTTATCATATCGTAAAAAAGGAGCGATCGCTTTAACTCGCTGTGGAATTTGACGACGAAATAGGACTTTAGTTTCCGGCAAAAAGTTCCGGGTAAAAATCATTTGCCAGTTTTTTAAATACTTAGCAAATAGTAACCGCCGCCATAGGGAGTTAATCAGGATACCCCCATCACCGCTATAGGTATTATAGACATTTTCATCACCGGAGGGAAAGTCAAACTCCAAAACCTTAGTACCAGTCATGACATTGGTATTAGTGAGTTGACCGTAATAAATGCGAGGCTTTCCGATAGGGATACTATCTTCAACGCGAGGATCAACTTCTAAGGTAGTATCTGAGTTAAACCGAGGCGCAGGACCGATATTTTTAATAAAATATTTGGGTAGTCCTCCTTCAGCTACTTTGTTAACTGGCGATAGGGTAAATCCATAACCGTGGGTATAGACGAGGTGTTGATTAATCCAAGTTTGCGCTTTTTCGGGGACTAGCTGATAGTCTAATTCCCGTCCTGCAATAATCACCTGTTGTTTTTGAGTACGATTATCTGGTGTTTGTTCTTCTTCTGGTTTCAGCAAAGTATAGCGGTCAATTGCAGCATCCAGAAATTCATAATAAGGTCGAATTTGCTGGAGTTGACGATTAGTTTGTAATAGGGGTCGCTGGTCCCACAGCCGAATATTGTCAATGGTGAGAGAATTTCTTTCGAGGTCAGCAAGGCTGAGTTCAGCGTCTGGGTCAAAGGTTTCAATCTCAATATTGTCGAGATTAAAACCCTGTTGGGTAAATTGAATATTGCGTTCCATAAAGGGCAATTCTCGCTCTAATTCGTTAGGCTGAACTATGACCCTTTGCACAATCTCCGGTAACCAAACATTGGCACAAAATCCCATTAAAATATATACAGATAAAATTGCCCTCAAAGAATAGCTATCCGCGAATAATTTGGCATAGCGTTTAGGCTGCGATCGCCGACGACGCAAGCCCATATTTTTCAAGAAAAACTCGACATAAGGTTTAATTACTTCTACGGAAAAGAAAGCCTGCCAGAATAGAAACAGTGCAAATAATATACTAATGAAAAACATCAGGTAATAAGCTGGTTCAGCTACGTTAACATCGGTATAGCCAGCCCCAAATACGACCCCGCGTTCTGAATATAATAACTCATATCGATTTAACCAATATCGCAGAGCCATAGATAGCATGAAGACACCAGCCAACCCATGTAAGTGGCGCTGCTGAAACCGAGAAAATCCGGGAAATTTTCCTTGGTTAAAGCTATCACCGGAGAGGAGATAAATTAAGGAGCAGGAAATTAGGGTTAACAGAAATAGACCGAATAGCCAAAATTCTACTAAGTCAATGGCGGAGAGGATAAAAATATAAAAACCAATATCTTTGTTAAAGAGACCTTCTGTAATCTGAAAATCGGTGGGGTAGAAAAATCCCAGTACATTAATCCAGTGACTGGAAAGAACCCAACCAAAACCGAGGCTAAAAAATACAGCGATCGCACTGAGAGAAAGTTGTGGTTTAATTATCACTGCTATAGTCAGAGCCAAACTCATGGCAATTTGCCACCATTGGATAGGTTGCTGAGTGATCATTTCCCAAACTACGGCAAAATCAAACCGACGGGGTAGCAAAGGAACAACCAAATCCTGCTCTAGGCTGATGTTGAAATCTGTAATAAACTCATAGCCATAGTGGAGTATCATCACCACCATGAACATAGTTGGCCCAATTACCAGAAAAGACAGCCATGGCAAATTTAAGGCTGGGGGCGGACTAGGGGGAGGCGGTGAAAATAGGGCATCCTCAAATCGATGGTAAGATTTAATGGCGGCACGAGTGCGAAATTTGTCAGCAATAGCCAAATTGAAGAATAGAAAGGCTGCACTCAAACCCACCCCTAGGACCCATAATCCTACTTGGGTTAGCAGTCGTCGCCTGAATACGGATAAATAGCCAACTTCATCAAACCATAGGTATTCGGCGATGACCCAGGTGATCATATCAAATATCAACCATGCGCCGAACAGGAACAGAAGCGCTTTTAGGATCCAGTTTTTGGATATCATGGAATGGAGTAGGTTAAATTTGTACTGTTGACCATTTTAGTGTCTGGAGTCGATCGCGTCGAAGGCGATCGCTTTTTGGGGTCAAAACCATAATTGGCCCTAATTTATGGAGGTAGCAACACGGTTTCACTCAGAACCGTTTACAATCCTAATCGCTGGTAAATTTATCGGGAGGGATACCTTAAATATGGATATCAAGTTAATTTTAGTCGGGTTAAGCGTGGTGTTTAGCATCGCCTGCATATTCTTCGGCACACAAAACGGCTTCTACGACAGCGACGACTATCATGGTAACGGTTCCGCTCATTAGGAACCCACCACCTCTCAAACCCCTCGGAGACAAGGCTGGCCTTGTCTCTACCCCTTTTGGGGGTATTTAGCAAAATTATTAAAATTTTCTAAAGAAATCCCATAGACCCTTGACATTTATTTGGGAAACGGTAACAATAGATACAGAAACAAAAACAAATCGTTCATCTCTTTTCGCTCTAAGGGTTTTCGAGCCCATAAGTTCAGAGGAGGGGAGACGGAAGTAGGGAGTAATCCCGAAGGAACGCGCCTCACTAAGTTAACCAATTTTGAACAAGAGAGGCGAAAATCATGGGACTTACATATCGCGGCGTTAGCTACAGCCAAAATACCGAATCCGTTGAAACCACAGTTGGCCAAGTAGGTGGCAAGTATCGTGGTCAAGACTGGCGCTTCCGTAACTTGAAAAAAGCACCTGTGCTGCAACCTAGCCATAACCTGACTTATCGTGGAGTGAAATATTCCAATAACCCGGAAGCAGTGGCGACACCTTCTCAAACTCCGCTGTCAGTAGCCGATCGCTCTCGGGAGTTAATCCTCAAGCAGCAACGGTCAACCTGGAAACGGGAAAAATCAATGTTTAACCGTCTGGCTGATCAGGTTGGGTTAGATAGCAACAGCGCCGAAATCTATAACCCGGCTTGGTAAATAATATCTGATTAGCCATCAATAAATACGTTAATGCACCCCTGTTGGGGTGTTTTTTTTGGCGATCGACTACCCTATTAACGCCCTGGGACTAGCAATCAAGACACCGAATGTGGCACACTTGTCCTCAAACCATTGTCTCTAATAAGATATTTGGCTGTGGTGTGTGTAGTGGACGAGGGACAAAAAATTGCTTAGGTCAATGAAAGGTGTTGTACACAGAGTTTGGGGGGGGAGATCTCCAGTTGTCTATAGTCAATGGCGCACAAAACTCAACCTACTCGCTACCCTTGTACAACGGGACCTAGAGGCGCGATACAAAGGGTCTATTCTGGGAAACCTCTGGCCTTTACTCAATCAGTTGGCGCAACTGCTCATCTATACCTATGTTTTCTCTATTGTTTTGCAGGTTAAACTCAGCATTACAGGAATGCCAGAGGACAGTAAACTGACTTTTGGACTGTGGCTGTTTGCTGGTCTAATTCCTTGGTTTGCATTTATCAATGGCTTGACCCAGGCGGCTACTTCTGTGATTGGACAAACTAATCTGGTCAAAAAAGTGGTCTTTCCCCTGGGACTGTTACCACTGGTGCCAATTTTGTCGGCTTTTATTGAAAGTACCTTTGGTTTAGCGGTGTTGATTGTATTTGTGGGCTTCTCCTATCAAGGCCTTCACCAAACCCTCTGGCTACTACCGATGATTTGGGTCCCACAACTGCTGTTAACTGCTGGCTTAGGATATTTAACGGCGGCGCTGACAGTCTTTCTGCGAGACATCCCACAAACTTTGGGGGTGATTCTCAATTTGTGGTTTTATGTAACGCCAATTGTTTACCCAGCCAGCAAAATCCCTGAAGGGTGGCGGGTGTGGGTGTTTTGGCTGAACCCGGTTACGGCGATCGCTGAAAGTTATCGAGATCTAGTCCTAGTGGGAACTGTCCAACATGGGGGAGAATTAGCCGTGGCTACAGCCGTATCCATTGTGATTTTCTCTATCGGCTTAGGAGTCTATCGGCGCTTACGTCCTGCCTTTGCTGATGTGCTTTAGACCAGATATTTACTGTTCGGAGTTTTCACTGTTCGCCACCTTACCATTGATAGCCTAATCCTCAATCAGAATCCATGACTGATATTGCAATTTCCGTCAATCAAGTTTCCAAATGTTTTAAGCGGTATAAACATCCCGTAGATCGCCTCAAAGAGATGTTTTGGCCTAGAACCAGTCTGGCTGAAAATTTTTGGGCCCTACAAGATATCAACCTACAAGTTTTTCGGGGTCAAACTCTCGGAATTGTCGGCAGAAATGGGTCAGGGAAAAGCACCCTCCTACAAATTATTGCGGGAACTTTAACCCCCACTAATGGCGAAGTTAAAGTTAATGGTCGTGTGTCCGCTTTGCTAGAGTTAGGTAGTGGATTTAATCCTGAATTTACCGGAAGACAAAATGTTTTCTTTAATGGTCAGTTGTTGGGATTGACACCTGAAGAAATTGCTACCAAATTTGATGATATTGCCGCCTTCGCTGATATCGGCGATTTTATCGATCAACCTGTCAAAACCTATTCCAGTGGGATGTATATTCGCTTGGGTTTTGCTGTGGCTACTAGCGTTGACCCTGATATCTTGATTGTTGATGAAGCCCTATCTGTGGGAGATGAAGCCTTTCAACGTAAGTGTTTTAGCCGCATTCACGAAATCCAAGACCGGGGCGGTACTATTCTATTTGTATCCCATTCGGCACCCTCAATTATTCAGTTATGCGATTCGGCGGTACTTATGGATAAGGGGGAAATGTTATTAGAACATACCCCGAAAATGATTGTTTCTAAATATCAAAAAATGATCTATGCTGATGCAGATGCCGCCGCCCAAGTTCGCGCCGAAATTAAGCAGATTAAAGCCTCATTGCCTCCTCAACCTCAAGTCCATAAAGTAATTAGCATCTCTCAACAAAATGGTAATCATAGTCAGCCTCAGAGTCAGGGGATGATTAAACATAATCCTGATTATCGAGACTATTACGACCCGAATTTAGTCCCTGACCAATTGATTCGTTATCCTAGTCGGGGTGCAACTATCCAAGACCCCCATATTAGAACTTTAAAAGGGAAGCGAGTTAATCATTTGGTCGCTCGTCAAACCTATACTTATAACTACGAGGTTGAGTTTATTAAGTCCGCCTCCCATGTCCGCTTTGGAATGTTGGTTAAAACTGTTAGTGGCTATGAATTGGCGGGGGCTTCTTTTTTGGCAACCTCTCAGTTAATTAAATATATTGATGCTGGAACTAAAATTATGTTAGAATTTCAGTTTAAATGCCTCCTGGCTCCTGATGTGTATTTCTTGAATGCTGGTGTATCCGGTATCGTCGAGGGGGAATTTACCTATTTAGATAGGTGCGTTGATGTGGCTATGTTTAGGGTTCAACCCTGCGAAGAGTCCTGTGGTACGGGTGTTGTTGATCTGTTGGTTGAACCACAACTAACTATTACCTCTGGTAAGGTTAATTGGGAAAATTTAGACGGTGTATCCGTGGGATAAATGACATCTGCCATGAAAACTAATATTTTTGTTCATGATAATCCCCTGGTGGATGTTTTGATTCAGACCTTGGCTCGATCGCCTGAAACTTTTCAACCAGAAATTATGGCGATCGATGAAATGTACTCCTATGTATTTAATCAACTCGAAGATAAAAACTCCCATCGTGCTTTAACCTATTACTATACTATGGGCCGCGCGATTTTGGACACAGTAAAACAGTTGGTTGATTGGCATTTTGGCGGATTTGAGGCGGTGGATTCCTTCTTAGATTTTGCCTGTGGATATGGTCGGTTCACTCGCTTTTTAATCCAAGAAATACCACCAGAAAAAATCTGGGTTTCTGATATCTATAAAAAGGCGGTTAAATTCCAAAGCGAATACTTTGGAGTACAGGGAATATATTCCACCTCTTTACCTGAAGATTATCAAGTTGATCGCAGTTTTGATGTGATTATGGCTAGTTCGTTTTTTAGCGATATGCCAGCCACTACTTTTGAAGGCTGGATGCAAAAAATTTATGATTTGAAATCAAGGCGGGGTTTACTATTATTTAGCGTCTTGGATATGGAATTATTAGACCCCCATATCCGTAGGTCGGAAACGGGGTTAGTATTTAGTCCAGATAGTGAAAGTCAATCTCTCGATAAACAAGAGTATGGCACTACCTGGGTGACGGAAGAATATGTGCGGCGAATACTTGACCAAATTAGTGATGGTAATGCTGAAATTACCCGCATTCCTAAAGGCTTAAACCGCTATCAAGACCTTTATGCGGTAAGCGATCGCTCTGTAGCATCCCCTAATCCTCTGGCATTCTATCATCATCCAGAAGGCAAAATTGACTACTGCTATATTCAACCTAACGGAGAAGTTCGCCTCAGTGGATGGGCTATTGATTTTAACCCTGGGGTAACTTTAGAGATTCAATTGTGGTCCGACTCTCGCCTTATTGGTGTCTATCCCTGTTCTGAGGAACGACCCGATATTGTCGCCCACTACCAACAGCCAGATTTTTTGCTCTCCGGCTGGTCCTGTGTCCTCTCTAGTGACCAGATTTCGCCCCAGGATATATTAATCATCAAAATTGTCTCTAGCAAGGGCTTACAGGCGATTATAGAAGGCGATCGCTTAGTGGCTATCTCCAGCCGCAGAAATTGGGACATTCAACTATCTACTACACGCCAGCAACTTACCCAAACTCAGGCACAGTTGACAGCCACCGTAGACCAATATCAATCCCAAATAACCCAATATCAATCCCAAATAGACCAATATCAATCCCAAATAGCCCAATATCAATCCCAAATAGATCAATATAAGCAGCAAATAGCCCAATATCAATCCCAGATAGACCAATATCAGGCGCGAAAGTTCGAGACGGAAGCTGAAATTGGCCGATATCAGACAGAATATCTCGCCCAAAAAAGCGAATGGGAGCATCTACAGTCCCAAATGCAGATAATGAGTCATCAGCTTGATACCCTGGAAAATCGTATTCAGGCAATGGAGAGTAGCAAGTTTTGGAAACTGCGGACAAAATGGTTTAAACTAAAGCGTGTTCTCGGCTTGCCTGTAAATGAATAGCCGCATCGATCTGAATTAGTTAAGTAAAATCTATGGACATAGCAGCAGAGGGTCAATCACCAATTTTAATTATCACGGGAATGCACCGTTCTGGCACTTCCTTGACGGCTTCTTTGCTCCAGGAGTATGGTGTCAATATTGGTCAAAATTTGGTGGGTTCCAATTATGGAAATATCAAGGGTCATTTTGAAAATATTGATTTTGTGGAATTTCATAAAGAGATTTTGCGCGATAATGGCATTGATGAATTGGGCTGCGTGGCGGAAGATAAGATATCATTAACACCGACTCAACGGGAACAGGCACAACAGCTAATTGCCCAAAATCAAGACCCATTATCTCCCTGGGGATGGAAAGATCCGAGGACGACTCTGCTGTTGGATTTTTGGGGGGAACTGATACCGGAAGCTAAGTTTATTTTTGTTTATAGAACTCCCTGGGAAGTGGTGGACTCTCTTTATCGTAGGTCTACAGATGAAGCCTTAATTACTTCCCCAGAAATGGCGGTTAAAATGTGGATTTTTTATAATAAAAAGCTGCTAAACTTTTATAAAAATAATCCCCAAAGATGCTTAATTTCCAATGTTTATAAGGTGGGAAATTATACCAAAGATTTTATAAAGGCAATAAATGAAAATTTAGGTTTATGGCTAAAAATTGATGATAACCGCAGCAATTTTGACGAAAGTCTGTTAATAAATAAAATTATTAAAAGTAGGAAACCAGGATTAATTGGCTATTACTTCCCAGAAGCATTGAGCCTATATCAAGAACTAGAAGAAGCGGCGAAAAATCTGGGGAGTGGTTTAAATAATTTTGAGCGGGAAGCTGTGCAACAAAAGCCGAGTCCTAGTTGGGCGTTTAAAGATTGGTCAAATATTCGGCAACTGGAAAAAGAATGCGGTATTTTAGAAGCTGATGTTAAGCTGTGGCAAGACCATTTTCATGATGCTGTAGATAGGTTGGTTAGTAAGGAAACTGAACTAGGTAGAACTCAACTAAAACTGAATGGTTTAGAGATTAAACAACAAGATGCGATCGCCAAATTAGTTACCACCGAAGAACAATTAGGAAAAACCCAAGGGGAACTAGAAGCAAGCACCCTAGAATTGCGGGGAATGACAGCCCACGCCCACAACCTAGAAGTGGGTTTGCAAGAAGCCACAACTAAACTGGTAGCCACGGAACAAGAACTTGGACAAACCCAGGGTGAACTGCAAAAAATCCAAGACAAATATCAAGATTTTGATATCAAATATCAAGATGTCTTGAGTAAATTAATTAATACGGAAACCGAACTGGGAACGACGGAATTTAAACTACATAACGCCCAGTTAAAAATTAGCAGTTTAGAAACCGAATTAGGACAGACTCAATTTCGACTACAAACTAGCCAAGTACAATTTAAGCAAGCCTTTGCTAAACTCCGAGAACTAGAGGAGGAACTCGGACAGACCCAAATGGCGCGGAACTTGGCGGAAGGGGAATTGGCTGCGATTAAAGCCTCTAAATTTTGGAAAATTCGCAGTAAATATGCTACGGCGAAAAGGCAAGCCAGACGCACCCTAAAACCTCGGTTTTTGTCTTCTATTGATAACCCGACTAATTGGGAATTGCTGGGGTGTCGGGATAGTTATATGCAAGTTCAGGGCTGGTGTTTACATACCGGGAAGCTCAATTTAGAGGCTGTTCGCGCCCGTGTTAATGATGAAATATTCGAGGGAACCTATAATATAGAACGCCTGGACGTGGGGAATATATATGATTACGTCCCCGGTAGTTCTAACTGTGGTTTTGGGGTACAAATTCCCCTAATTCCAGGTAATAATAGACTGCAATTAGAAGTGAAAGACACTAGGGGAAAATGGCATCAGTTCGGAGAATATCCCCTGCGAGTTTCACCCCTACAAGCTGCATTTGATGTACCTAATACAAATATAGTCCCAGTGGGAGAAACTCTATTTGCGGGTTGGTGTTGTCACCCTCAATACCAAATTACTAAACTATTCCTACGTTATGGACAGCAAACTGTAGAATGTGCCTATGGACTTCCACGGGGTGACGTGGGGGAAATTTTCTCTGACTGGGTAGGTAGTTCTAATAGTGGTTGGGAAGTGTTGATTAATTTACCTCCGGGAACTTGGAATATTTCCCTTGAGGCACAATTGGAAAATGGGGAAACAGTAGCCTTAGAAAAACAACAGCCCCTCACTGTTAAGCGCGTTAACCCTCTCAATAAAGTTTCTGGTAAGACTAAACAGTTAATTAAACTTAGCGCGGCTATTCGACAACGGGCGGCGGAACGTAAACAACGTCTTGGTCGTTTAATTCCCATGCCTTGGGAAATTCCGACTATCATACGGCGAATGTCGGAAATGTACGACCAAACCAGCGAAATTCCTGGGGAAGTATTGTTACCAACAGGGTTTGAAATTCCGGCGACTATTGACCCTTATGATGCTTGGTTAAAAGCTAACGTCTGGACAGAAAGGGCGGCTGATATTTTGCGTAACCGTTTGGCGGCGGTTCCGGCGACAGCTTTGCCGAAAATTTCGGTAGTGATGCCAGTTTATAACCCTCCTATAGAGTTTTTACAACAAGCGATCGCCAGTGTTTGTAGTCAAGTATACAGCCATTGGGAACTCTGTATAGCTGATGATTGTAGCAGCGACCCAGAAGTTGCTAAAACCCTAAATCAACTAGCCGAAACCGAACCCCGTATCAGGCTACATTTCCGGTCAGAAAATGGCAATATTAGCGCCGCCACCAATAGCGCCGCCTCACTCGCTACCGGAGACTTTATCCTATTTCTGGATAATGACGACGAACTCACCCCCGACGCTTTAGCAGAAATTGCCCTCTACCTAGTCACCAACCCAGAAACAGATATTCTTTATAGTGATGATGACAAAATAGACACCCAAGGTAAACGGTTTGCGCCCCAATTTAAACCGGACTGGTCGCCGGAATTACTACTATCTTATATGTACATGGGTCACGCCTTAGTAGTGCGTCATTCCCTCTTCCAAGAATTAGGAGGGTTTCGCATTGGTTATGAAGGTTCCCAAGACTATGATTTTGCCCTACGAGCAACGGAAAAAGCTCGCCAAATTGGTCATATTCCCCTAGTATTATATCATTGGCGTACTGCGCCCGGTTCCACTGCTGTTTCTGGTGCCGCCAAACCTGCTAGTTTCCAGGCGGGTCAGAATGCCATAATTGATGCGATCGCCCGCCGTCAAAGCGCCGCTACTGTTCATCAACCCCAATGGGCGGTTAAATTAAATCTAGGTATATTTAGCCATACTTTCCCCCATAGCGGACCTTCCGTAGCTATTATAATTCCCACCAAAAATCAATTAAAGCTGTTGCAAGCCTGTATTAATTCCCTGGCAAAAACCAGCTATCAAAACTATCAAATTGTAGTCATTGATAACCAAAGTGATGACCCCCAAACCTTGGCATATTTAGCCAGTTTTTCAGACTTACCAAAATGTAGGGTTCTGAAAATTTCTAATCCCGAAACTGGGTTTAGTTTTGCCCACATTAATAATCGCGCCGCTGAACAGGTAGAAGCTGATTATTTGCTATTCCTCAATAATGACACCGAAATAATTAATCCAGACTGGTTATCTCAAATGATGGGTTATGGTCAATTTGAGGCGGTGGGGGCTGTGGGTGCGCGGTTGATTTTCCCCAATGATACTATTCAACACGCCGGAATTATTCATGGGTTACATCATGGGTTAGCAGGTCATGCTTTTAAACTGACTCACCGAGATGATTTTGGTTATTTAGCCTATTCTAAAGTAGTCAAAAATTACTCAGCCGTCACCGCCGCTTGTTTACTAACTCCTAGGGCGCTATTTTGGGAAATGGGTGGTTTTAATGAGACTGATTTTGCTGTAGCCTATAATGACGCAGACTATGGCTATCGACTATCTGAGGCGGGATATCGTTGTGTTTATTGTCCTGATGCTGAGTTAATTCACAGGGAAGGAACCAGTCGCGGTTTTGGGGATAACCCCAAAGAGGTCGCCACCTTCCGCCGTCGGTATGCTAATCAAATAGACCCGTTTTATAGCCCCCATTTATCTCTGGCTAATGAGTGGTTCCAAATACAACCCCGGCGCTATTTTGGGCATAACTTAACTGTCAAAATTCAGCCTAAAGTTCTGATGTGTAGCAATGCCTTAGAATACACAGGAGCGCCTTTACATCAGCTAGAAATAGCCATAAAATTGGCGGGAGATGGGGATATAGAACCGGTCATCTTTAGTGTGACTGATGGACCCCTGCGACAAGTATATGAACAGCAGGGAATTAAAGTAATAGTCCGAGAACATCCCTTAACTGGTGTTTACGATAGACAGGGTTATGGTCAGGCTATTTCGGCTTTAGCTGAGGAGTTACGCCTTGATAGTTATGACCTGGTTTATGCGAATACTTTAGAGAATTTCTTTATGGTAGCCGCCGCCGAAAATATGGGGGTTCCCTGTGTGTGGAATGTCCATGAAAGTGAACCGTGGCAGACCTATTTTAATCGCTTTGGGGGTGAAATTGCTGCCCAGGCTTTGGAGTGTTTCCACTTCCCCTATCGGGTGATTTTTGTGGCTGATGCTACCCGTAACCAATATTTGCCACTGAATAGCCACCATAATTTTATCACTATTCATAATGGCTTGGATGTCGATCGCCTTTTAACACAGGCAGAAAAATGGACGAGGAAATCAGCCCGCGAAACCTTGGATATTGACCCCGGAGAAATCGCGATTTTATTATTAGGAACAGTATGCGATCGCAAAGGTCAACAAGACCTAGTGAAAGCCCTACCCTTACTACCCCCCCAATGGCATTCTCGCATCCGTTGTTTAATTGTAGGCGATCGACCCAGCCTGTATAGCAGTCAATTAGCCAACCTAGTTAATCAACTACCAGAGTCCTTGCGTAATCGCGCTTCTATAGTCTCAGAAACCCCCGATACAGCCCTTTATTATCGGGCGGCGGATATCTTCATTTGCACCTCCCGCATCGAAAGTTATCCCCGCGTAATTTTAGAAGCCATGGGTTTTGATTTACCAATTATCACCACCCCTGTATTTGGCATTCCTGAACAAGTGCGCTGTGAAATTAACGCCCTATTTTATACACCCAATCAACCCGATGAGTTAGCCAAATGTATCACCGAACTACTCGAAAATGAGCGTAAAAGGCAGCAATTCGCCCAAAATGCCAAATATGTCCTAGACTCCCTCAATCGCTTTGAGGAGATGACAGCAGCCTATGGTGAGATTTTCCAAGAAGCCTATTTAATGAATCCTCATCCTCATCCTCAGTTATCCCAGGAAGCCCCCGAATTAGAAGTTGTAGAAACAGAAACCATCCCCGAAACCCCAGTGCCACCAGAAACTGTTACCATAGAAGCCCCCCAGGATAAAAACTATTGGGAAACCAACCCCACTGCAGCCATAGCTAGTCAGTGGGTATCCAACCCCATTGTAGCTAATACCATTTATAAGCGAATGTCTGGTGGTCAGAGTCAAAAATATTGGCTACGATGGCTAATTGAAGACTATTTTACCCAGCGAAATTTCGACCAATTAATCTCCCTAGGTTGTGGTATCGGCAACCATGAAATCGTCATGGCACAAGAAAGGTTTGCCAACCATATTGATGCCTTTGATTTCTCCGAAGCATCCCTAAATATTGCCCGCCAAACTGCGGCCAATGTGGGAGTTAATATCAACTTTTATCAGGACGATTTCAATACCTTTACTCTTGATAAAGGCAAAAAATACGATATTGCCTTCTGTTCGGGATCCTTACATCACGTCAAAGAAATCGAGAGATTTTTAGGCATAGTTCACGGCTGCCTTCACCCCGATGGCTACTTTATCATCAATGAATATGTAGGGGATAATTACTGCATTTATAGCCCCCATCAGGTGCAAATAATTAACCGCCTGTATAAATGCTTTGGGGAAATCTTGCGTTCTGGAATTCAAGAAAACTTTATCAATCCCACCATTCATCAAGTCTTCGCCACCGACCCATCCGAAGCCGTGCGTTCTAAGCTAATTTTACCATTCATCGAATACTACTTTAATATCGAGGTATACAATCCCTTTGGCGGTGCTATTCTGCATCCTCTGTATCCCCTGTTAGAACATACGCAACTGTTACCCGGCGACCCCAAATCAGAAGCATTAGTTAGGCTATTATTAGAATTTGAAGAAATCCTGATGGAAATACCCGGAGGTTTAGCGTCAGATTTCTGTTTATGTGTTTTACGCCCCAAACAGTTCTAAAATCATCCGACTCCGTGTGGGAACTTCCCTCTCCCGGAAACCCCAAAACCAGATATCTGCTCCTTGTTCAACATCCCCGCTAAATTTTTCGCCCTCATTCCGTTTCTCATAACCAAAATAACGGTAAACTAAAAACTACAAGACCTAGACTGAAAAACCCATGCTAGACGAACAAGCAAAAACAACTATTCTCCGAACAATGCCCCACGCCCTATATATTTGTGGAGTCAAAGAAGGAGACGAAATCAATGGTTTTACCGCCAGTTGGGTGATGCAGTCATCCTTTAAACCTCCCCTAGTGGTAAACTGCGTTCGCAATGACTCCCGGTCCCACGCCATGATTAAAGCCAGCGGTGTGTTCGCCCTGACTTTTTTAGAATTGGGACAAAAAGACATTGCCCAAAAATTCTTTAAGCCGCAGCGTTTAGTCGGTAGCAAATTCGAGGACCTGGAATTTTACCTAGGAGAAACAGGCTGCCCGATTCTCTCAGATTCTCTAGGCTACATCGAGTGTAATGTAGTTGGTAGCGTGGAAAAAGGTGACCACTCGGTTTTCGTCGGGGAAGTAATCGCGGCCGGAGTTCACCGAGAAGGGGAAATTCTCTCCTTAGCGAGTACAGGATGGAATTACGGAGGTTAAAACAGGATTTATGCCACTGATTAAAGTCAAAACATCGATTTCTCAACCGGAAAAATCCCAAGTTGAAAGTTTACTCAAGGATTTGTCAGCATCTCTGGCTAAACATCTAAGTAAACCCGAATCCTATGTGATGACTGCTTTTGAACCTGATGTTCCTATGACCTTTGGTGGTACTACAGACCCGGTCTGCTATATGGAAATCAAAAGTATTGGTAACATCACTCCAACGACTACTAAAGCTATGAGTCAGGATTTCTGCCAAAAAATTAATCAGGCTTTAGGTGTCCCCAGCGATCGCATATATATTGAGTTTGCTGATGCACCCCGGACTATGTGGGGCTGGAATGGTGGCACATTCGACTAGGTGACTTAACAGATCCTTAACAGTTGACATCAGACCTGCTGTGAAATTAACGGCAATTGGCAACCCTCTCCCACCGGGAGGGGGAATCAGTTTTAATTATGCCACTGATTAAAGTCAAAACATCGATTTCTCAACCGGAAAAATCCCAAGTTGAAAGTTTACTCAAGGATTTGTCAGCATCCCTGGCTAAACATCTAAGTAAACCCGAATCCTATGTGATGACTGCTTTTGAACCTGATGTTCCTATGACCTTTGGCGGTACCACGGACCCGGTCTGCTATATGGAAGCGTTTACCGTTGTCTTGGAATTGTAGAAGTCCAGATTGGTGTCAAGGGACTTAATGCGATCGCTTTTTTGTCCTAGCTGGGAATTTGTACTTATCTTGTCCATTTTCCCAGTAGGTTGTCCTCGATTTGGCCAGTCTGATTAATTACTCCTTGGCTTTTCCTCTGGGATGGTTAATCCGGCTAGTGCGATCGCTTAATCCTGTTGGGTACTGCCTATATTGATTTAGGATTGTGTAAATCAGCTTCATTAATTCGTTGTCTCTGGAGTTAACCTCTGATATCAGTTTCTGATTTTGCTTCATTAACTGCCAGACTAAAAAAACGGTAATACCATCAGTTCCCAGTTTGACTATCTCAGGTAATACATTAGAATCCATCGTTGTTTTTTTCGTTGTCTTTTAAGATTAATTCATCATAGTAATTTGTCTTGGCTAAATATTTTTCAATATTTTTTAAAGTAAGCCAGATAAGTTGTCTGTCCCCTCGGGTTTACTTTCTGATTGAATTTCCTAATCTATTGATGTCTTCTTTATTTTTTTTTACAGTAGTTTGGAGTTCAGAATATTTTGCTGAAAGATACCAAATACCTCCCGAAAAAGAAACAAGCCAACTAATAATTAAAGCAATTTTTTCAATTTCTAGATGCATAAAGTTAGAAAATCCTGTGCTTTCAAACACTAAAATTAAGTTTTGAAAAAATTGCTTGTGGTTCGTTTTCTGGTAATCCGGATAGACTCCCAGTTATCCGAAAAATTTAGACCGTTGGTAAATTAGATTTGTTCTCTACTGCTAATTCCCGAATTCTCAAATCTTTGGAAGAATGACAATTTTCTTTCTAACCTTCTTGTCACGGAGCCATCCCGTTGCCATACTATATCAAACAATGTTTCATCAGAAACTACGTTTAATCGTTGAACATGAGGTAGTTGGTTGTGTTCTTTTTTGGCCTGGGAAAAAGCCTCAACAAATTCGTAAAGTTCTACGGTAGCATCTACGTTTTCAGCGTCAGTGCCTAATGAAGCCAGCAAGGTTTTTAACGTTGAACCATCTGGGAGATGGTTGATTAATTGACTGATAGAGATATCCATATTAAGCTACAAAAGCCTCAATTCTTATAGCACAAAACATAACATTTAGGACGTATAATGGCAAGGATATCTACAGAAGACCCAAAAGGCCAGCCCCCTACAGTTACGACCTTAGACAAAAAGTTATCAATGCAATTGAACTATACGGTATGTCCAAAACCAAAGCCAGTCAATTTTTCCATCTCAGCCGGAACACTATCAATCTCTGGCTGCAAAGAAAAGAACACACCGGAGACTTCCTCCCTAAACCTAATCACCGACCTGGCAATAACCACCAAATTACCGACTGGCAAAAATTCAAGGCTTTTGCCCAAGAGCATGGCCACAAAACCTCCGCTCAAATGGCTGAACTTTGGGATGACGACATCTCTCCTGGCACCATATCCAGAGCCTTGAAGAAAATTGGCTTCACCAGAAAAAAACTTACGGCTACCAAGAAGGTGATGAGCAACAGCGAGAGGAGTTTATTGCTCAGATTCAACATATGGAGCCGGAAGGGTTGGTTTACCTCGATGAAGCTGGCATGAATAGTCAAGACTCGGATTATCCTTATGGTTACTGCCAGGAAGGACAACGCTTCCATACCCTCAAATCAGGGAAGAGGCAGGGCAGGGTGAGCTATATGGCCGCATGGTGTTATCAACAACTCTTAACTCCCTTTACCTTTGAGGGTTGTTGTAATCGGACAGTGTTTGAGTTGTAGTTGGAGTTTATCTTAATTCCAACATTGAAGCCAGGTCAGACTCTAGTATTGGACAATGCAACGTTTCATAAAGGGGGGCGGCAGGCTGAACTGGTGGAGGCAGCTCAATGCCGTTTGCTCTATCTTCCGCCTTATTCGCCAGACCTCAACAAGATAGAGAAATGTTGGTCGTGGTTGAAAGCCCGCATTCGCCATTGCACGTGAGCAGTTTGATTCTCTCGATGATGCCATGGATTCTGTTCTCAAGGCTGCGTCCTAACCGCATTGACTAATGCTATATATCCCCACCGTGACCTGTGGGCATATCCCCACTATGACAATTGGGCTTTAGCTTCTGGTCACATCCTTCACCCTCTAACCATGCGCTTACATTTTTCACTACTGCCTTGTCAATAGCATTACTCACTTGTTTATAGGCAGAGCATTAGAGGGGTTACAACGTTCCGTTTATATGGGCATTCCATCGTTAGATTTGTCCTCAGAACCGGGGTAGTTTAAAGGTCTGTGCAGGTAGTCGTAAGAGCCCCCTACTTTTCCCCTTGTCCTTTTGGGCGCAGCGTGTCCACCTATTTCGCTGCTAGTGTATTACGATGGTTCAAGCCGGACATTCAGTTTCCTTAATCATGGATGGTTGGCAGTGGTCTCGATTCCGGTATTAGATTACACCTCGGAGCCTTCCGTTCCCCGCTTTAGTCCTAGGGTTGTGAGTCCTAAAACTAGGGGTGGCTATCGCCGTTACCCTCTGCTCTGTGATTTCTCAGTTCGCTTAGGACCTTGGGTTCCCTGCCTTGCTTAGTTCCCTAAGCGTCGGGACATATAAACAGTTATGAGGATGGTCAGGAGAGGTTTCCTTATATCCAAACTCGGGGCTGGAATCCTCACCGGCTAGTGATTTCTGGCATTTCATCCCTATTTCATACCCGAACGTCTCGCACCTTGCGCTTACACTTATCACTACTGATTACCTCGACCAGATATTCAGAGTGCTGGAGGACTTAAAACGTTCCGTTTATATGGGCATTCCATCTTTAGATTTGTCCTCTCCACCGGGGTACTTTTTAAAGGTCTGTGTAGGTAGTATAGTGAACCTCCTACTTTTCCCCTTGTTCTTTTGAACGCAGCGTATCAACCTATTTCGCTGCTTAGTATTGACGATGGTTCAAGCCGGACATTTGGTTTCCCTAATCATGGATGGTTGGCAGTGGTCTCGATTCTGGTGTTGGGTTACACCTCGGAGCCTTCCGTTCCCCGCTTCAATCCCAGGATTGTGGGTCCTGAAACTAGGAGTGGCTATCGCCGTTACCCTCACCTCTGTTTCGTTACGTTTCCGTTATGTTAAGAATTGTTACGAATTGTTACAGATTATGTTAACCTGGGGTTCCCTGCCGGGTTTTGGTATCGTATGATACCAAACGTCGGGACATATAAACAGTTATGGGGTCGGTCAGAGGCGAGCCTCTTATATTCAACCAAGGGGTTGAAGCCCCACCAGATAGCTATTTCAGGCATTACCGCCTTATTTCGTATCTGAACGTCTCGCACCACCAAGTATAAACTAATATTTTTGCCCAAGTTTGAAGTGAAAAATCTGGTCAAGAGAGGAAAACGACGCTTGGCCACGAAAACGGGACGCGCCATGGTGACATGGGCTCATTACCGTTTTCAGACTTTGTTGAAGCATCAAGCAGCTAAGTATGGCTGTGTTGTAGTAGACGTAACGAAAGAGTACACCAGCAAAACCTGTTCAAAATGTGGTCACATTCACACCCAACTAGGAGGCAACAAACAATTTGTTTGCCCTAATTGTGGTCATAGGATAGGACGTGATATTAATGGAGCCTTTAACATTCTGCCCTTGGCTTTGAGAGATACCTCCACTAATGGCGTGATTACCTCATTCCAGATGGTGCCATACTCATAAACTTCCGGCTATTGCCAGATTTTTCCTGGTTAAATGTATCTGTCAAAAACACCGTAGCAGTTGTATGCTAAAAGTTTCGGCCGGTAAGGGGCTGATCACATTTTGGCGGTTTAAGGTAAATCTGTGGACTTAAATCAAATTTTTAACACTGAAAATCCCATCATTGGAGTAGTGCATCTGCTGCCGCTTCCCACCTCCCCTCGATGGGGTGGGGATATCAAAGCAGTAATCGATCGCGCTGAACAAGAAGCAACTGCCCTCGCCTCCGGGGGTGTACATGGTATAATTGTCGAGAACTTTTTTGATTCTCCCTTTGCTAAAGATAAGGTAGATCCAGCGGTGGTCAGCGCCATGACCATGATTATCCAACGGCTGATGAATCTAGTTACAGTCCCCCTGGGAGTCAATGTCTTGCGAAATGACGGTGAAAGCGCTTTGGCGATCGCATCCTGTGTAGGAGCCCAATTCATTCGTGTCAACGTCTTAAACGGCGTGATGGCTACCGACCAGGGAATAATTGAAGGCAATGCTCACCGACTCCTGCGCTATCGTCGAGAATTAGGAAGCGATGTTAAAATATTGGCAGATGTCCTAGTCAAACATGGCCGACCTCTGGGTTCTCCCAATCTGACAACAGCAGTTAAGGAAACCACAGAACGAGCCTTAGCTGATGGAATTATTCTATCAGGCTGGTCTACTGGTAGTCCCCCTAGTCTGGAAGACCTGGAACTAGCGCGGACTGCAGCGGGTGATACTCCCGTATTTATCGGCAGTGGGGCTGATTATGAAAATATTTCTACCCTCATTAAAGCTGCTGATGGCGTGATTGTTGCCAGTTCCCTTAAACGACATGGCCGCATTAGTCAACCTATTGATCCCAGTCGCGTTAGTCAGTTTGTCGAGGCTATGGGGCGTGGTTTACAGCCAGGAACAACAGACCCCTGGACACTTAAACCACAGTCGGAACTACCTAGTAAACTGAAACCCTAATCAGAAACTGAAAACATTTCCTATGGTTAGCAGTCCTTCTACTCCCTGGATTTATCGCCACTCTCGTCTAATTATTCTCACCATCGCTATTATAGGGGCGATCGAAACTGCCTATTTAACTGCGATTAAACTCTTGGGGGGAGTGGCTGTCTGTCCTACCCAAGGATGTCATGAAGTTCTCAATAGTCCATTAGCCACCGTGGCGGGGATACCCATTAGCCTATTTGGGTTTTTAGCCTATTTCACTATGGCAAGTCTAGCCGCTACTCCCTGGCTGGTCAATCCCTCCAGTCAAAAAAACCTACGGACTAAATTAGAAGCCGCTACCTGGTGGATTATGTTTAGTTTGGCTACCGCTATGGCGGTTATGAGTGGCTTTTTGATGTATCTGCTGGCCTTTGAACTGCAAGCCTTTTGTCCCTACTGTGTGGCTTCTGCGATTTTCTCCATTAGTCTCTTTGTCCTGACTATGGTGGGGCGATTTTGGGATGATTTCGGACAACAGCTTTTAGTTGGGGTGGCTGTGACTATGGTGGCTTTGGTCACTCTCCTGGGGGTTTATGATGCACAACCTACCTCAGCCACTCCACCGCCTACCCTCGTCAGCCGTCAGATTACTACTAATTCAGGCGCGGCGGAAATATCCCTCGCTACCCATCTTCAACAGATTGGCGCTCAAACTTTTGGTGCTTATTGGTGTCCCCATTGCTACGAACAAAAGCAGCTTTTTGGCCGTCAGGCTTTTGCTATACTAGATTATGTAGAGTGCGATCCACAGGGTCCTAACGCACGACCACAACTGTGTCAACAAGCTGGAATTAATGCTTATCCGACTTGGGAAATTAACCAAAAATTCTACCAGGGACGGTTATCTTTACAAAAACTGGCGGAGTTGTCTGGTTATGAAGACAGACAGGATTTTGCTAATTCTCCCTTTGATTAACTTTCACAGCTTCTGAGGTTGAGCGATCGCTCTCACCATAATTTTAACTGTCTATAATCAGGGTGGGTCTGAGTTCCATCACATTTGTAGGGATAAGCGATCGGATGTTCATAATCTTCCAGGGACTTGCTCAGTATCCTCAACAGGGTTTAACTTCCCTAAAATTATGGTTTTTGGAACGTAAGCACATCTGGATTACCTCTTCTGGAGTGGCGGCGGCGGTGCTTCTGGTCAGGTTTTTAGGACTTCTACAAACCTCGGAATTAGCTGTTTTTGATGTGTTAGTCCGGGCTCGTCCTCCAGAAACTCCAGAAGACCGGATTGTGATTATTGGTATTGATGAACAGGATTTAAGAGAGTATGGGTTTCCGGTTGCTGATGAGATTTTAGCTGATTTATTAGACATTATTAATGACGCAGAACCTAGGGCGATCGGTTTAGATTTATATCGGGGTATACCCATGGAACCCGGTCACGCTCAATTGACCGAAGCCTTAATAAATATCCCTAATTTAATTGGTATTGAACTACTGGAAACTCTCAAAGTTGCCGCCGTTCCACCTCCCCCGGCTTTGGCGGAAATAGGTATGATCGGATTTAATAACTTTGTCATTGACTCCGATGGTCGCGTTCGTCGCAATTTATTATATGCTGGTAATTCTGATGGTCAAACCCGACGTAGTTTTGCCCTTCAGTTGGCTTTAATAGAACTCAAATATCAAGGCATTTTTCCAATTTTAACTGATAATTCTGAAGTGGAATTTAATGGGGTAGTTTTTCCCAGATTTCAACCTAATGATGGCCCTTATGTCCGCGCTGATAATGGTGGTTATCAAGTATTAGCTAATTTTCGCAATCCCGCCGTAGGTTTTCAAACGGTTTCCCTCAGAGATGTCTTAAATGGAAATATCCCACCATCTCTATTTAACGATCGCATTGTCATGATTGGCTCTACGGCTTTTAGTGTTAAAGATTTTCATTTGACCCCCTACAGTAGCAGTCTATTTGAAGAACCTCGTTTTATTTATGGCGTGGAACTTCATGCTAATTTTCTCAGCCAAATTTTAACTACCGTCCTAGAAGACCGTCCCCTGATGTCTACTTGGTCAGAAACTGTAGAATGGCTATGGATTATCTTCTGGTCTTGGGTCGGTGCTAGTTTGTCCTGGAAACTGCGATCGCCCTATCGTTCCACATTAATGATTATTGTCATTGGCGGCGGTATCTTGACCGGCGCTTATCTACTGCTTTTAATGGGTTGGTGGATTCCGGTTGTACCACCTTTAATTACCCTGGGAGGTTCGGGAATTGTCGTCACCACTTACTTAGCACATATTCAAGAAGAATTTAAACGCTCAACCGATTTCCTTAATAGTATTATTAACACCATTCCTGACCCCATCTATGTCAAAACTAAAGACCATAAAAAAATGGTGGTTAATCAAGCCTATTCGCGATTGGTAGGGTTTCCAGCGGACATAATTTTGCAGAAAAGTGACCATGATTTATTCCCTCCCGCAGAGGCTAAGGTTTTTTATCAACAGGATGAACTGGCTTTTCAGACTAACTGGGAACAGGAAAATGAGGAAAAATTAACTGATGCTAGTGGCGTAACGCACTGGATTGCGACTAAGCGATCGCTTCATCAAGACGCAGCAGGTAATCTCTTTTTAGTTGGTATAATTCGCGATATTACCGAACGCAAAAAATCCGAAGAAACCCTCCGCAAACTAGCCGAACAGTTAGAAAAATATAACGCTGAACTCCAGCAAAGGGCTGACCATGACCCTCTCACAGGTTTACCCAATCGCCAACTATTTGAGGAACGCCTTACCCAAGCCTTAGTATGGGCTGATACTAATCAAAAATTCGTCGGGCTATTTTTTCTTGACCTTAACAATTTTAAACCTATTAACGACCAATACGGACACCATGTCGGCGATTTAGTGCTTAAACTGGTCGCCGAACGTTTGCGAGGCTGTTTACGCGCTAGTGACACCGTGAGTCGCCTTGGGGGTGATGAATTTACTGTCATCTTACCAGGAATCCCTAGCCATGCTGATGCGGTCAAGGTGGCGGAAAAAATCCTAGACCAGGTAACTCAAGAGTCAGAACTCAATGGCTATATTATTACCATTGGTGTGAGTATCGGAATTAGCCTCTATCCCCTCGATAGCCAAGATTATGAAACCTTAGTCCAAAAAGCTGATGCGGCTATGTATAGGGCTAAAAGCCGACATCAGAACTCCTATGAGTTGACCCCTCCTGTCGAACCCAATATCAGAGAATCTTGACTTGTATAAAAATACCTATTCCTGTATATTAGATGTTGAGGGTCTATATCTTAAAACTTAACAATTCTTTACAAAAGCTAGATCCGTGGCAGGATACCACTTTAGAGATTGTGTTTTGGCTCAGTAGCCCCTTGTAGGAAAATACATCCGTAAAATCACTGATATAATAAAAAGTAGACAGTAAAGGGAATCTATGAGCCGATAATCAGGCGATTGAGTTCACAGAGGTTATGTTCCATTATGAGATGCTTACTCAAATTTACAACTGTCTTAGTTTTAGTCGTCGGGTCTGCGTTCAGCATAACCACTGTTGCTGAGGCGAGAAGCTCGTCCATAGGTGACGAAGTTGTAACAGCCTGCAATAATCCCTTTAATGCTTCAGCCTGTCAAGCTCAAGATCCACCTGTTAATGATACTCCTAACTCAGGAGGCGGTGGGGGCGCTTATTAATAATTAATGAGATGAGGGCTGGTTCAGCCATCTGTGAGGTTTTCAGCCATTGGCGTACATCAGTTGTCAATGCTCCGGTCGTCATACCTATTTGCCGATTCTGAAGCTACTGGCTGTCATTAAAAGTCCGGGGTGAATTGTCGGCAAAAAAACATTTTCTTTTCAGGGCTTTTGACAATAACTGATTATATTGATTTTTACTGATAATAAAGGCTCCAAACCGCTCTAAATGAGGGTTAGTCATTTGGGCATCAAATAGGACAAAATCCCGTTTTCGCAGGTGTTCGACTAGCTTCACCATCGCCACTTTTGAACCGTTAGGAATATTAAAGAACATAGACTCGCCGATAAAAGCGCCGCCGATCGCAATTCCCAAAATCCCCCCAGCCAGGCGATCGCCCTCCCAGGTCTCGAAACTATAAGCCCATCCCTGGCTATTTAACAGTCGATAAATCCGCTTTAATTCCCCAGAAATCCAAGTATTTTCTCGGTCAGCGCAGCCTTGAATGACCGCCTCAAAATCCCGATTAATAGCAACTTGAAAGCGATTTTGATTAAGGAATCGTTGAAGCGATCGCGGATAGTGGAAGCGTTGATCTAGGGGAATCAAAGCCCGTTGGTGGCTGCTGTACCATCCTAGGGAGTCTTCCCCATCATTTGCCATCAAGAAATACCCTTGAGCATATCCTTCAATAATCGCCGATATATCATATTGCATATTACCAGAAATGTGATAGGATATTAAATTGGTCTATAATTAGTTTTTATCAAGTCAGTAATATGGTGAATAATCCTTCTTATCCGATGCTTGAGCATACTTTGAGTCAACTGTTAAACCAAACCGAAAAAGATTGGGGATATTTACGGATCCACAAAGTTGATAATGCTTACACTGTCAGAATGTGGGGTTCAACGGACACAATTTTACGGTTTCAGAGTAATGAAAATACTCGGTCCTATCGTCTATTTTGGTATCGTCGCCCCAAGCCGTCAGTATCAATTCAGAGTCGCACCACCACCAATAAAGTTTTAGACCCCAAAACCAAAACCTATAAGGTCAAGAAGTATAAAACCTATCAAGTGTGCTGCAAAATCGAGGCTAACCAGGTAGAATCATCGATTAACCGCATATTTGCGGAAATGGTGAGAGTTCACCTAGTAGCATTGATCGAAGCTAGAATAGAGCAACTGGACCGAGATGATCACACTGGGACAGAAAAAACCTTAGAGTCACCAGTTGTGACTGTCATTCAAAACTAACTGACGCAAACACACTAGAGATCATATGATTATGGCTGAACCGCCCAAACCGATTACCCTACCCCCTGTTGAAAATCCCCTACAGGAAGGGGAGTGGCTGAAAAAGACCTTACATGACTGGCTCGATCGCGAATTTATACCGGAAGCGGTGAACGCCGAAATAGCGGAACGCGCCTCACAGATTTTCGTGCGCCAGCGCATAGAGGGGGAAAACGACCTAGGCTGCTTAGTGATCGCCATTGTGACGGAAATGGAATCATTCGACTTTTCCAAAACCTTTTTTGGTGAGTTTGCGATCGCCAATGCCGTCAGCGATTTACTATTACAGAGTCTAGGATACGAGCGTTGCTGCGGTCAGTAGAGAGTGTTGATCGGGAATCGGGGAATCATCCCAACTCCCCACCGACACCGATCCTACCAGCTAGACTTAACCACACCGGGTAAAAGTCCCTGGTGAGCCATTTCTCGCAGTTGGTTGCGGCACAAGCCAAAATCGCGGTAATATCCCCTAGGCCGTCCGGTTACCCAGCATCGATTCCGTATACGAGTCCGAGAACTGTTGCGGGGTAGTTGCTGGATCTGGCGGTGAATAGTCATTTTTTCGACCTGAGAAGTCGCACTATTAAACTG
Organism: Limnospira platensis NIES-39; assembly: GCF_026000695.1. Classification (GTDB taxonomy): domain Bacteria; phylum Cyanobacteriota; class Cyanobacteriia; order Cyanobacteriales; family Microcoleaceae; genus Limnospira; species Limnospira platensis. The sequence continues at coordinate 3,182,764 of NZ_AP026945.1, forward strand.
TTCTTTCAGTTCTTGGCGCTTGTCGGAATATTTATCAACCAATTGTTTGCGCTTTTTATCGCGCTCGATCATGCTTTTTTTAGCCATTTTTAGAGTTAACGCCTCCTAATCAAGTTTAGATACTCCTACTAGCCGATCTGTGCTGATGGGCATAAATCTGACAATTGACAATTGTAACACGCCGGATTGCGGGCTGTACAGATCTCACGCCCATGATAAATCAATCTGATCGACCAATTTTCCCAATCTGGCTGAGGTAGAACCTGCATCAAATCCCGCTCAATGCGAACGGGGTCTTGATGCTGAGTCAATCCCAGCCGTTGACTGAGACGACGCACATGGGTATCAACAGTCACGCCCATATTAATCCCGTAAGCATTAGCCATGACCACATTAGCGGTTTTACGGGCTACTCCCGGTAATTCGAGCAATTGTTCCATGCGTTTAGGAACTTCCCCGCCGAATTTCTCAGTAATGATCCGGCTTGATTCTTTAATATGGCGAGCCTTGTTGCGATAAAATCCAGTCGATCGCACCAAAGTTTCCAACTCTTGCAAATCCGCCGTCCCCATAGAGAAAGCATCAGGAAAGCGCTTAAATAAAGCTGGTGTCACCTGATTAACCCGTTCATCAGTACATTGTGCTGAGAGGATAGTGGCTACCAATAGCTGTAAAGGTGTCTCATAGTTGAGAGTACAAGCGGCATCAGGATATAAACGCTTGAGGCGCACCAGAACTTCCAGGGCGCGATGTCGCAGTTTATGGTGTTCGTGGCTGCTCATATTTTCATCAATCCTACTGGAGTAGCGATCGCACCCAACTGAGATCGGTTAAATTGGCAGTATCCCGAATAATCAGGAAAATACCCAACCCCAACAACAACATCAATCCGGTTTGCATGACGCTTTCTTGTACCCGTTCGGGTAAAGGTTTACCCCGTAGGGCTTCAATCAGCAGAAACGCCAACTGACCGCCATCAAGAGCCGGAAGAGGGAGGATGTTAATTATAGCGAGGTTGATGCTAATTAGGGCCGCAAATTGGAATAAATTACTGGCATCGGAACGGGCTATATTAGCACCGATCGCCACAATAGCGACGGGACCGGAAAGTTGGGGAGCCGTTTCCCGAAAATTATTAATCAGTTGGGAAAACCCCGCCAAGGTCAAGTTAAAAATCCGCTGAAATTCCTCAGCACCTTTGACAAAGGCATCAATTATCCCATCAGCCTGATAACGGACGATTTCACCGTTAGGGCTCAGTTGTACTCCAATACGACCCTTACCATCGCCTCCCGGTTCTGGGGTAACTTCTACGGGGATAATGCGATCGCCCCGTTGAATTTCCATTTGTAGAGGTTGGTTAGGGTTAGACTGAATTACCTCAATCAAGTGGGTAATGGACTTCGACTCAGCTCCGAGTTGATCTCCATTCACCGATATGATTAGATCATTATCCTGAATCCCAGCTTTGGTCGCCGCTGAACTGACATCACTGGCTACAGAGGGGACTCGGACACCTGGTTGATAGTCAAAGTTGGGAACCCCAATCATTCCTACCTGAACCACTAATAACAAGTAGGCAAAAATCAAGTTAGCAATTACACCCGCACTGATTACGATCGCCCTATCTAAAATTGGTCGATTGCTCAACAGGTTTGGGTCATCTTTGGGGATTTCACTATCGGGATCTTCATCGGGAAAGCCGACAAAACCCCCCAAGGGAAACCCTCGCAGCGCATACTCGGTTTCTGGGCCTTGATATTTCCACAGAATTGGACCGAAGCCTATGGAGAATCGATTAACGTGGATATGTTGGAGTCGCGCCGCCATGAAGTGGCCAAGCTCATGAACGACGATTAAGATTCCAAGAACCGCGATCGCAGCCAAAACTGACATGAACAATTCCAAATATACTAACTACTAGGGTGATAATTCTGTCATTATATCACTGGTTTGGCTGTGTTGGGCTTGTGTTATGTTGCTAATTTTTACTGATTTAGACGGTACGTTACTAAATTCTGATGATTATGGCTACCATGGGGCGATAACGGCGATCGCAGACCTGCAACAACAACAGATCCCGATTATCCCCGTCACTAGCAAAACTCGGGCTGAGGTGGAGGTATTATCGACAGAAATCGGGTTGACAGATTCGTTTATTGTGGAAAACGGCAGTGCTATTTTTATTCCCAAACATCAAGATTATCTTGTTTCTGAGGAACTGAAAATTTCGGGAAAATACTATTTGATGCAGTTGGGATGTGTTTATGCACAAGTGCGCCAAGGTTTGCGAGAGTTGATGGCGGCGATTGGTGAAGAGTTGACGGGGTTCGGTGATTTGACTATTGCCGAGATTATGCAGTTAACGGGTTTGTCTACTCAGGAAGCACAACGGGCAAAAAATCGAGAGTTTACTGAGCCTTTTATTACTCCTAAAAATGTGGATGCGGACAGGTTAGCACATCACCTAAAAGCCTTGGGGTTTAATGTGGTGGTTGGCGATCGCTTTTCTCATTTAATTGGACAGACGGCGGGAAAAGGTGGCGCGGTTCAATGGCTGGTTAATCAATATCAACAGGTTAATAGGGGGGAAACTATTACGACTATTGGTTTGGGGAATAGTCCTAATGATTTGGCTATGTTGGAGGTGGTTGATATTCCGATTATTATACCAGGAATAAAAGGGGTACATCCGGGTTTGGCTAATCAAGGTTGGAAAGTGGCTCCTTTTCCCGGTTCTGTGGGTTGGGGGGTGGCTGTGGCTGAGGAGGTGAAAGGGTTAATATACTGAGATGATCTCGGTAGTTAATGGCTGATTCGGAATTGGCTAATTTGAGGCGATCGCTAAGGGAAAGTTTCTGTAATTCCTGATTTAATTTATATAAATCTACGGGTTTATATGAGTTTTTAAATAGTGGGATTAATGCTTTGACTAATGCTACCATACCGTCAGGAGGAACCGCGTTTCCAATTTGACGACGAACTTCTGTTAAAGACCCTTCAAAGACAAAATCATCCGGGAAAGTCTGCAACCTAGCACGTTCCCGGTTAGTCAGCGATCGCAATTCTTGATAATGATAGCCCCAAGTTCCCCCACCACCCCCAGCGATAATAGTTGTGGAGGGTTGGTCTGGGTGGAGTCGTCGATATACATGACTAATCATTCCTTTAACATAGTATTCGCTATCTTTGGGAATATCTGTATAATTTCCCCCTGGTTTAATGCGTTTGATAATTTCGACGGTGCGAGGATGAATCCTCTGATGTTCATTATTATCAGTCACTTTTTCCACATCTTTTAAGGCTTGTTTAGCGGTGCGATAGGGATAAAGGCGATCGCTTCCATATTCCGGGAAGGGATGAATAAAATTAAAGCCTGTATCCATTCTTACCCCCACAATTAAGACCCTTTCCCGATATTGGGGGACTCCATAATCCGCGAAATTGTAAAGTTTAGGCTTGACTAAATAACCCGGTTCTATGTTTTCAAAATCGGCAATTATTTTGGCAATAGCTTTATATTTATTGGCACTGAGTAAACCCTTGACATTTTCGGCAATGAATGCTTTAGGTTTGTGGTGGCGAATAAACTCTAAAAAGTAGGTATACAGATTTCCTCTGGTTCCCGTGAGTCCGGGACGTTTCCCAATCATGGAAAAATCTTGACAGGGAAAACCTCCCGTAATTAAGTCAGCTTTAGGAACCTTAGTAATATCAATTTCTTGAATGTTATTACAGGCGATCGTCTCCGAAATATTCCGCCTAAAAGTTCGACAAGCCGCCCCATTACAATCAATCGCCCACACCACTTCAAAACCCGCCCGATGAAATGGTAAATCCATTCCCCCACAACCAGAAAACAACGAAACCAACTTAGGTTTATCTTGCCATTTAATCCCATTTAAACTATCTAAAATTTGCATTTTATTGATATATATAAAACTCTGGGGATTTGGTTAATTAATAATCCCTAGATTAGTTGCGGGTTTTTACCTAAAGCGATCGCCACATTTTGTCCCCCAAATCCAAACCCTAAACATAGCACATTATTGACGACAGTTGACCGGGGAGTGGTGACTACATCTAGGTGAAATTCTAAATCCTGTAACCCTACACAAGGCGGTAAAAGTTGCTGTTCTAATGCCTTTAAACAAAAGGCGACCCCCAAAGCACCAGAAGCGCCTAAAGTGTGACCTGTTGCGCCTTTGGTGGAACTCACCGCTACACCATCGGGGAATAGTTGATTAATAATAAAGGCTTCGTGTTTATCATTTAAAATGGTAGCAGTTCCGTGGGCGTGAATATAATCAATATCAGTAGGATGAAGATGGCTGTGATTAAGGCTTCTTTGAATAGCAGCGATCGCACTTTTTCCCTCACCATCAGGCTTATTATGATAGCAGGCATCTACGGTGACACCAAAGCCTAAAATACTGCCATAAATTTTACCATGGCGACTATGGGCAAGTTCTGCTGACTCCAATACCAAAAGCGCCGCCCCCTCTCCCAATGCTAAACCATCTCGCCGCCGAGAAAATGGGTAAGCAGACTCAGAGGCTAAAGCACCCATTTTCGCAAATCCGATTAAACTTAGGGGAGTAATGGGAGCCTCGATCGCCCCAACGATCACACGCTGACATTGTTGGGTTTTAATTAACTCAAATCCTTGAGCGATCGCCCATAGTCCCGTCGCACAAGCCGCCATAGGACTCAATACCGGACCCTCAGAGCCAATTATACCGGCGATCGTAGCGGCTAGTTGACCATGGAGAAAACCAGGGAATAATCCCAGACAACCGTCTGTAGTGTCCCTAGCCAGTCCTTCTAAATCGGCTTGGTAGCCACGAGAAGACCCAACTACTACCCCACAATCAGTTAAGGGAAATTCTAACCCGGCATCTGCTAAAGTATCAGCCACTGTCGGCTGAATTAGTGGCTGTAGGTGGCCCGGTTGGCTTCCCCACATTGCTAGAGGCGACGGGGGAAGTTCCCGGAAAGGTTGAGACAAGGCGATCGCCGTCTGACCCTTCATGATGGCTTCCCAAGTCTGGTTGAGAGCGCCGAAAGCCGAACGCAAACCTATTCCTGTCACCACAACATCCACAGCCACTGACCAACCTAGAAACTAAGTTTCTTGTTGCAAATCGTAACAATCTGCTAATTTTTGAGGTTTTCTAACCCCGTAATAATCTTAGCCGACTCAATGCGATCGCCCTGTTCAATTTGGTCTACAACCGCCATACCATCGACAACATAGCCAAAAACCGCATAATTGCCATCGAGGAAAGGCAAATCCGACAGAGCAAAATAGAACTGAGAAGAAGCAGAATCAGGTAATGCTGAACGAGCCATAGCTACCGCCCCCCGGGTATGGCTTAATACGGGAGCCACATTAATCTTAGCCTGATCAAAGGTTTTGCCATAAATAGGTTCATCCGCATTCCTCGGTTTAATTTCCAAGGGGATATAGCGCTGTTGGGAAGTCTCCGGGTCAATAAATCCCCCTGTACCTAACCGAGAAGTCGGAACAGTTTCATCCTTACTTTGGGGGTCGCCACCCTGAACCACAAAAGGTTGTGGGTCGCGCACGACACGATGAAAAGACACCCCATCATAAACCCCACGATTAACGAGATCTACAAAATTTCCCGCCGTAATTGGGGCGGCTTCGCCGTCCACTTCAATAGTAATCGGCGATCCGTTAACCGTCATGACAATAGTTGCCTTTCCTTCGAGTCTTGATAAATTACTCATTATGCTTGAATTATTAGTTGCAGAAATCGAAGCAGCCCTTTGACTGCTGCCGGGTGGCGTGGTATTTTGGGCATCCATGGAGTCCCCAGTTGATGGGCTGCCACAGCCAGTTACCATAACCAGCGCTACCAGAGACAAAAGCCACAGCCACCCTCTAATCATTGTGAGTAGTCTATTTTTCATCTAGCTGATGTTAAAGTCCCTCCAGGGGAACCTGTAGAAACTTAGCGAGTTGGGCCCCATCATTTTCTAGGTCAGATAAAGCCATAGGCTGGCCTACCCTGGTTAAAGGAATTTCCCGCCTATCCTTTAATTTTAGATACAAGGCGCGACGGGGGCTAAGTCCTTCTTTGATATCTACCCGAATAGATTGGACTTGGGAACGATTGCAGTTGAACTCAACCCGGCGGTTCTTGCCAGGAAACCCCCAACGAAAAATCTGGATTTCCCCAGTTTCCTGGTCAAATTTATTATAACCGCCACCAAGATCCCAGATAACGACTAGCCATAGGTATGTCGCTAATAATATGGCAGCAGTGCCATACAGTCCCATGACCAGCCCCTGGGGTAGAAAAATTAATTGGGAGGGGTCAGCAAAGGGTAACAGGTTCTTGCCTAAATAGCTGGAAAGCCCAGCCAGCAGAAAACCTACCCCGCCAACAGTGATTGTGGTCGCCCAAAAGTAGTTACTGAAGCGACGCGAACCTAAGATTTGCTTTTCAAGAATGCGATCGCCCATAGCGGCCTTTTCTGTCTGTGTGTTCATAAAAATCTCATAAACCTTTGCCAAAAATGTTAACTGTAATATATATTTATGTTAACTTGCTTAATAAAGCATGATCCTTAAAAAATCCCGAGGAACGTTCTCAAATGACTATAGCAGTCGAGCGCCCTCAAGTCACCAGAGGATGGTTTGATGTCCTCGATGACTGGCTGAAGCGCGATCGGTTCGTATTTGTGGGATGGTCGGGTATCCTGCTTTTCCCCTGCGCCTATCTGTCGATTGGGGGATGGTTGACAGGAACCACCTTTGTTACCTCTTGGTACACCCACGGACTCGCCAGTTCCTACCTAGAAGGTTGCAACTTCCTGACCGCTGCCGTCAGCACCCCCGCCAACAGTTTGGGCCACTCCCTACTGTTCCTGTGGGGTCCCGAAGCTCAGTGGGACTTTACCCGCTGGTGCCAATTAGGGGGTTTATGGGCTTTTGTTGCCCTGCACGGAGCTTTCGCACTGATTGGGTTCTGCCTGCGTCAGTTAGAAATCGCCCGGTTGGTTGGCATTCGTCCTTATAATGCGATCGCTTTCACCGGCCCTATTGCCGTGTTCGTGAGCGTATTCTTAATGTACCCCTTGGGTCAGTCCGGGTGGTTCTTTGCTCCCAGCTTTGGGGTGGCAGGCATCTTCCGGTTTATCCTATTTTTCCAAGGATTCCATAACTGGACTCTCAACCCCTTCCACATGATGGGAGTTGCTGGCATCCTCGGTGGTGCGCTACTATGTGCTATTCATGGTGCTACAGTAGAAAACACCCTGTTTGAAGACGGAGAAGGTTCTAACACCTTCCGAGCCTTTGAACCCACCCAAGCGGAAGAAACCTATTCCATGGTGACAGCCAACCGCTTTTGGTCTCAAATTTTCGGTATTGCTTTTTCAAACAAACGTTGGTTACACTTCTTCATGCTGTTCGTTCCCGTAACAGGCCTGTGGATGTGTTCCATCGGTGTAGTGGGTCTAGCTGTAAACCTGCGGGCTTATGACTTCGTGTCACAAGAACTGCGCGCAGCAGAAGATCCTGAGTTTGAAACCTTCTATACTAAGAACATTCTGCTCAACGAGGGTATTCGCGCTTGGATGGCTCCAGCCGATCAACCTCATCAAAACTTTGTATTCCCTGAGGAGGTATTACCGCGTGGTAACGCTCTCTAGCAATTCTTACTTAGGCGGTCGCGACCAAGAATCCACAGGGTTCGCTTGGTGGTCTGGTAACGCTCGTTTAATCAATCTTTCTGGAAAACTGCTGGGCGCTCATGTAGCCCATGCTGGACTAATCGTATTCTGGGCTGGGGCAATGACCCTGTTTGAAGTGTCCCACTTCGTTCCCGAAAAGCCCATGTACGAGCAAGGTCTGATTCTGTTGCCTCACTTGGCTACCCAAGGTTGGGGTGTCGGCGCTGGTGGTGAAGTGATTAACACTTTCCCCTACTTCGTCGTCGGCGTACTACACTTGATCTCCTCTGCAGTTCTCGGCTTAGGTGGCATTTATCACGCTGTTCGTGGTCCTGAAGTCCTGGAAGAATATTCCTCCTTCTTCGGATACGACTGGAAAGATAAAAACCAAATGACCAACATCATCGGTTATCACCTGATTCTGTTGGGCTGCGGTGCCCTTTTACTCGTATTCAAAGCCATGTTCCTTGGCGGTGTCTACGATACTTGGGCTCCTGGTGGTGGTGACGTTCGTATCATCAACAATCCTACCCTCAACCCGTTGGTAATCTTTGGCTACCTGCTGAAAGCTCCCTTCGGTGGTGAAGGTTGGATGATTGGTGTAGACAACATGGAAGATATCATCGGCGGTCATATCTGGATCGGTCTGATCTGCATCGCTGGTGGTGTTTGGCACATCTTGACTAAGCCCTTTGGTTGGGCTCGTCGTGCCTTCATCTGGTCTGGAGAAGCCTATCTATCCTACAGCCTCGGTGCTTTGTCTCTGATGGCTTTCATTGCCTCCGCTTTCGTCTGGTTTAACAACACCGCTTATCCCAGCGAATTCTATGGCCCCACTAACGCTGAAGCATCCCAAGCTCAGTCCTTTGTGTTCCTAGTTCGTGACCAAAAACTCGGTGCTAACATCGGTTCCGCCCAAGGCCCCACTGGTCTGGGTAAATACCTGATGCGCTCCCCCACTGGTGAAATCATCTTCGGTGGTGAAACCATGCGTTTCTGGGACTTCAAAGGCCCCTGGCTTGAGCCTCTGCGTGGACCTAACGGCCTTGACCTGAACAAACTCAAAAATGACATTCAGCCTTGGCAAGTACGTCGCGCTGCTGAGTACATGACCCATGCTCCTAACGGTTCTATCAACTCCGTAGGCGGTATCATTACCGAAGCTCAAGGGTTCAACTACGTTAACCCCCGTGCTTGGCTGGCTGCTTCTCACTTTATTCTCGCTTTCTTCTTCCTGATTGGTCACTTGTGGCACGCAGGTCGCGCCCGCGCTGCTGTGGCTGGCTTTGAAAAAGGAATTGATCGCGAGACTGAGCCAGTTCTCGCTATGCCTGACCTAGACTAATTCAGTCTCCTTAATTCTCCCTTGATAACAGGGGGAATTGGAGATTGATTTCTTAACAGTTACGACAATTTACCCCACCTATAAACGGTGGGGTTTTTTTGCCCTTTGATGGGACTTTATTTCCCCGTTTCCGCAGTTTCCATAAAAATTGTTTGGGCGCTTAGTTGAGGAGCCTTATCAGCCGGTTGACGCTGAATATAAATCCCGTCTGACTGTAAATCCCAAGCATGACGATTATCTGATAGCATAATCCCTAGGATTTCCTGTAAATCTTTGGCAAGTTTCGGTTCTTCCACGGGTGCGATCGCCTCTACTCGTCGGTTCAAATTTCTTGGCATCCAATCTGCTGAACCAATATAAACCTCCTCCTCACCATTATTGTGGAAATAGAAAATCCGAGAGTGTTCCAGAAATCGCCCCACAATACTAATTACATTGATATTTTCACTAATTCCTTTCACCCCCGGACGTAAACAACAAATCCCTCGCACAATTAAATCAATCGTTACTCCCGCCATGGAAGCCTCATAAAGAGTAGCAATTATTTCCGGGTCAACTAAAGAATTCATCTTCGCCACAATTCGCCCCGTCTTCCCGGCGTTACAGTTGTCAATTTCTCGGCGAATTAAACCCAAAAAGCGATCGCGCATATTCACAGGCGCAATCAGCAATTTCCGATAGGACTGTTGGCGAGAATACCCAGTCAAGAAATTAAACAAATCCGTTAAATCCTCTCCCAACTCTTCCCGACAACTAAACAACCCCAAATCTGTATAAAGTTTCGCCGTTTTGGGGTTATAGTTTCCCGTACCAATATGAACATAACGGCGGATATGACCTTCTTCATGGCGCACAACCATCACAATTTTGGTATGGGTTTTTAACCCCACCACCCCATAAACCACATGAACTCCCCGCTGTTCTAACTTCCGCGCCCAATGAATATTATTTTCCTCATCAAATCGCGCCTTTAACTCCACTAAAGCCGCCACCTGTTTACCATTCTCCGCCGCCGCAATCAGAGCATTAATAATTGGCGAATCCCCAGAAGTTCGGTACAAAGTCATCTTAATCGCCAATACATTCGGATCATCCGCCGCCTGGGTAATAAACTGCTGTACTGTTGCTGAAAAAGATTGATAAGGATGATGCACCAATACATCACCCTGTCGAATAATCGCAAAAATATCCTTTTCCAGTTCACCATTACTCGAACAGGTAGTTTCATCACTATCAGCTAACCATTTGGGTAGAGCCGGAGTCCAATCAGCATCTTTTAACTCCGGTATAGGAAGGGATATAAACGACATCAAATCTTTCAGGTCTAGCAGTCCATCTAAGCTATAAATATCCTCTGGAGCTATTTCTAGTTCCTCCATTAGCATATCTCTGATATACTGGGGCATGGCGGTATTTACTTCTAATCTCACCACAGAACCGCCTAAACGCCGCTTCCTTAACTCCTGTTCAATTGCTAGTAATAAATCATCCCCTTCATCCTCCTGAACCGATAAATCCGCATCCCGGGTAATTCGGAAAGGATAGTAATCCAGAATATTCATTCCCAGAAATAGAGATTCCAAATTATGAGCAATTAGCTGTTCAATCGGAACTCCCGCCCAAAAATAACTCTCGCCTTCTTCGGGTTTATGGGATTGGTTGGGAAGTGCAATAAATCTAGGTAATAGTTTCGGGACTTTAATTCTAGCTAATAAATCTTCGTTAGTTTCGGGATTTTTTAGCACCACCACTAGATTAAGACTGAGGTTAGATAAGTAGGGAAAAGGATGGCTTCTATCAATGGCTAACGGAGTGAGAACTGGGAAAATTTGTGACTCGAAATACTCGTGTAAATAGTTACGCTGTTCCTGATTTAAGTCGATGTAGTTTAGTAGGTGAATATTATGTTGGGCGAGTTCAGCTTTGATAGTTTTATCGAAAACATTATGTTGCTCAGATACCATGGGTAGCAACTTTTCGTGAATTTCTGTAAGCTGCTGTCTGGGAGTGCTACCGTCAGGGGTAAGTTTATTAACATGGGCTTCCATTTGTCGTTTTAACCCGGCTACCCTCACCATAAAAAATTCGTCTAAATTGGAACTAAATATTGCCATAAATTTTAGACGCTCTAATAGTGGCGTGCGAGAATCTAATGCTTCCGCTAGTACCCGGCGGTTAAATTCTAACCAACTAAGTTCTCGGTTAAAAAAGTATTGAGGGTCCCTCATGTCAATTTTGACAGATGTGGAGTTGTCGGTTTTTTTAGATTTTGCCATAATCTCAAATTCATCCTGGGAGTCAGGGAAACAGGTGATTGATTGGATAATACCTGAATCGGGTAACAGTTAATACATACTATAGGAAGTTTAACACTGAAAAGTATAGATAAGCTGTACCTGGTCTTTCCTTACCACAGGGAACAGCCAACTCCCTAATTATTCTGGCAGTTACTATATGTTAAATTTTGGTTAAGTATGATTAAAGCGATCGCCCTTTGATATATAATCCTGCTTTATCCAGAATTTCTGCCCATATATCTAGGTAATTCCACATTATTTAACCTGTTATAGCCAGGATAATTATTAATGCCAAAATTAGGATTAGTATGCTGAATAACACCGCCGTAAATATCAGGCAACCCTTACCCCTAAAATCCCCATCTGAATAGTTGTTAATATTGGTTATATCTTCCTCTTCAGAATCCATTAAATAGGATTCTAAAATATCGACATTTTTAACATTGGCTTTCCAAAGGACATCAAATAAATCACCAAATATAGGCACAGTTCCTAACACCGTATCTATAACAATATTGTATGTCATAATCAGCAATAATTTCTTAGGTAGACCTAATTGGAAAGACCTAAACACAATATATCCAGCTAATACCGCTCCCAATAAATCACCACCACCGGGAATTAATCCGATGAGAGGATCTAAACCAATACCTTGGGAAGTTCCCGGAATCCGAATAGCTCGATCTAAAAAATCACTAAATTGTCTGAGTTCTCGTAATGCGATCGCTTTTTTCAAAGAACCTCCTCGACAAATTCCCAAAAAAATAGAGGGATATTAATATAATACCCTCTATCAGTGAATCCGAGTCTAATTATGTGCAATACCCAACCTTAACTAACTTATTTAGCCTCGGTAAAGTCCGCATCAATCACATCATCAGAACCGCCGCCGTCACCATCATTGGGACCCGCACCCGGTCCAGGCCCTTCAGCACCCGGCGCTGCGCCACCAGCTTGCTGATATAGATTACTGCTGAGAGTATATAGCGCCTGTTGCAGATCAGTAGTCAAGGTTTTAATCTGATCATCATTTTCTTGAGCGATCGCATCCCGCAAGTCCTTAATCATAGCCTCAATCTTAGACTTATCCTCAGCCGGAACCTTATCACCCAGTTCCGAAATTTGCTTTTCAGCCTGATAAGCCAAAGTATCAGCCTGGTTCTTACGGTCAATACGTTCGCGGCGTTCACGGTCGGTGGCTGCATTCTTTTCAGCTTCCTTAACCATACGTTCAACTTCCGTATCCGGTAAAGTAGAAGCACCAGTAATGCTGATAGATTGTTCCTTACCAGTACCCTTATCCTTAGCGGTAACATTCAAGATACCATTGGCATCAATATCAAAAGTTACCTCAATTTGAGGAACACCACGGGGAGCCGGAGGAATCCCATCTAGGCGGAAAGTTCCCAAACTCTTGTTATCATTGGACATTTCCCGTTCACCCTGGAGAACGTGAATCTCCACATTAGTCTGACCATCAACTGCAGTTGAGAACACCTCAGACTTCTTAGTAGGAATCGTCGTATTACGGGGAATAATCTTAGTCATCACACCGCCCAGAGTTTCCACACCCAGAGACAGAGGGGTAACATCTAGCAGCAGAATATCCTTAACCTCACCAGCCAGAACACCCGCTTGAATTGCCGCACCCACAGCCACCACTTCATCAGGGTTGACCGTTTGGTTAGGTTCCTTACCCAGAACCCGTTTAACCAACTCCTTAACCGCCGGAATACGAGTAGACCCGCCCACCATTACCACTTCATTAATAGCAGACTTATCCAGTTTCGCATCCCGGATCGCATTTTCCACAGGAATACGACAGCGGTCAATTAAATCAGAGCAGATTTCCTCAAACTTAGCGCGGGTCAGGGTCATATCCAAATGTTTAGGACCATCGCTAGTCGCCGTAATAAACGGCAAGTTAATTTCAGCTTGGGTAACGCTAGATAGTTCCTGCTTCGCTTTTTCCGACGCTTCTGTTAGCCGTTGTAGCGCCTGTTTATCCTTACGCAGATCAACGCCTTCTCCTTTCATGAACTCCCCAGCGAGGTAGTCCACTATTTTCTTGTCGAAGTCATCACCACCCAGGTGAGTATCACCAGAGGTAGCCAATACCTCAAATACCCCATCACCCACTTCTAGGATGGAAACATCAAAAGTACCACCCCCAAGGTCAAAGACTAAAATAGTCTCATTGCTTTTTTTATCCATCCCATAGGCTAGGGAAGCAGCCGTAGGCTCGTTAATAATCCGCTTAACTTCAATACCAGCAATTTTACCAGCATCCTTAGTCGCTTGGCGTTGAGAGTCATTAAAGTAAGCCGGAACAGTGATTACAGCTTCCGTTACCGTTTCCCCTAGATAGGTACTAGCATCTTCTACCAGTTTGCGTAGTACCTGGGCGGAAATTTCCTCTGGCGCAAATTGTCTATCTCGTGCCGGACAGTCTAGCTTAACGTTGCCGCTACTGTCTCTGAGAACCTTGTAAGAAACTTCTGTAGACTCATTACTAACTTCTTCCTGCTTACGGCCAATGAACCGTTTTACTGAATAGAATGTGTTGTCGGGGTTCATTACCGCTTGGCGCTTGGCGATTTGTCCCACTAGCTGATCGCCATTTTTAGCATAAGCAACTACTGACGGGGTGGTGCGAAGACCCTCAGCATTAGCGATTACGGTGGGTTTACCACCTTCCATTACCGCTACACAAGAGTTTGTGGTTCCTAAGTCAATTCCAACTACCTTTCCCATATTGGTGTCTTTGCTCCTATCATAACTACAAAATCGGCTTTACTCAGGCGTTATCGATTCACCCAAGTATCTGACCACAGGTCAAACCTGGAAACTTTAATTTAGTCCGGGGGTTCTTATTTGAATAAGATCTTCAGGATCGATTCTTATCTCTATACTGTGGGCGGTTAGTCATTTTCATGAAGGGGTATTTACCGAACCTCTAGGGGACGGTTAAACTCCTTGTCAACTAACCTTTCCTCGCTATTTGCGATATATATTTAATACTGTATAGGCTGCGATCGCATTTGATATGGTGGCAAACCCTAACCCCCCGGTTGTATTTACCGCCAAACGGCAATTATCGACAATGCTGATCAATTAGCAACTATCCTCTCCTGTATCGTTGGCTAGTTCACTTAATTGACAGTCTGAAAAACCATCACTAAACCTTTTCATAAAAAACGCACAGACAAGGCACGCCCTGTCTATAAGCACGCCTTGTCTCTTCTTTCTTGGTGGTTGATTTCACCAGAAACTGGTTATTCCACCACCTTGTCACCCGCCGCCTGTAGACGGGCTCTGGCACGCTTCAACCCTTGCTTCGCTTTCAGTTGTTCCTGCACATTAGCACCAGCGTTAGCAGTTTCTAGGGCTGCTTGAGCTTGATTAAAGGCTTCGCGAGCCTTCTCAACATCAATATTTGTACCCTTTTCGGCACCATTGACCAGAACAGTTATTTCATTGTTTTGAACTTCAGCAAACCCTTCCATTAGGGCAATACTCATCCATTCATTTTTAGCTCTCACCCTCATAACTCCCGGATCTAAAGCCGTTAGTAGGGGAGCGTGATCACTAAGAATACCAAGCTGACCTGTAGTGCTTGGGAGAATCACCTCTTGAGCCGTATCATCCCAAACCGTTTGGTCTGGGGCTATAACACGCACAGTTAATGTCATTTTCAGTTATTAATAGTAAAATCCACAATTGAAGCGCCTTTTTTGCACTCAAGAATCAGAATCAGGCGGATTATCTCCTCTGACTCTGACTCTCTAACTACACCTTTCCAGGTTAATTCAGACCGAGTTATTTATTCTCAGCCTTCATTTTTTCGCCTTTAGCGATCGCCATATCGATATCACCGACCAGATAAAAGGCTTGTTCTGGCAGGTGGTCTAGTTCTCCATTGAGAATCATCTGGAAACCCTTAATAGTTTTTTCCAGGGGCACATACTGACCCGGAGAACCAGTAAACACCTCAGCCACAAAGAAAGGCTGAGATAGGAAGCGTTCAATTTTCCGAGCCCGAGCCACAACTAGGCGGTCTTCTTCGGAAAGTTCATCAAGACCCAGAATCGCGATAATATCTTGCAGTTCCTTATAGCGCTGCAAAGTAGACTGTACAGCACGAGCAGTCTGGTAGTGTTCTTCCCCGACCACACTAGGCTGTAACATAGTCGAACTAGAATCGAGGGGGTCAACCGCCGGATAAATACCCTTCGATGCCAAAGCACGAGACAATACAGTAGTCGCGTCCAAGTGAGCGAAAGTAGTAGCCGGTGCCGGGTCTGTCAAGTCATCAGCCGGAACATATACCGCTTGGATAGAGGTAATTGAGCCCTCTTTAGTAGAAGTAATCCGTTCTTGCAGCTCACCCATTTCCGTGCCCAAGGTGGGCTGATATCCCACAGCAGAAGGCATCCGTCCCAGGAGTGCAGACACTTCCGAACCCGCTTGTACAAACCGGAAGATATTGTCAATAAATAATAGAACGTCTTGTTTACTGACATCACGGAAGTATTCAGCCATTGTCAGAGCCGACAGAGCCACCCGCATCCGCGCTCCGGGGGGTTCATTCATCTGTCCATAAACCAGAGCCACCTTAGACTGAGGCAGATCTTCTTTATTAATTACCCCGGACTCGATCATTTCGTTGTAGAGGTCATTCCCTTCGCGGGTACGCTCTCCCACACCACCAAACACGGAAACACCCCCGTGAGCCTTAGCGATGTTGTTGATCAACTCCATAATAATTACAGTTTTACCAACACCAGCCCCCCCAAACAGGCCGATTTTGCCTCCACGACGATAGGGAGCCAACAGGTCTACTACTTTAATACCTGTTTCAAAGACTGATGGGCTAGTCTCCAAATCTACGAAAGCCGGTGCCGGGCGGTGGATAGAAGAAGTTTCATCATTGGGAACCGGACCCAGGTTATCAATAGGTTCACCAACAACGTTAAAGATCCGACCTAGGGTTCCAGAACCTACTGGAACCTGAATCGCTCTGCCAGTGTCTGTAGCTTCCATACCGCGAACCAAGCCATCTGTGCCACTCATGGCAACCGATCGCACTTGGTTATCACCAAGAAGTTGTTGAACTTCACAGACCACGGAAATCTCTTGGCCGGCTTCGTTTTTGCCAGAGATTTTCAGAGCGTTGTAGATTTCCGGCAGTTTGCCATCAGGGAACTTAATATCTACAACTGGACCAATTACTTGGGTAATGTAGCCGATTTTTGTTTTTTCTGCGGTGCTGACCATGCTTTCGCCTATTTCCTTATTTCGCTAATCCGATGTTTCGGCAAGCTTTAGAAGAATTTAATATTGCCATTTCTTAGGGTATCACTCTATGGAGACATCAAGAACAACTTCCCTGAGCAAACCCTAAAAATTTTCCCCCGCCGCCCCAATTTCTTTTGCACTCAGTTGGCGGGGTTGCTTTTTGCTTTTAGTTATGCTATCATTTAGTATAATTGAGATATAACCATTTTTTTTATAACGGCAAATATTCAATTATGTAGCGATATGTCAATATCTTAGCATTAACTCTGGGTGGTTGTCAACCCCTGGGGGCTGTTTTTTCGAGGGTAGCCCTAACCCTTTCGAGGAGGAGGTGAAAGAGGGGGTCTCCCCAGGTAATCAATGGGAGGTCTGGGTCAGCCTCGAAGACCTGCGGGGAAAAAGTGACCCGGTGTCGATCGCCATTTTCCCCAGAGAAGAGAGTCCAAAGGCGATCGCCCTCTTTTTGGAAGTGAAACCCCGCCGCCCGGAGTATCTGGGAATGGGAGAACAGGGTTTCCAGAGCCTCCCAAGTGAGGGGAGACCGTGGCAGGGAGTGGCGCAACTGAGCCAGGTCTGCCTCTACATCAATTTTCACCATTTCATCGAGGGAGGGGTTGAGGGAGTCAGTGAGGAAGCCATCCTCAAAAGAGGCCATCAGCACATCCTCTTCTTCCGGGTCAGCACTCATCACCGCCTGCTCGATAAACGTGGGAACCCGAGCTAAAATAGGCTGTAGGTTCCCCACCACATTAGTAAATAGGCCTATTCTCTCTCGCAGGCGGCGGTAAACCTTAGCTTCCACCGTGCCATCATAGTAGAGGTTGTGGATCTTAACCGTCGGGTAGCGTTGCCCGATCCGGTCTACGCGGCCAATGCGTTGTTCAACTCGCATAGGGTTCCAGGGTAAATCATAGTTAATCAGAACCCCGCAGGTTTGCAAATTGAGCCCTTCGCTGGCTGACTCCGTACAGAGGAGGAGTTGAATTTCCCCTTGGCGAAACAGGTTTTTGATTTTCCCCTTGGGAACCACCCGCCAGGAAGGTTCAGGGTCTTGGACGGGAAGTTCCCCGCCCCGCCCCGAATAGCAGGCCAGCCGATCGCCATAAAGCGATCGCAACTGTTCTCGTAGGTAGTCCATGGTATCAGTATACTGGGTAAAAACGATCGCGCTATCGCGTTCGAGGAACTCCCGGCGCAGAGTTTCCAGGAGAAACGACAACTTACTATCCTCCCCGGTATTTTCAAACTGTCGCAGCAAATCTTCCAAATACTCAATTTCCTTGGGGTCTACCTGTTCGAGGTAAGGCTGCAAACCCTCGATCGCCACATCTTCGGCTTCTTCGAGGTCCACCAGGTCATCCGGCGTGATATTAGAACGGAGTAAACGCCGTTTAAGGGACTCTTGAATCGCATAAAACGAACTGGTGAGGCGCTTGCGGTAGAGAGTCATCAGAAACCCCAAAGCCTTGCGATCGTGCTTTTGGGCGAGGCGGTAGAAGTGGCGGACATAATCGCTAACTGCTTGGTAGAGGGGAATTTCGCGATCGCCTTCCAGAGAAATCGCGTTGTCGGTCACCACCCGGCGGGGGATATCTTCTTCCAGCAGTCCTAGGCGGTAATATTCTCGCAGCGTGTCGCGGGTATGTCGAAACATCAGGTCTTTTAGGGGAGTATTCGTACTGAGGTATTGGCGGGAACTAGCCACAAAGGACTCATCCCCACAGAGTTGTTTAGGGTTAACCATCCTTTGACCCCGTTGCCAGATATCCTGTAGTTTGTAGCTTAGTAGTCGATCGCGATCGCCCAGAAACCCTTGCAGGCGCGAGCAAGGTTCCCCGCCCCCCCGGAAGTAATCCACAGACATATTTTGCCATAACTCCAGGATAAACGGGTCTGGCGGTTCCGAGAGGGAAGCGAAGTAGTCGCAGAAGTTTTCCCCGTAGCGCCAGTGTCCGTAGAGTCCCAGCAACTCCAGCAGGTCAAACACCTCGATCGCGTCTATTTGCATAGGAGTCGCCGACAGCAGCAACAGCGACCTGGTGCGATCGCGCAGTTGTCCCATCAACTCCAGGAGGCTGTTAGGGGTATCCTGGTGTGCTTTCGGAGTCCGGCGGCGGGCGTGGTGCGCTTCATCAAGGACCACCAAATCCCAGGGTTCCGCTGCCAATAGTTCCTGGCTGCGTTCCCGGCGACGCACCAGGTGAGAAGACGCGACGATAAGGGGGTGACGGTTCCAGGGGTTTTCGGCTTCTCTGACCGTTGATACAGCCCCGTAGGGGTCCTTAAATTCTTTCTGTCCGTAACTCCAGAAGTGCAGGTTAAACTTTTCCCTAAGTTCCTCGTGCCACTGAGACTGAACACTAGCCGGAGCCAGCACCAACACCCGTTTTACCCGACCGCTAACCAGCAGATAACGCAAGATAGCCCCCGTTTCCACCGTTTTACCCAGCCCCACCTCGTCGGCGATCAGGAAACTGCGGGGGAAGGTTTCCGCCACCCGGCGCAGGATTTTCAATTGGTGGGGCCAGAGTTGCACAGGGATGGATTTTAGGCAGAAGTCCAGACAACCGGGAGAGTTCGGTAAGTCCAACAGGGCGGCGAAGGCTTCCACTTCCTGACTCAATTCGGCGGCGGTATCGGCAACTTGTGGCGGCGGTGGGTCATCCCCTGTAGTCTCAAATTCCTGTGCCGGTTCCCAGGTGGGTTTGGATATGGGCGTGTAGCGCAGCAGTTGGGCGCGGACGGCTTCGGGTATTTCAAACACCCTCACATTGGGAGCCCAGTTTTGCCAAAGTTGTTCAAACCGGAATACTTCCTCATGGACCCGTTCGGCTTCCCTACCGCCTTCCCAGGTACAGTAGACGT